>DIFE01000008.1:19847-37762 GCA_002418985.1 Deltaproteobacteria bacterium UBA5756
CCGCTTTTGCGGCTCTTATTCCGTTCCATTTCTTCGTGATATGCTCGCGTGATGTCTTTTCTGCTCACCATTGTGAGAATTTTTCTCGAATCTTCCTTGCTCACAACCGGCAGTTCTCGCACATTCACGGCTGCCATTACCTTTAAGGCCGCATTCAAGGAGTCTTCCATCGTGACTGCCATGACCCCGGTGACGGCTATGTCCCGGGCGATGAGGAGAGGGTGCAGGTCTGCATCCGCCATTGCCGTGCGGAGATCGGTCATGGAGATGATGCCCACCAGATCGCCTTCCTTGTTCACCACTGAAAAATCCTGTTGATTTGAACCTATCATGCGCTGCAGAATGTTTTCGAAACTCATATCTTCAGGAATGGTTTCGACCTTTCTGTCCGGTGCCACTGCGTCTTTCACCAGGAGGCGGTCCATGATATCGACGGAATAATCCCCCACGTGAGCGGGAGAATCGACCCGGGTAGCTACCTGCTTTTCATACAGGGATGTCTTGCCGAGAAGAAGGTATGCAAGAGATGAGACAATCATCATGGGAAGGATAAGGCTGTATCCTCCGGTCATTTCAGCGACCATTATAAGTGCCGCGATGGGGGTTTTGGCGACCCCGGCAAAGAAACCTCCCATTCCAACCAGAACGAACGCGGCAGGCTCTGTCACCATCTGCGGAAATATCCTTCCGCAGATGTGTCCATAGGAACCGCCCAGCATGGAACCGATGAATAAAGACGGTGCGAAGACGCCCCCACTTCCTCCGGAACTGATAGTAAACGAGGTGGCGATGATCTTCCCCAGCACCAGGGCTGCCATGAGGCCCACTGCAAGCTGTCCGTCGATGGCTGACTGGATGAATTTGTAACCGCCCCCGAGGACTTCGGGGAGGAAGAAGGCGACGATCCCGAGCAACAGACCACCCAACGCTGGTTTGAGCGGCTTCGGGATGTTGAGCGGTTTGAACACGCGCTCCCTCATGCCGTAGAAAACCTTGACGTAGACGTAACCCACAAGGGCGCAGAGAAGACCGAGAACCCCGTAGAAAGGCAACTGCACGGGGGTCGCCAGAGCAAACGCCGGAATATGAAAAATAGTGCCCGTCCCATCATAGAGGGTAAAAACCATGAAGCCGACTATGGAGGAAAGAATACAGGGGATAATCGCCTCAAATTCAAAGTCCTCCTTGCTGTAAAGTACCTCAGCCGAAAAGAGTGCCGCCCCCAGCGGCGCCTTGAATATTGCTCCGATCCCGCCCGCTGCACCGGCGAGAAGCAAAATGCGCCGTTCCGTATCGCTCAACTTAAGAAGAGATGCGAGTATGGAACCAAACCCCGAACCAATTTGTGCGATTGGCCCTTCTTTCCCTGCTGAGCCCCCTGACCCGATCGTGATTGCTGATGCGATAGTCTTGATTACCGGCACCTGCTTTCGCACGATCCCTTTCTTTCTGTGAAAACTGTCGATCATGGCGTCTGTACCGTGCCCCTCCGCTTCCGGGGCAAAGCGAAATACAAGAAAGCCGGAAAGGAGCCCTCCAAGAGCGGGGATCCATAACATCATCCATCGATCGATGGGAAAGCCGAGGAGATTCAAGGTGGAGACATGACCAGGCAACAGGTAGGTAATTAAATCTCCGGTAAAGAATCGGGTACCAACGCTGATCATGTAATTGAAAACTATTCCGCCCAGGCCGGATACGATACCCACAAGAATCCCAAGCAGGGTACCTCTCCCGATGCGCTTCATACGCTTCGGGGTGAAGGGTTCGGGGATTTTAGCCACCATGCGCGGTATTATATCATAGATGTGACGGGAAAGATTAAAAACCGGTTGGTGATCCGGCTGCTGGTACTGCAATGTATCGAACCACCACGCCATGAACAGTGACAACTTCCAGTATCCTGTGTTAAAATACCGTTCTTGAAGACCAGGGACGACAAAGTCGGAAAGTATTATATCCTATCCCGGTTTGCGGCTGTCCTTGCGGGTGTGGTGGGGCTGCTTCTCCTCTATCTCGTCGGCAGGTACAATTATAACCTTTTTCACAGTTTTGTTGACGGGGTCTCAATTGTCATAGCCGTATGCGCTTTCACGATAACCTGGAATTCACGGCACCTTGTTGACAACAACTACTTCCTGTTTACCGGCATCGCCTTTCTTTTCTTCGCCTTCCTGGATTCAATCCACCTGCTGGGCAACAAGGACATGGGCATATTCCCCGGTTACGGTAACCTCGGACCCACTTTCTACATAGCCGGCAGGTATGTCTTGAGCATATCGCTATTGATCGCTCCGCTGTTTATCAAGCGCCGCCTTAACTCCGTCCTTATGTTCGCCGTATATTCACTGGTAACCTCACTGATCCTCCTGTCTGTCTTTTACTGGAGGGTATTCCCCGTTTGCATCGTGGAGGGGGTGGGTTTAACACCTTTCAAGGTGATCAGCGACTATGTCATCTGCCTGATCTTGCTGGGAGCTATAGGACTGCTCGTCGCCAACCGCCAATCCTTCGATCCCCGGGTGTTGCGAATTATTGTGTGGTCAATCGCCCTGGCCATCGTCACCGGCTTGACCTTTACCCTCTACGCAGACCCCTTCGGCATAACCAACATGGTAGGCCATCTGTTCCAGATCGCCTTTTTCTACCTGGTTTATCTCGCCTTTATCGAAACCAGCGTGAAAAAACCGCAGGAGATTCTCTACCGAAAATTGAAACAGAACGAGATAAAGCTGACCAATACCAATGCCGAACTGCAACAGGAAATTGCCGAGCGTAAGCAGGCGGAGGAGGCGCTGGAGCGTTCCCGTGCAACCTTGCAGGCCGTCCTCGACGGAGCCCCTGCCGGGGTTGTTGTGGTGGATATGGCTGGTAAGATTCTGCTGGCAAGCGCCGCTACCCGGCTGATCTTCGGCGGCCCGGTTACCGGAGATGCTCATGGACCGCCGGGAGGATACAGTGTTTCCACGCCCGACGGCGCGCCGGTCCCGGCAGGCCGGTTGCCCCTGACGCTTGCCCTCCAGGGGCAAAGCGTTGCCGATGCGGAACTCACCATCACGCGCAGCGAAGGAACGCAGGCCATCATCCTGGCGAGTGCCACGCCCTTGAGGAACACCACCGGCGAAATCTGGGGAGCCGTCACGATCTTCCAGGACATTACCGAACGGAAACATTCCGAGGAGGCGGTGCGCAAGTCCCGTGATGAACTGGAAATACGTGTCGAACAAAGAACCTCCCAACTCAGGGAAAGCGAAGAAACCGCTCTCAGACAAAAAAGGGAGATCGATGCATACTACGATAGTTCCCCCATAGGCCTGTGTGCCTTTGACCGTGATCTGAAGTACTTAAGAATCAACCAGCGTCTCGCGGATCTGAACGGTCTGCCGCCCTCGGAGCACATCGGCCGAACCGTACAGGAGCTGTTGCCCCGACCCCTGGCAGGCACTATAGTGCCGGCGCTCCGCCAGGTGATGAAAACGGGCGAACCGATTACGGGTATGGAGTTCACAGCTGCGACACGAGGACTACCGGGAGTAAAGGGGACATGGCTGCAGATTATCAACCCGCTGAAAGATGAGACCGAACAGGTCATCGGGGTTACAGTGGCCGTGCAGGATATCACCGAACTGCGTCACCTCGAAGAACAGCTCCGCCAGGCGCAGAAGATGGAGGCTCTTGGCACTCTCACCGGCGGTATTGCCCATGACTTCAACAACATCCTCGCAGGCATAATAGGCTTTACCGAGTTGGCGCTCGATGACGAATTGCCCTCCGGAAGTCCTATACGGCATCATCTGGAACTGGTACTGAAGGGCGGCTTCAGAGGACGTGATCTTATCAAACAGATGCTCACCTTCAGCCGCAAGACGGAGTACGAGGCAAAACCTCTGTCCTTAACACCCCTTGTAAAGGAGACGGTGAAGCTTCTGAGGGCTTCGATACCAACTACAATCACTATCGATGTGGATGTTACCGCCACATCGGACACGGTCCTTGCCAATGCCACCGGGATACAGCAAATAGTCATGAACCTCGCCGCCAACGCAGCCTACGCCATGCGGGAGAATGGCGGAAAACTCGTTATAACCCTTGCCGATGCCGATGCGAGGGGTTCGGGGCTTCCTCCCGGCGCTTACCTGCAGCTGACGGTACAGGACACGGGAACCGGCATGGATGCAGCAGTTATCGAGAGGATATTCGAACCCTTCTTCACGACAAAAGGGGTAGGTGACGGCACGGGCATGGGGCTTGCCGTGGTCTACGGGATCGTCAAAAGCTTAAATGGCGACATTACCGTTGAGAGCAGACAGGGTGTCGGTTCTGCCTTTCAGGTACTTCTCCCGAAGGCTGTAACCGATGAGACATCCGATACAGTCCGATCCGTGGGAGTCCCCAAAGGCAAGGAACATATCCTCTTCGTCGACGATGAGGCGATAATAGCCGAGCTCGGTACAGGGCTCCTCGAAAGGCTCGGCTATACCGTCACGGCCCTCACCGATAGCACAAAAGCCCTGGAGCTCTTCCGTGCAAACCCTTCCCGGTTCGATCTTATAATAACCGACCAGACAATGCCCAACCTGACAGGCATGCGTCTTGCCGAACGAATCCTCACCGTGCGTCCCAATATGCCCATTATACTCTGCACGGGACACATTGACGACGTTGATCCGGCGACGACAAGAGCGGCGGGGATAAGAGAATTCCTCATGAAACCCCTTGCCAGGCAGGAACTGGCGGAAGCGGTGAGAAAGGCGCTGGATTTAGCCTGATTCGGATTGCGGGAGAGTTTTCACGGAAGATGTTCAGCCCGGACGACGTAGTGTGCTATTGCGCAAAGGCGGTTCAACGTTCGGCGGCAACCGTGGAGACGTCCTCTACACCTTCCAATCCCAACAGCCGGGCCGCATTGGAAAAACAGATCTTTTCCTTGTCACTTTCTGTCAGAAACGGCAACTGCAAAAGAAACTGAAGCTCTTCCCCCTGATCCGTATATGGACTGTCCGATGCGAATATCAAACGTTCTGCCGGGTGTTCCTTGAGGAAGCGTTCCAGGAATGTCCCGGGTATCTTGCGCAGCACGAAGGACGTGTCCAGGTATATGTTCCGCCCCAGCAGATGTTCCGCCGTTTCCTCGTGGGCCTCTTCTCCTCCCAGATGGGCGACAACCATGCAGAGTTCCGGAACGGCCTCGTGAACCGCAGCCAGGCGTTTCGGCGTAGCGTGGACCGGGTGGAGAAGCCCCCGATCCAGCCCGGCATGGAAGAGGATAAACATGCCTTCTGCCGCTGCCCTCTCATACAAAGGATATACGCGGGGATCGTCAACAAAAAAATCCTGATAATCAGGGTGCAATTTAAAGCCTCGAAATCCTTCCCGCTTCAGCATTTTCATCTGCCCGGAGCTCAAGGGATCTGCGGGGTGCATGGCGGCCAGCGCTGTAATGCCCGGCTGTCGAATGGCCGTTAACCATCGTTGAATGGATGCAACCTGCTCCGGCTTTGTCGCCACAGCCGCCACTACGGAAAGATCGATCCCGGCAGCCGCCATTGACCTTTTCAGACCATCAAGAGTACCGTCCGCATAGGCATCAATCCCCGCCCGCCGACAAACCGTAGAGACCGTCTGAGAAGCCACCCGGTCAGGATAAATGTGGGTATGGAAGTCGATCCTCACAGTGTGATTTCTATACGCCATTCCGTTCTTCTTTTCAAGCAACTTTGGGGACATTCGTGCCTATGACTCACATTTTTCGGTGAGAGTAACAATGAGAGTGGCCTGAAAGATCGGGTTTTTTGCTTCCCGGGGAACCTCCCCTTCCTGCTCCGCAGATCCATAACCACGACGAAGGACCGTAAGAACGAGAAGGGAACCGACGGCCTATCAGCCGATCACACGGGAAAGAAACCATTTGACGCACGGGAAGGGTCAGGAGTACGCTTTATACCGCAATCGGACGCGGACTTTGTGCCCACGCGGACTAAAGATAGAATGGAAGGAATGATGAGCAAAAAGCTTATTCTGGATCTCACCGCAACGTATACCGACCTGTACGAACTCACCATGGGGCAGGCCTATTTCCTGGCGGGCCGAAAGGATGAACCCGCCGTATTTGATTACTTTTTTCGCAAGAATCCCTTCAAAGGCGGATACACGATCTTCGCCGGCCTGCCGGATCTACTGGCCGTCCTGGAAGACTTCAGTTTCAGCAAGGACGACCTCGATTTTCTGAAAGCGCAGTCTTTTCATCAGGATTATCTGGCCTACCTGAAGGGCTTCAGGTTCAGAGGTACCATCTATTCTCTGCCGGAAGGCGATGTGGTATTCCCGACACGCCCCATCCTGAGAGTTGACGGAAACCTGGTCGAGACTCAGCTTATCGAGACCGTATTGCTCAACATGCTCAATTTTCAATCACTTATCGCTACCAAGGCCAGCCGCATGCGCCTTGCTGCCGGAGATGGGTTGCTAGTCGATTTTGGGTTGCGCCGCGCGCAGGGGTTCGGAGGCTACCATGCCAGCCGCGCGGCTGTCATCGGCGGCTTCGAGGGGACCAGCAATGTACGGACGGCACGAGATTACAACCTGCGGGCATTCGGCACCATGGCACATTCCTATGTGCAGAGCTGCGAAAGCGAGATCGAGGCCTTCCGAAGCTTCGCCGCCGCCCGCCCGGATGATTGCGTATTGCTTGTGGATACCTACAACACCCTGAAAAGTGGCATACCCAACGCGATCGCGGTGGCAAAGGAAATGGAAAGAAGGGGTCATCGCCTCAAATCTATCCGTCTGGACAGCGGCGATCTGGCCTACCTGGCCAAGCAAAGTCGTATCATACTGGATGAAGCGGGATTACACTACGTCAAAATTGCCGCTTCCAACCAGCTCGATGAGTATGTTATCAGAAGTCTTGTGGCACAGGCGGCTCCTATCGACATTTTCGCCGTGGGGACCAGCCTGGTCACAGGACAACCCGACGCGGCGCTCGATGGTGTCTACAAATTGGCCTGTACCAATGGACATCCGGTCATCAAACTTTCCGAGAATGTTTTCAAAATCACTCTGCCCGACAAAAAGCAGGTATGGCGCGCAATCAATGATCACGGGCTGTTCCTGGGCGCCGACGTGGTCGGATTCGATGATGAGACAAATATTGACATCATGCACCATCCATTCGTCCCTCATCAATCTTCTGCCGTCAATGCCAGCGAGATCGAGCCATCGCTGCATCTTGTAATGGCCGGGGGCAAGATCGTCCATGATCCCCCTGGCCTGTCCCAGACGGCGCAATACAGTCGGGAACGTCTGGCGATGCTTCCCGCAGAGTACAAACGTTTCGAAAATCCGCATGTCTACAAAGTAGGTCTCAGCAGCAGACTCAAAGCCCTGAGGGACAGTCTGGTCGCGCAACACGGAGGGTAAGAAGGTGAAGCAGTGTAGGAAGTCCTTCGTGCTTTGCCCCGCGCGCCTGTGTCCCCGGTCCCCTCAAACACCCCGTTAATCGGAAGCCATCTTAACCTTCCAGACCTCCCACACCCTGCCGACGAGATCAGGTCCGGGTTTAAGGGTCGTCTTGCCCGGTTTCCACCCCGAGGGAGTTGCCTCGGCCCCATTGGTCTGTCTTACGTGCTGGAAGGCCTGGATCTGCCTGATGGTTTCCGCCACGTGCCTGCCCACGGGAGGCGTGAGGACCTCGTACCCCTGGATCACGCCGTCAGGGTCAATGATGAATCTCCCGCGGTTCTCCACCCCGGCATCTTCATCATACACACCATAGGCAATCCCAACCTTGCCTCCTCCATCGGAAAGCATGGGAAACGGCACCCCGCCATCCACCATTTTTGACAACTCATGATCGTTCCACATCTTGTGCACAAAAACACTGTCTACGCTCATCGAAAAGACTTCAACACCAAGGTCCTGAAATTTCTTGTAGCTATCGGCGACCGCCGATATTTCCGTCGCTCAGACAAAGGTGAAATCCCCCGGATACAGGCAGAGAACCACCCACTTGCCCAAATAATCGGAAAGCTTCACGCTGGTAAATTCACCCTTGTGGTACGCCGGGGCGATGAAGTCCGGAGCTGGCTTGCCTACCTGGATCATGGTTCTTACCTCCTCTGTTTGCGGCGATGTCTCAGAAGACTGGCTCTTCTCTTGCACCCCTACCAGACCACCGGTCGGGCGGGCACATCCCACCTTTGGCTTCTCCGCCATTGTCTGCCTCCTTTTTCGGGCTTTGCCCGATTGAAAATATTGCGCCTTACGGAACACCGACAGGCGATGCATCCCACACTTCCTGCGGTTCGGCCCCATGAAAACACCTATCAGGCCTTTTTGCGAGTTTGCTGGCTAATACGGTTATCGCCCTGCTATCTCGGCGGGCCAAACCCCGGGACGAATAGTTTACCCAAGATATAATTGAAGTATAACATCATCACGAGAAACTCGTGTCCAATATCTTCATCCACAGGTGAACAGGAATATTGGGCCAGCCTTTCGCCTCGCTCCACCCCCACGCTGACGGCGGCAACCTGGTATATATTCCCACTTTACGCCTTGCCCAATGTCTCCGTAATAAGGTCCGACAGTGACGGAAAGATATGCATCGCATCCGCGATAAACCGATAATCCCCTTTTTGCGTAAAGACATTCACGACTTCCTGGATCAGGATGGACGCGTCCGGGCCGATAATATGAAAACCAAGTATCCGCCCCGTTTTCCTCTCAATTACCGCCTTCGCGAAACCCGCTTCGACTTTCCTTACATCGCCCTGAACCGTGTCGGCATACGATGCCTTCCCGACAATTATGTCATGGTCTTTCGCCGCCCGTGATTCAGTAAGCCCTATCGATGCGATCTGGGGTTCGGTAAAAACGGCGTGCGGCACGGCTGCGAAATCCATTGCTTCCTTACTTTCATTGAAGGCGTTGTGCCAGGCTATCTCCACTTCTTTATCGGCGGCGTGCGTGAACATGCCTTTGCCGGTTGCGTCGCCAAGTGCCATTATCCCGGCCTTGCTTGTCTGAAGAAATTCATCTACCTCGATAAACCCGTTTTGCGTCAGGCGCACGCCCGTATGGTCAGGTTTCAGCCGGTCCGCATTCGATTTCCTGCCGGTTGCCACAAGTACCTGCTGCCCCATGATCAGCTTTTCTGCTTTCGTCGCCCGGTCCCGTACGGTCAGAGCGCAGCCGCCACCGTTTCTCGTGATTGAGATCGCCTCGTGTCCCGTATATATCTTCATCCTTTTTTCGAGAGATTCCTTGAGTAATCGAGAGATCTCCGGTTCTTCGAACGCAACAAGATCATTAAAATATTCAACGACAGATACCTCGCTGCCCATCGCCGCAAAGAAATGCGCATACTCGACACCGATATAACTTCCTCCGATGATGATCAGGCTTTTCGGCAGCTCCGTCAGGGCAAGGACCGATTCATTGGTCAAATAACCGGTTTCGTTTAATCCCTTAATGGGGGGAATTGCCGGCCGTGCCCCCGTTGCGATGAAAATGTTCCTCCCCCGGATCTTTTCACTGCCTGCCGCCAACGTATGGTCCTCAATGAACTGACCCTCTTCCTCATAGTAGTCCAGACCCTCCGATCCTTTAAGGTCCTGCCGGATCGAATCCGCGGTTGTACGTACGGCGTTTCTCATATTCCCCATAATTCCCGGAAAATCTATCGAATCAATCCTGGCGTTTATACCGAATTTTGGGGCCTGCTCGATAAACCGCACCATGTCGGCGGCATAGATCAGAGTCTTTGAAGGGACGCAGCCAACATTGATGCATGTCCCGCCGGGATAGTCCTTTGCCACAAGGGCAACCTTCATATTCGCGGAGAGCGCCCGGTACGCAAGGCTCAATCCGGCACCGGAGCCGACGACCACAACGTCGTATTCTTTCATTTTCTATCCTCCCCTCATTATCAAGCCACACAGACCAACTTATTGCATCCTAAGCATCCAGGCGGGAGTTTGAAAGTTTCACTTGCACAAACTGGTGGAATATCCGCACCCGTGCCCGCTCTTCACCTGGCGGAAGAAAACAGAACAATAGAGGGAGTCAGCGTCCGCTGTTTATTAGCGAAACCTGATCATTCAGGGTCCAAAAATCATACAGGTAGCCTATGCCGAAGATCCCACCCGAAAGCAGGTAAACAATCCCCGTAAACCACTTTCCCATGTAGAAACGGTGTATGCCGAACAATCCCAGAAATGTCAGCAGGATCCATGCTACCGTGTAGTCAAGATTGCCGCTGCGATACCTGAAATCCGCCTGACGGTCCATGGAGGGGATGAGAAAAAAATCAACGATCCAGCCGACGAACAGGAGTCCCAGAGTAAAGAACCAGATCGTTCCCGTAACAGGTTTGCCATAGTAGAACCGGTGGGAGCCCGTGAAACCGAATATCCACAGTATGTAACCGATCGATTTAAGATGAGTGTCGTTTCGATGGCTCATGAGCGTCTCCTCCAGAACCAGCAATATTCTGCAGCGCTTTTGTGCATCGGCTCGTCATATTCCTGGCGACAAGGGACCGGAGCTTATTCATCCTGAGAGAAGATCACCACCGTGTATGGCCCGATACTGATTTCGCCCGAACAGGACTGCCCATCGGCTCCTTCCTCGCCGGCTTCGACATCGGGCGTTGGATGATTGTAGAAATTTGAGTCGTAGTTGCTGGAGTCGCTGTTAAACCGGGTTTTCCACAATCCGGCACGGGGAAAACCGATCACATAGCGATCACGGTTTTCATTCGTCATGTTAACCACCACGACGACGCTATCGCCCGGGCCTTCTTTGTCCCAGCGGTGAAGGGCGATGAGCTTGGCCCCATCGTCAACATGATAGATAAGGAGGTTTTGACCGCACAACCCCCGCGTCTTTCCCGACAGATTGCGCCGGAGGGCAATAAGGTCCCGATACATCCTCAGAATACCACTCTCTTCTTCAACTTTAGACCAATCGATGGGGTCTTTATCCTGAAACCAGCGATCTTCCAGAAGCTCCTGCCCTTGAAAGATCATCGGGATGCCTGGCGCAGCGAGAACAAGTGCACCGGCCAAAGTGGAGCGCTTCTTTGAAAACCAGCTGTCCACTCTTCCTGGCCAGATTTCCTCCGGGACCCGGGCCCGGCCATTGGCAACCTCATCGTGCGACTCGGTATAGATGACCCGCTCAAAGGCGTCTGTCTCGTAGCGATGCTCGATCGCTCTACAAACCGCCCCCAGATCGCGCAGTCTGTCTTCCCGGGAGATGACGGCCTGACGAACAGGGTGAACAAATTCGCTGTCCCACTGCGCGCTGAAGCCTGCGCCGCCTGCCCCCTTGTCCTTGTTGACCCACACGTTGTTCTTCAAATCTTCAGCGATGCTGATCTTGCCGGGAAAACGCTTTTGGATTTCCTCATTGATCCATTGCATCAAAGACCAGCCTTCGGGAATGTCATTAGCTGGGTTCGTATCATTGCCCTCAATATTCTTGATGTATGTTACGGCGTCCCAGCGTAGCCCGTCCGCGTGGTACTCCTCGAGCCACATCAGTGCGTTGTCCCGCAGATACTGGCGAACCTCGCCCCTGCCATAGTCGGGGCGTGTCTCCCCCCAGGGCGTTTGAGACCGGCGGTCCTCGTAAAAGTAGATTCCCCCTTTCTCGTTGTCGCTCCAACCGTCGAACTGCCACAGATCGAGATCAGAGGGGCCAAAGTGATTGTAAACGACATCTACCACAACGGCAATACCATGCTCGTGGGCCAGCTTCACAAACCGCTTGAAAGCATCGGGCCCACCGTAAATGCTTGCAACTGCAAAGGGATGAGACGGATTGTAGCCCCAGGAAAAGTCCCCTGAAAACTCCATGACCGGCATCACTTCCACGGCATTGATGCCGAGGCGCTGAAGATAGGGCAGTTTTTCAATGGCACTCTCCAGTGTACCCGGATGCCCCTTTTCCTTGACGTGAAAGGTACCGACGTGCATCTCGTAAATGACGAGTTCATTCCACGAGGCAATTTGAAATTTGCTATCACCCCAATCAAAAGCTTTAGGATCATAGATAATGCCATTGCCGGTTGCATTCGTCACCATTCTCGCATATGGGTCGATGCGGGAGACGGGGCCCTTGGGACCGTGAATCAAGTATCTGTATTCATCTCCTATTTTTGCCTCTGATACCTCCGCCGACCAGTAACCATTCTCCTCCTGGACAAGTGGTAATGAGGTCTTGCTCCAGTCATTGAAGGTTCCCGTCACGTACGCCTTTTCAGCATGGGGCGCCCATGCCCGGAACGTTACACCCTCCGCATGGGGGATAGCCCCCATGCCGGGGTGGTTTTTCGCGGATATGTCTCCTGTCCTGGTCATTTGAACCTCCAAACCGCGCTTTTAAACCACACTCACCGCCTCCGGATAAAACCAACTACGAAAACAATAACGGCAATCACCAGCACAATGTGAATGAGTCCCCCCATCGTGTAACTGGTCACCAACCCCAGCAGCCACAGAATTATCAGTATTACGGCGATCGTCCACAACATGTGATCCTGCTCCTTTCTTACCCGATTAATGATACGGCAGATACTCCCTGATATCTGTCGCGGAACCGACAATTATTCTGTAACTATTCCGTGCTCGAGGGTGTCATCTTTTTTTCCTACGGCCAGCTGAGGGGCATTCGTTAAAAGTAAATGACCTTCTCAGGCGAGATGCCTTCTCTCAAAACCGAATCTGCAAGCCGCCACCGAAACCATAATCGGAGTGCCATTGACCGACGAGAGAGAAAATCTTGTTGATTGTGTAGGATAGACCGGCAACTCCTTCCCACCTGTCATGGGTATCGTATTCGACCTCCCCAAATAAGCCAAAACGCGGTGTTAATTCAAAAGATCTGCCCAGGTTGAACCTGGCACCTCCGTCGGTATCAAACCACGCACGAGACTCCAGATTGAGCGGGAGAAGATAACGAAGTCCCAGTATCCCTCGGGTTATGCCTGATTCGTTCCTCTCACTCAAAACATCGGCGCCGGCAAATACACTGAAAAAGCGATTGATGTAGCGGTCCCACGTGAAAACGATTTCCACACTGGTGTCATCCACATTGTGCCATCCCGCTTCCCACTCGGCAGTCAGGATATTGCGGGTGTTCGAAAGTGTCAGAAGGCCTCTGGTCATGCTGCTGAGAATATCGGCCTGGCCCCAAAAATACCATAGATCCTTATAGAGTTGAGACCGGATGGCGGCAAGCTGGGGGCTAAGGGTAAAACCCTCATAATGCACGACGCCGGCCATGCCGGCCTCCATGTGGTAGAGCAGGTGACAGTGAAAAAACCAATCGCCGAACTCGTTAGCGTCGAATTCGATGACCGTGGTGGACATGGGGGCGACGTCGACGGTATGTTTGAGCGGGGCGTGGTCGCCCTGATCGTTGATCACACGGAAAAAATGGCCGTGCAGATGCATAGGATGGTGCATCATGGTGCGGTTGATCATGATAAAGCGTACGACCTCGCCTTCGCGAATGCGGATAGAGTCGCTTTCCGAAAGCCGCTTGTTATTGAGAAACCACACATAGCGCTCCATATCTCCATCAAGGGTCAAGCGGATTTCGCGGATGGGTTTATCCTTTGAAAAGGCAGTATGCGAAACCGACCGCAGTCTGGCATATGGCGTCCATGGGCGACTCGGGTCCATACCATCAACTGCCAGGCTTTTGGATGCGCAGACGTCAGCCTCGAGGAGGCCGACACAGGCACCATATTCTTTGTCGATCCGCGAGACCTGTGGTAGGACCGGCATGGAGTGGGTGCTGTGGTCCATGCCGCCCATTTCCATTTTGGAATGATCTGTGCCGTTATGCATGCCTTCCATGCCGTTCATGCTCATCATTCCGGGTTGGTCGAACTTGCCGGCTTCGACATCGCCATCGGGCATGCCCATAGTGCCGGCCGGGGTGAGGGACAAGATTTGTCCCAGGCCGTGATGACCCATGGTGTGATAAAGGTTCGGCCCCGGCAAATCGGGGGCCGGGTTACGTTCGCCGGAGCCTATCCATACCGATGCATAACCCGAGCCGTCGTGGGCCGTGGCCCGGAATTCATACATGCCGGCGGAGGGGATTTGAACGAGCACATCATAGGTCTCGGCAGCACCAACGAGAAGACGTGTTTCCTTGATCGGCTCCACATCCTGGCCATCCGCGGAGATGACGGTCATAGGGCCACCGGCAAATTCAAGGTGGAAATAGGTGGTTGAAGAACCATCAATAATGCGCAGCCGCACGGTTTCATCTGGCTCCGCAGGGAGTATCATCTCAGGCCTGCCGTTAGCGAGGAAGCGGTCATAGGCTACGTCCGCAATATCCATGGCCGGCATGCGCTGGAGTTCTCGCGCGAAATAATCGCCGAGCATGCCGAGGTGGGCGGCACCAAAAATGCTCTGAGCACTTCCCTTTTTAAGGGCATACCACTCACTGCCGCGTTTGAGTGTTCGACTGACCTCGTGCGGATTCTCGTCGGTCCAGTCGGACAGCACGACAACATAGTCATGATCCGGCTTCGGGCCATTCTGGAGAGGCTCAATAACGATGGCGCCGTAAACACCGCTTTGCTGCTGCATGCCGGTGTGGGAATGATACCAGTAGGTCCCGCTCTGGCGGAGGGGAAATTCATACGTAAAGGCGGTACCGGATTCGATGGGCGGAAAGCTGAGGTACGGAACGCCATCCATGCCGGGAGGCACAAGCACGCCATGCCAGTGGATAGACGTTGTCACATTCATGTTGTTATGAACATGAATACGGGCGATATCTCCTTCTTTGAACCGTAAAGTGGGGCCAGGGATTCCTCCATTGATTGTCATGCTCTGGACTGATTTACCGGTGAAATTGACCTGCCGCTGGTCAATCGTAAGGTCGTATGTGACACTTGCTGCCCGAAGAACGTGATGGGTAAGCAGGATGATGATGATCAAGCTTGCAATTGCCGTGGCTCTCATGCGTGACATCGTATCGGGGACTCCTCTTGAGTACCTTTTCATTCCAGATGCTGCTTCGAAACAAACATGAGTAATCTCGTCACGATACATATTTTAATATGACACCTCAGGTTTCCTCGCAAGGGGCTTCCATTAGACTCTCTTGAAGTACAGGTGGTTAGGGTACCTACCATTTTGGGGACGCTGACAGGATCTGCATTAAACACTTTGTCGATTTTATCGACAAACCCTTCCCGATCTTCCCGGCTGCATGGCCGATGGAGAAACCCCGGAGGAAGCCCTCGCGGACTGAATAACTTGCTGAATCTGCCGTCAGTGCTTACCGTATGGGAAATGTATAGAAGGAGGTCGCGATGCCAACAGTAATAAAGAAAGGTGATGAAGCCAGGGAGTTTACTCTCCAGGACCAACACGATCAAAAGGTTCAATTGTCCGATTTCCGGGGAAAGAAAGTACTCCTCTCGTTTCATCCTCTCGCGTGGACAAGTGTATGTGCTGAACAGATGAAGGCATTGGAAGCACATAAGAAAACATTCGATACCCTCACAACGCTGTTGCCCTGGGTATAAGCATCGACAGCGTTCCCTGTAAAAACGCCTGGGCTAAAGAACTTGGCATCAAGGACACAATACTGCTTTCCGATTTCTGGCCCCATGGTATGGTGGCACAGGAGTACGGTATATTCAGAGAAACGAATGGCTTTTCAGAGCGGGCGAACATTGTTCTCGATGACAGTCACCATGTTATATTCGTCAAGGTTTATCCAATCAAGGAGTTGCCCGACATAGAGGAAATTCTCCGGGTCCTGTGATCCCCTGGCAACGCCATCACTGTAGTGTATTGCGGTGTGAGAGGCGAGATTGATGAGAACGGTTTCTCATAGGATTTCTCACCATACACCTGTGATAGAAAGGGCGACACCTGATGTATCAAAATGACCACGTAAGAATGGTGCTTTGTGCGACATACATAACTGCTTGTCGACTGTATAATCGAACAATACACCGGGTTTCCGGCGCGGATCCACGGCTTCGACCGATGAAGGTATTGGAGGTAGTGAAGCGGAATGGCAACCACCGGTTCCGTTTCCCGCTGCGGCAATTAGCAACTCTGGTAGACAAATCAGGACGTCAGTAATGGGAAGAAATGAATGTTTGGCAGGCATGGTTACGCGAAGGAGGAGGTAACGGCTATGGTCTCGAAGGACAAAGCAGACTCGATTCATGTGGCAGTCAATATGTCCAAGGTGGTGAACTCCGAGGACAGTTTCCGTCAGATGCATCAGGTGGGTCCAAGAGTGTGTATCACTACTGCTTCCCATCCCGGATTCCTGGGATTCCAGGCAAACGTTCAGACAGGTATACTCCCCCTGGCCGGCCGTTTTGGAGGTGGTGCGGTCGATATGCAGCAGACTTTGAACCCCATCAGAAATTACCAGTACACTATGTGGAAGAATTGGCGGGATCACGACGATTTTCATGTGAAGCAGTTCGACAGGATCTTCGAGCTTTGTGGCCACTGTCTTTCCATGGTTGTTGAGGGACCGTGGGAACCGGTCTACAGCATCGTCCAGGCCAAGATGCCTCCCGTTCGATCCATGGGCCAGATAGCAGACCTTGCAAAAGATATTCAGCAACAGAAAGACATCGTAAGATTTGCCACACCCATGCGTTGCGTGGCCCTCGCCGAGCATACCGTCAAGCCGGGCAGGGAGAAGGATTTCGAGACCGGTGCGATCGAGACGATGGAGGCCATCTCCGATTCAGCGGGTTTCCTCGGGTACATGATCATGAGGCAGATCGGTGTGTGCGCCATCGGCAGCTTCATGCTTGACCCTCAATCCATGAGTGAGGCCCTCCAGACCCTTGGGGCAGTGCCTCCCGAGAACCCGAAACCGGCATTTGAGACCCCCGACGCGGCGCCCAATCCACCTGAGTACCTCATTCACAGCGAGTGGGAAAGCCCCGAAATGGCACAATTGGGCTTCGCGAAGGTTCTGGTCAACCACGAGATCCGCAAGATCCACGACCAGGGGGTGATGGCGCACCTGATCAAGGGGCCTTACATCATGTTTTTCCAGCCCATGATGGAGGAACCCGGGTGGAGGAAATACCTCTAAAGGGAACGACGGGGAACGTTCCCCGGAGAACAGGCAGTTCTTCGTGTGAGCTTCAGCCCCCTCCTCTCTGCAATGTCCTTGCCCTGTGCAAAACACTGCAGAAAGACGCGAAGGAAAGTGTGCAACGGGAAGCTGTATCCTCCTTCCGGGGCCAGTTTCCGGCCGCGTTTGACAGCCATGCTCACCGCGGCGGCGGAGAGACCGAGATGGTGTGAAAGTTCTGACTGGCTCGCGCCGAGTTCACTGACCGCGAAGTAGCAGAAGGGGCTCCGTCCCACGACCTTCGCCGGTTTCTGGTCTTCACGGTACGCAGGGGCAAGTTGCGGATCATATCTGTGAGAGACATGAACAGGAAAGAGAGGGGGGGCCTATCAAACCAGGAACATCGTGCAGACATTGAATCCGAAGATCCGAAAAGAGGCGCGGCCGTTATTGACATCCTCGGGAGAGAGGGATAACATCTTCCTAACACATCGACAATCATCGTTGCTCGTTCAGACCCGGTAGAAGAGAGAATGTGAAAATCCGAAGGGCGTCCCCAAAGTTCACCCGGGTGGCCGGCTTGGATCATATTGGGTGGCCGGGTTAAATCATAATCGGTGGCCGGGTTGGATCGGAATACGCATTGCTCGCTCAAATCTGGCAGAAGCTGAATAGCACTTATTAATGCTCTCAATCGGCCGGCACGGCAGCAAAGGAGCCTCGCAATTGATAGCTTTAGAATACCTCCAGGGTTTTCAGAGAATGACGCCAAAGGGGCCGGGGGATTGAGTTATTTACTTATTAACGAACGTCCCCTACCT
>DIFE01000061.1 GCA_002418985.1 Deltaproteobacteria bacterium UBA5756
CCGGAATGACGGAGGAAGAAGGGGCCGGAATGACGGAGGAAGATGTTGGAATGACGGAGGAAGGTAGTGGTGGAATGACGGGGGAAGAATATAGGGGGCTATGCGTTAGTTTGTGACTGTCCGGAAAGAGGTTGACCTTTATATTATCTTGGACAGATGTGGGTCCTTTCCCTTAACGAGCATGGTGTATAATGGTATACGCAAAGGAGGTTGACCATGCCAGGGTTTGGAACACTTTTTTCAGGGTTGGTACACGACAGGAAATGGAGGAAGAGATCGTAAAGCTTAAGCGAAAGATCCAGAGGAAAGAGGATATCATGACAAAAATGTTAAGAACCCTTTGCTTGTTGTTGTTTCTTGGCGCCTTACTTCTGCACCTTCAGCAACACCCGTCAGCTGCGTCAGGCCCAAACACCGATAGCGGGGCACCAGCCGACAGGATCGCCGTTGCGGCGCTCGCAGACAATGTCAGCTCGGATATAAGCCCGGTCGCCGCGAGAGCCCCCTACTATCTCATATTCGAAAAAGACGGCACTTTCCTGAGGGCTGTCAAGAATCCCTTCAGCGGCAGCGACCGTGATTCCAGTTCGGGGGTGGTGGACCTTGTTCTGAAAGAATCCTGTAGAACCATGATCGCGGGAGAGTTTGGCTATAAGATGCAAAGCCGGTCAAAGGCGCGTGGGATCAAGTATTATGAGCGCAAGGGCAGCGTAAAAGAGACGATACGCACGTTTTCAGAAAGACCGCAGTAAAAAAGGCGGCGGGTATATGATATACACACGAATTCAGGCATATGGCCAGACTTTGATTTTATCAGCAAGGAGCAAAAGATGATGGATAACAGGTTCAAAGCTTCGGCTATTCAGACAGGTTTTCATCCTGATGGCTATCGCATAGACAAAACAGCCTCCCCGTTGGATTATTATACAAAATGGGAAATTACGCCGGAAGGCAAATGGATGAACCCGAAACCGGTATGCTTCGATTCACTGCCACAGGAAGGTTGGTATAAAAAGGAACGTTGAGCTTAAGGCGAAGGTGAGGGACGCGGGGCGACGCACGCGATCCGGGTAAGCACGTTCCTACAGTATTTTGCGAAGTTGAGTCTTCCGCAGCCCGGCTGTCAGGGTCCAGCTTGCCGCAAGGGCGAAGGCGAGACCGATGAGAAACTTCACGCCCGCGGTGATCGGTTGGTTCAGGAGAAGGAATTGCGCCCAGAGGACGAACATGTAATGGAAGATATAGATGCCGTAGGCATTGTCCGAAAGACTGTCGCCTGCGGAAATACTGGTCGCGAAGAATTTGCGGGCTATGCCGAGGGCGGCAAGGATCGTGAAGGCACAGGAGAAAGAGAAGCTGGCGTTGAGAACGATCTTCGTCATGGCCGCCGATATTCCGGGGAAAAACGCCGGGCTCAAGGCGTTCGCCAAATAGCCCAGCGCTCCGACGGCAAGCCAGAGGGGCCACAGCTTCAGGTTCTCCCGGGAGAGAGAGCGCTTCATATCCCCGGCTCCAAGCGCCAAACCCATTAGAAACCAGACAAAATAGAGCACGGCCCTCGACGGGTGAGGCAGGCCCAGCGGTCCCGCGAGGAGGGCCACGTCCGGCAAACCGGCAAAAGACAGGGGAACGGTTGTTGCCAGGGTCGCCAGAGAGAAAACGGTCACAAGAGCGCCGGTCGATCCGGCGGTCCAGGAGAACCCCTTCATGACGACGGGCAGAAAACGGAACGCGGCGGCGACGATGACACAGAAGGCAAGCAATACCCAGAGGAACCACAACGGCCCCGGATTCCATGTCCCACCGGCGAAGAAGCTGGCCAGATAATCTCCGCGGCCGGCAGATGTGCTGAGCAGCCACGACGGGTAGAACGCTATCGGGCTCAGCACAACGGAGAAGACCGCAAAGGGCACACCGAGACGCTTAGCCCGGTCCGCAAGGAAGCGGCCTTCGCCTTTGCGCGCGATGGAGGGAGCCACGAAGAGCCCGGAGACAAAGAACATGAGGGCCATGAAAAAGAGATCGTTCCAGCTCACAAGGATATCGAGGGGGAGAAACCGTACCGCATCGACGACCGGCATGGGTGATTCCCTGTAATGCTCCGCGTCAAAAGTACTGAACGTGGTGTAGGCCAACGCGGCATGATGGGCAACCACCGATACCGTCACCAGACTGCGCAAATAATCAATGGACACATCCCGGCTCAATCCGACCCCGCCTCGCCAGCCAAAATCCCATCGCGCATCTGTTTGCCTTCCGCCATTATATTTCGGTTTGACACAGTATACAGGGCGAAACAGCGCGAGGCAAGATAGAAGAGACTATCTCACGCTCGTCCCGCGGCAGACAGCCAATATTGAGTCCGTCAGCCTGAGAAAGATACTTGCCGGGTGATGCGGTGCCGGCAGATCGGAAAGGAGCAGGGCCGCCATAGCTTATTTGGAAAATGTGAACTCAGTGCTCAGAGCACTCTCTTTGCGTAGGGGAGTTTTCTGATGAAATAATGGCTGATGAGGAAACACAGGGTTGTTCCCACGATGAAGACTGACGTGAACTTTATGAAAGGATGGGCGAGGATCTTGTCCTGCATGAAGCAGGTGACGGTGACAATTACGGGAGAGTGGAAGATGAAGACCGCGTACGCATCCTGAGTCATTGGCCCTACCGGGCCCGGCTGGGTGTTGAGGTATGTCCTGAAGAGATAGACGAGACTGATGGAACTGCCCGCCGCGATGAAGGTGCCCACGCATGTCGCAGCGATGGTTTTCAAGGAGAAGCCGCCCGTCAGGAAGGAGAGGCTTACGCCGGCGCTCCAGCCCTGAACGATAAAAAAGATATAGATGCAAACGGCCGCGGCGGTGATGACAGTCCATTGCCTGCCGGCGGCGTCCGTAAGCTTGACGAGCCATTGGTTCCGGTACGCCAGGATCCCGGCGAAGAAGAAGGCCACGTACTCCGCGTAGTTCCCGAGACGCAGGTGAAAGATCTGCTTTTCCGGCGGGAGGTAGAGGCGCACGACGAATGTGAAGGCGGCGAGGACGATGATGCAGATGACGATCGCGCCGTTGCCAGGAAAGGGCAGGCCTTCGCGCTCTTTCCGCCGGCCGGAACCGGTAATGACCCTCCACAATGCGTAGGCGAGGGAGAAGACGAGAAGCACCTCGAGGAACCATGCGGGACCGGGCGCCGCGTTCTTCATGAATAGGATGTTTTCGAGATACGAGTATTGTGGCGAAAGAGTGTCCCATTTCAGGAGGTACACCATGGTGGGGCGGATAAGGAGCGCGAATATGGCGAGCGGTACGCCGATGCGAATGAAACGGTCCTTGATGAAAGACCGCGTGCCTTTCCGGTCGAGGGAGCCGGGCGTGAAATACCCCGAGATGAGAAAGAAACACGCCAGAACCCAGGTTCTGCCCACACTCATGAGGACGTTGAGAACGAGATTGGTGAAAGGATCATGAAGATACTGGTAAAAGTACCAGCCGTGGTCGGCTGCGTAGGTGAGGCAGACATGGTGGAGAATCACGAGGAATGTGAAGGAGAGCCTCAGGTTGTCGAGATAAAACATCCGTTGCGCGGCCTCTGTCGCCACAGACCGGACGGATCGGGTTTTTTCTTGTCTCACTTGCATATATGGGGTCACTCATTGTGACATAACCCGCATCCAAGTTCAACCATACTCTTATGCCTCACCCTTCTTACACAACGCGGGCATGTATTATCGGGAGATGCATTTCGATATGGCGAGAAAGATAAGGTATATCTTCAAGACTCCCTTTTCCTTCCTCTTTCGGTGTAGTTGACTGCGGTCCTCTGTGAATGGTTCGAGCAGATGGGGGTTTTTCTTTGCACAGATCAAGACGTATGTCCGCTGTCATGACCCATACAGGGTGAACAGGAATGCGAATATTCCCTGCCGGCGCTCGGTCTGCACGGCTTAAGGGCAGGCTTCTCTTGCCTTGCCGGACATGAGTATTTCCCACGCCGTCAGGATATTTTCGTTGTTCTCAACATGGGATTGCACCCGCAAGACCGCCTTGGTCCCCGGTGATGCAGGCGAAAGCTGTATCGTTCCCAAAAACCGGTTTGCTTTCCCTGCGGTATCCCCGGTGTAAACGTTACAAGAGACCGTTCCGTCCTTTTCGGGGGGCTTGCAGTCCGGGACGCCGATATTTGCGAAGTCGCAATACCTGAAGCCCTGCCTCAGATTCGCGTATGTCTGGGTCACGGGCAGGCTTGTGGATACATGTTTTGTGAGAAAGGCGGTATCTTTGGGTTTTCCCGGCAGGATAGAGCACCCGGCAAGCGTGATGATGAGGACCAGCAGCAACGATGTTTTCACAGTTACCCCTTTACTGGCCTGTACAAGGCCACGTGCCCGTTCTATGCGGCCCATCTTTTGCCTCGATTTCTCAGTTGTTGGCGTAACAGCTCCATCTATACATACATTTCTATCACAGCGGAACGTTTAGTCCAACACCATAGTGCGGACAAAGGCGGAATTCTCATTATTGTGGTCTGCGTGGCCTATTCTATCCCGCAGTCGATGATGAGCTGGTTGCGCTGGAAGCTGTACTGGAGATCGACCTTACATCCGTCGAACTCCAGGTCGCTACGAAGATCTTCAATGAAGGCGCCCGCGCTCTTTTGGGTCCACCTCTTTCTCTCGGCCTTGTAGACGTACATGGTGTCAAAATCGACAAGGCCGTGGACGTCGGCGATATCGACGTCATTGAGGTCTTCTACGCATACGATCGCCTCTATGGGAGCCCCGCCTACGAAGTGAATCTCGATCATGTGTGCTTCCGGCACAGTCGTTTGGAGCGACAGGAACCGTTCGACCCGCTCCACGGTCTGTTTCCGTCCGGATCCGTCCATAAGGAGGAACCCGAGGTACATGCGGATGAATTCCAGCTGGTCCTCCAGGAATGTTTTGTTGCCGTAAACGTTTGTGAAAGGCTTGGCCACGCAGCAATCGGCGTGGTATTGCCGGGCCCACTTCCCATAAAGATCGTTCACCCGCGGACCCACTGTCTTGAGTATCATCTGCATAGAATCCTCCTTCTTTGTGGACATGGATAATAATACCAGCCGCGGGTGACAACACCATGTCGTTGCGGCAGGTACAAGCACTATCGAGTTTGGGAATGCATAGCCTCGTGAGACAGCGGCGGGCGTTGCCAAAAGCATTTCAGTGGAGTATCATTGTGATAATAGGACCGGGGAGTGGCCTGATCACAATCGGACGGGGTTAACGGCACTGACAGGCATGCCTATCGAATCAGGGGCCGGCGACCCTAGTGCGGAAAGGTATTCGTAATGGATTTTATCGACGTCCTGTTGAAATCGAAGAGTATCACCTTTTTCATTCAGTCATTCATATCGCTGTTTGTGATCGTGAATGCAATAGGGAATGTTCCCCTGTTCGTCACGCTCCTGGAGAGATTCGGGCCGGAGGAGAAGGCGGCCATGATGAAAAAGGCGACAATCATAGCCGCGCCTACCTTGCTCATTGTGACCGTGACGGGCAACCTGTTCTTTCGCCTCCTGGGCATCGATATGTTCGCCTTTACGATTGCCGGCGGTATTCTGCTGATGATCATTTCAATCGAGATGCTGCTGGGACTCAAGACGAGAACCCAGTCTTCCCGGGATGAAGAGCAGACCAGTTCGGAAATGGATGAGATAACGGTTATTCCCCTTGCCATCCCTCTTCTGACCGGTCCCGGCGCATTGACCACGGGCATAGTGCTCTTCAACACGGCGGGCAACGTCCTGAACAAGATGATCCTGCTGGGCACGATAATTCTGGTCTTTGTGATCTCATACATAATACTCGTAAATTCCAAGCATATACTTACCTTCCTCGGAAAAACCGGCACGCGGGTGGCGAGGAGGATAATGGGTCTCATGCTCTTATCAATAGCTGTTCAGTTCATCATAAAGGGCATTTTCGATGCCTCTCGCCTGTATACGCCGTAATCTCAGGGGTACAATGCAAAAGCGGTCTAATCCCGGTAATCTCCAGGATCAGACCGCAATTCTTTCAAGCATCTCTCCGGGCCCCTAGCGGGCTTGAGTCCCGAGACAGGCCTCTACTTGCAGTTGTAAAACTCCGGTTCGCCGAAGATGATCTTTTCGGCCTTGTCGTGGTTGATCCTTAGCTCCGACCAGATGTTCAGCCTCTTTATTCCCCTTATCTCGACATCGACGTCCACCGTCTGGCCCGGGTAGACTGTCACGCTTTTCAGGACATCCCCCTTCCTGTCGTTGTTGCGGACAAAGAACGTCATGGGAGCTTTCACGCCTCTGTCTATGTATATCGTTGTCTTGAAATACCTGTACCTGCCCTCGGGTCTCACGTAGAAGGTGAAGTAGGCCATGGACAGGGTCGACGAGTTCTTTATGCCCCATCGGTAATTCTTCGCAGGGGTACTCAGCGCCGCGGCGTCGCTGGTCATCATTGTCCCGTAATCATCGCTGTACTGCGCCTTTGTTCTCACAGGCACAACGTCCTTCTTATCGCAGGTGTAAGCCGGGACTGGCGGCGCACTTTGAGCAGGCGATCGAACGGGCGCGAGAGACTCGCAAGCGCACAAACCGAACATAACCACGCACATCAGGAACAAGACGTATCTTTTCATTGAGATTCCTCCTCTCTTTTGTCTCCACCTAAAATTGTAGTTGCGTAGAGTCATTTTCCACGAATCGACCCGAAGATGCAAGAGAAAAAAGGTGAAGGCAGCCTGAACGGCTTAAGCTGCCTCCTATTTGCTCCCTTCGAGCAGCTTGAGAGTACCGAGCATGTCGTAGGCGGTTTTTATGTTTCTCTCGTACAGTCTGGCGGGGGATGTGTAGAAGAAGACATGGTATACGAGGTCCGAGGCGCGGGGGATGATGATGGCCCACTGCTGAAGTTTCTCTCCCTGCAGCGTGTAGGTAGCCCCGAACGTGATGGCGTTTACAGGCGTTCCTTTCTCAGACGTGAAGGCAAACGTTTTCTCATTGAAGAACTTCGTCCCGGGATCGCTATTTGTGAACTGTGCCTTGAGATCGGAGATCAAAGACTGTACGTTTTGATGCTTACCCCCGAACTTCGCCGAAGCAACGTTCTGTATCGTCACCGTCGTGTAATAATCGTCGGTGCCCCTAGGTCCCGCAAAAAGCACGGTTACCTTGTCGGGCTTTTCCATGACCCAGCCGGAGGGATATCTGATCTCGTAGCCGGCCCATTTTTCATAGAACATGTTCGACAGATTGCCGGCCGCTTTGTCCGCCGATAGCGCCGCCGTTGCCGCGAACAGAATGGCTGCCGTCACTCCTATCACAATTATCACGCTTCGCTTCTTCATCCCTTGCCTCCCGATTTTGGTCATATGGCTTTCCCTATTCTCGGATGATCATGGCCCCGATGGCAAGTAGAAACGACCAGTTTTTTCTTAGAGACTCCGGAACTTATAATATTCAACCGGCGCGTGATCGTCGGTTATGACCGGCATATCCATTTCAATATTTTCCCTCCATAATGATTGTAGATATTTATTGAGCTCTTTATCCGGGGAGGTGAAGGACTGCGTTTTGTCATTCTTGAGGGCGACCAGGATAACGTTCTGCGATTCATGGCTGTCTTTGTCGCTGATCTTGAAGATATACACCTGCGGAAAATATTGCCTGTACGTGGCAATTTCGGCCCTCAAAAATTCTCCTTTTTCCCCATTGATCCCTGAAATAATATTCTGTATTACCAGCCCGTCGTCATTGAGGGCATTGTACATCTTATCGATGGCTTCGCGTGTCGCCAGCTGGTAGGGGACCGAAATAAAAGAATTGAACGCGTCGCCGTAAATGACATCATATTTATCTTTGTTCTTGTTCAGGAATGTCCTTGCGTCCTCATGAAATATCCGTAATCGGTCGTTCTCTTGAAGCCTGAAATATTTCCGGGCGATCTCTGTCATTCCGGGATCGATCTCCACTACATCCATGGTCGATTCGGGAAATTTGTCTATAAAATACTTCGGGTATGAATAGCCGCAGCCTCCGATCATCAGGGCTTTCTTTATATGAGGGTGAAAATGCTGCACCAGGCGGAAGTATTTCGCGTACGTAAACACCAGATCGTCACCATCAAGGAACATGGCCGATTGATTGGCAAATGGGTCTGTACGCAAGGTGATCATAGCCTTTTTGCTTTTTTCGTCATGGCCATATTCGATCCAGACCTTATTGTAAGGTGTATCAATGTCGATGACCCCTTTCTTTCCGAAAATAGACCCCTGGAAGAGGACAATGCATGAAACGCATGCAATAACCACAAGTCTCGTTTTAAGGAATATTTTCCAGGATGCCAGCACCGACATGGCTATTAAGCTGATTGACATAAACAGCAGGATCCTGGTCGTTCCGAAAAAGGGAATGATAAAGAAACCCGCCGCGAAAGTTCCGACAATACTGCCGACGGTCGAGATGGCATAGAGGTTTCCAACCGTAGACGCCGAGCTTTCCAGGTTCTTCATCTTCAGTTTGACCGAATAGGGCGATATCATCCCCAGGGCAACGCTGGCGGGAGCAAACAGGAATAACGAAGCGATGAGAGCCGTATATTCGGAACGTACATTCAACAGCTGAACAAAATCCAGAATGACGTTCTTCAGAAAAACGGTGGACCCTATAAAAACTGCGGCAGAGAAAATAATAGTCGAAAAAAAGTGCCATTCGGCCTTTCTATCGGCCAGTTTCCCTCCCAGGTAATAACCCAGACTGAGGCTGCCAAGAATTACTCCGATCAAACTGGTCCATACATATATCGAGGTGCCCGCATAGGGCGCGATCAATCGCGACCCGACCAATTCATAGATCATGACAATAGCACCGCAAATAAAAACAATGAATTCCAAAGTATATTTTTTTACCATGGCCCCGGCTCCGATTTTGAGTTGGTCCGGCAATCCCGGGATCGGACCAGGAACATCTCAAGACCGTAGAGAAGGCCTCCGAACCTGGTTCGAGCGATGGAGAACCCGAAGATAACCCCGAGAGTGTTTGCCGTTATGTCCATGTATCCGAACGTCCGGCAGCCGCTCACACCCTGAAGGATCTCGAGCAATATACCCAGAGCGACAAGACCCGATGCAATAAGAAGCGCGACGGGGCGTTCATGGTATATCTGGCCGAACCAGAGCATCAGGAATGTATAGACAGACAAATGCACGACCTTGTCACTCTCCGGAAAAGGCAGAACATCAGAGGGTGGATCAGGTACCAGGGACATGTAAGCGACGGCAGCGACGTAAACGACCCCGATGAGGGTCCAATACAATGTGAACCTGAGTTTACCCGCGTTTTTCAAACATTACTCTCCGGGGTGTTAATCGGCGCCACCCTGAACACCATTTTTGTCCGGCAAGCGCCCGCACCATAGGACACAGTATGACTATGGCGTTATTTTAGCAGATATAAGGGTAGGGATGGAGAGAATTGTGTCGGGGATTAAACCCGCTGAAGATAACCTTATTGCTGCAATTGATGACTATCTTGCGGTCTGGAATCAAAACCTCGGGCCCTTCGTCTGGACAGCTGCCGCCAAGGGTATCTCGACCAGCGTTATGGCGCCTTGAGGGCATTCAGCGACACACCGTCCGCAGCCCGTGCATCTTTGAGTGTCAGACACCGCCGCGGAGCCAACAGTGATGGCGCCGGCCGGGCAGACCCTCGCGCATAGCCCGCAGACCGTGCATTTTTCGACATCTATAGATGCCCGGCGATGGGTGCTCATTCTTTGCCCACTTCCGGATCTGTCAGCGATCGGTAACGCCGTTGGACCTGCTATTGGAGACCGGGTTACCCATGGATCATCGATTTCCCGGAGTTTGCCGGCATCCGGCTGCCGGCCAGTCATTCTTGCCGGGATTATCCTGCCAAGCAGGGCAAAGACAGAAGAGACGAATCCGACCCTTCCGGCGACGCGGGTCCCGCGTACGCCAACGCTGCGCCGGCTGCCACCGTCTCCTCCGCGCGATCCCGCTCCACGCCCGCCTCCTCTACCGCCCCTACAGCCTCTTCTCATGACCAAAACCCTTTCTCATAGCATTTGTCTTTTCCTCCCGCGCATCTCCAAGAACATCGCGTCGCTTTGCTCATTAGGAGATCCCGGAGTGCCTGATGGCCAACAATAGATGCA
>DIFE01000052.1 GCA_002418985.1 Deltaproteobacteria bacterium UBA5756
GGGGAAGAAGGGGCTGGAATGACGGGGGAAGAATATAGGGAACGATGCGTTAGTTTGTGACTGTCCGGAAAGAAGTTGACCTTTATATTATTTTGGACACATGCGGGTTCAGGGAAGAAATGCATCGCCGTGGAGATAAAGGGATCAACGCGATGGGAAGGCGGGACTCTAGCCTGGTCATGTTTTCTCTTTGTATCTCAGATACAAATCTTCGACCTTATTCCTGGCCCATGGGGTTCTCCTCAGAAACTGTAGGCTGGACTTGATGCTCGGATCATTATTAAAGCATCGTATATTGATAATTCTGCCCAGCTTATTCCATCCGTAATATTCCACAAGCTCTGTGAGAATATTTTCCAAAGTAATACCGTGAAGAGGATCCTTGGGATGTTGGTTGTTCATAGGGTGTCCTGGTCAAATCTCCTATTGTGTGGTCCGGTGTCTGTGAATGAAACCATGTTTACTCAGCATAAAAGTTTATCTATCGCCTTCCTGTTTGTTGTGTAGTGCAAGTCTTTTCTCCATGACACTTTTACCTCGTGAAGATCAAAAAAACAATGCTTTGTCCATGTATACGATGATTGTGCCGTCGGTTTTTGAGAAGAGGACACGACCACGCAAAACCCTGCTTTCTCCCATTTCTCTACCTTTATCCTTTTGTGCCTCTTCCCTCTTGAGCAATGGCCCTCAAACGTTCCAGTATCCTGACCATCCCCAGCGTGTCGAAAGCACAGTATTCCAGGAGATTTGAGCGGATCGTCCCGATCTGCTTTGGGTCCTTCGACGCGCACATCGCGAAATAGGCGTCCATGGCCATCATTCCGTCGGCTACCTCCATTACGTCGTATTGGAGTTCGGGAACCAGGAGCGGCAGAACCACTTTCTGGGAGTAGGAACCATACATTTCCCAGTGATATATCTGTCTTTGCTTGAAGGGGATGGCGAGGTCTATCATGTTATCGACGATCCCCTCAAGCTTTTCCTTGTAAAGAGGGAAGGCCGCCGCTAATTCTCTGAGTCGGCCAATCTCGAAAGTCGCGTTGAACGCGAGTATACACGCATTATCGGGGATTTGCCTGCACAGGTTCGCCGCTACCTCCTTCCGGGGATCAACATTGGGCTCGGCGAGGAATTCGTAATGACCCAGTTCGGCGTCTTCCTGTTCCAGGTAGTGTAACGAGTACTGGTACGGAACTTGTTGGTACGGTGATGTGCCGTCATAGAGGGGGATCGTTACCATGTAGGTCTCAAAATCCAGGAAGTAGAGCGGGTACCAGAGCGACCCAAGAAAACCCTTCAGTGAATCTGTATCAACGAATTCCTTCTTGTCGATAAAGCATTCAACCTGCTGTCCCTGTTTGTAGTTGAGGATCTCCAATGGTATGTCCTTCATACAGACGATCCCTTTTCTATACAGTTCGAAAACGTCCGCACCTTTTTGTCGCAGGTCGAATACTGAATCCTGGGGTATATGCTGCCAGCAGTGACCGGAAAAATTGCAGCCAAATGGTTTGCTGCAATAAGGACCAATATTTATCGCGGGCAACTCGCCTTTCAGCATATCCCGCATCTTCTGAATTTCCTCTTTGACAAAGTCATCCATGCTCTTTACGGTGTCCGTAAGATTCTCAATCGCGAATAATCTGTCCGGTTCGATGTCGCCGTTCCTCACATACCCACTGTTTATATGCGCCAGGTAGGCACCAGAGAGTGCCACGCCCGCCCCCTTGAGGACGTAGTATTGCACCGCCAGGTCGGGGACGTGGTAATCTTTCAACGACGCGGCGCTCTTGACCTCGTATATTTCCCAGCCATCCGGCCCTCGCCTCAAGATATCGACCTTGACGAAAACACCATCATAGCTGAAAGCGGCCTCATACAGAACCACCGCACCTTCCTCCATTTCGGCCCTCGTCCGGGCTATCTGCCCGTCGTAGTCGTCGGGATCGTAGGGTATGAATACGCCTCCGGGAAAGAGACCGTGGGCCAGTTCACCAACTTCGAATCCAGTCTGGAAAAGAACCTCCTGCGAAGGTGACACAGGATCAGCAAGTTCCGGGCTGTGGGTCTGGAGATAAAGCGCTTTGTGGCACTGCAAGCCTTGAACGAACCTCGATTTACTAAGATGTACATTTCGCTGTGGCATCTACCCTCCGGATGTTGGTTATTATTGCTTCCCTCAAATGTTCTTCCGCCGTCGTTCCAGGATTTCGTGATGTGTTCGCATAACCAGTTTTCTCATTCATGATTATCCCCCTTGATCAAGGTCTCTCCGGCGTGTTTTTCATGATGACACGTGCAGCGTCCTCTTTCAGCACGACCTTTAGTTCCTCCGGCACGACAGCTTCCACATAGGGGATCCACTGGTACATCCAGCCCTTCAATCCATCCAAGCCATTCACGACGAAAGAGACTTCCAGCCTGCCGTCAGGCAGCGTCTTGTGCTTCTGGCTGGGATGCCATTTCTTCCTGCCGATCTGGGCGCGAACCTCTTCGTCGAAGATGAGGGTGACAGCCGTGGGTTCTCCGTCAATAAAGGAACCGAAGGCGCCCCCCATCTCCTCGTTTGCCGATATGGAGTGCGGTAGGAAAAAGTCGTCGAGAGGCTTGAGAAGAGCTATCCTGTCAACGGCGAATGTCCGATACTCTCTCCGCAGTTGGCAATACGCCCTCACATTGAAGAAACCGTCACGGAAGAATATATAGCAGGGCTCGATGACCCGTTTCGTCAACTCGTCCTCCGACAGGGAACTGTAGTGTATTTCCAGCCGCCGGTAATCCCTGATAGCCTGAAGGATTTTCCCCAGATACGAACTGACTTTCTCGGGCAACGCCGGCGCCGACGCGACGATCCTGTCATCGATCCCGGACTGCTTATCGAATATCTTCTCTTCTATTTTCCCCAGGGTCTCCCCGATCTCCGAGCCATAGGTGCCGAGAACCTTCTTCGCGAGGGCCAGCGTGAGAGTTTCTTCGGCGGAAATGGACGGTTTGCGCAGGGTAAACCCCTCGGCAAAGGTGTACCTGCTCCGTTCGCGATCATGGGTAATCGGGAACCCGGCCTCTTTCAGGCTCTTGATGTACCGGAGTACCGTCCTTTCCTTCATGCCGAGGTCGTCCATGAGGGACCTGACGGTGACGTTCTCGTTGCCGTGGATCCTGTTCAGGATCGTGAGCATTGCATCAAACTTGTTCGGCATTTACGGTCTCCTTTTTGCTCTCACATAGTACCATACAACCGCTCACTGCCACATGTATGGCAGTCCCCTCCGGTAAAGTACATAATGAAAACTTGGCAACGAACCGTTGCCTCCGATTATTAATAATATTGAACGCCATACCCGTGGCATCCTGCCATGATACTCATAGTGAAAAATGGGAGGACGGGAGATGGATGAACTGAACCTGGAGGACCTTTACGAGAAATTCCTCAATATTTTGCAGCGCCAAATGAACAGAACACCAGCCGAGTTTGAATTCATTGCCGGTATCGAGAGTCGAAGAACGAGTTTTTTGTATAAGATCGACGAATATCTGGAGAATGGCAAAATTCCCTTTTTTGCCTTAGGCGTATCTCTGAACAGTGAAACTCTCCTGCCGGTTATGGCAGACATAAACGAAGATTACGAAGACGAGACCACCCTGCCGTCCGGCCTTTTTTTCATTTACCCCGAAACCGATCAAGAGATGATCATCTGCATCTTCCATCGAAAAGAACCGGGTGGGTTTGCATCCAATTCCCTCAAATACGGTTATGTCATAGGGTATCGCGATCAGGCAGCTTTCA
>DIFE01000153.1:0-36904 GCA_002418985.1 Deltaproteobacteria bacterium UBA5756
CATTATCCCTCCATCCACTGGCTGCACTCCTATTCCGAATATGTCGAAGATGTCAAAGGGTGGTGGGAGGCCGGGTCGCCCGATTGGGAAGACTTAAGGACCGAGGCGCTGACACTCCTTCAGCGCGAGGACCGTCTCCAGCAGATCGTCAAGCTCGTCGGGCCCGACGTACTGCCTGACAGCCAGCGCTTGATCCTCTTCATCGCGGAGATACTGAAGGACGGCTTTCTCGCACAGAGTGCCTTTGACGAGAATGACATGTACTGCTCACCCGACAAGCAGGTCGCCCTCCTGAGGCTGATCCTTTCCCTGTACCGCAGGGGACGTGACCTGATCCAACTCGGCGTCCCCCTGGCGAAGATCCGGGGCATGGATTGCGTGGCCGATGTGCTGCGGGCCAAAGCCGCCTTCGGCAACAAGGAACTCTACAAAGTCGGGGAGCTCGCGAAAAGACTCGGGGATGAGACGCATGAATTGGAAAAACAACACGTAAAGGGGACTTCCTGTTATGAATGATCTCTTCGCGGATATCGAGGATAAGGGACTTGAATACGTGGGCGCCTCCCGTATCGAGGGGCCGCTGGTTGTTGTCGACAGGGTTCGCGACGTGGGGTACGACGAGACAGTGGAGATAATCGATCCTTCCGGCAATCCTCGACTTGGCCGCGTCCTTGATGTCTCGGGCAAGCAGGCCGTTGTCCAGGTCCTGGAGGGGACGACCGGCCTTGCGACCCGGACGCTTCGGGCACGTTTTCTCGGGGAAAGTTTTCGCCTTCCCGTCTCCCGGCAGATGCTCGGCCGGGTATTCGACGGTCTGGGGCGCCCGGCCGACGGGGGACCGCCGCCGCTTTCCGCGGACAGGCGCGACGTGAACGGTATGCCGATCAACCCTTTTGCCAGGCGCTATCCCCGTGAGTTCATCCAGACGGGACTCTCCGCCATAGACGGGATGAATGCGCTCGTGCGAGGGCAAAAACTGCCTGTCTTCTCCGGCAACGGTCTGCCCCACGATCGGGTTTCAGCGCAGATTATCCGCCAGGCGCGCCTTCTCGAAGAACAGGTGGAATTCTCCATAGTCTTCGCCGCCATGGGCATAAAACATGACGTGGCGGAATTCTTCATCCGCAACTTCCGGGAATCGGGGGCGCTGGCCCGTGCTGTCATGTTCTTTTCCCTCGCCGATGCGCCAAGCGTTGAGAGACTGCTCACGCCGCGGGTCGCGCTGACCCTGGCGGAGCACCTCGCCTTCGACTGTGGCCAGCACGTTCTTACCCTGCTCACGGACATGACGAACTATTGCGAGAGTCTGCGCGAAGTCGGAACGGCGCGGGGCGAGATACCCGGCCGCAAGGGATATCCCGGGTATCTCTATTCCGACCTGGCAAGTCTTTACGAGCGGGCCGGCCGCATCGAAGGCTCGCCGGGCTCCATCACGCAAATGGCCATATTGACGATGCCTGCCGATGATATCAGTCATCCCGTCCCCGACCTGACGGGTTACATCACCGAGGGCCAGATCGTCCTCGACCGCGATCTCTTCCAGCGGGGCATCTACCCGCCGATCGCGGGTTTGCCGAGTCTGTCGCGCCTTATGAAGGACGGTGTCGGCAAGGGCTTTACCCGGGAAGACCACCCGATCCTGGCGAGCCAGCTTTTTGCTTGCTACGCATATGTCAAGAGGGTGCGCGGATTGGCGGATGTCATCGGCGAAGAGGAGCTGAGCCTGTTGGACAAGCAGTACCTGAAATTCGGCGAGGCCTTCGAGGGAAATTTCCTGAACCAGGGTGAATACGAGAACCGTTCCATCGAGACAACGCTGGAGATGGGATGGGACGCCCTGTCCGTCCTGCCTCGGGAGGAACTGCACCGCGTGAGTGACGAACTGCTCAGAAGACATTACCGCAGCAAGCCGAAAACCGGGGCACAGGAACAATCGTCCGCTGTCTCGCAAAGGGTCTGAGGCAAAAATGCCGAAACTCAACATAGCGCCGACAAAATCTAATCTTCTCGGACTTCAGCGTCAGCTCGAGTTTGCCCAGGAGGGTTATGACCTTTTGGAGCAGAAGCGGCAGATCCTGATCTTCGAGCTCATGAGCCGCCTGAACCGTGCCGAGGAGGCCGAGGGCAGGGTGGCGCAAGCGGTCGGCCACGCCTTTACCGCTCTCAGCGAGGCCACGCTGGAGATCGGCGCCCAGGCCATCGAGCAGGCCGCTTTTGCCGTGGCGATGCGCCACGAGGTGTCGCTGTCCGATGACCGCCTTATGGGGATGGCGGTACCGAAAGTATCCGTTGAGGGGGAGCCGATGGGCGTCCGTTTTGGCATCGGCGGCACGTCCTCCAACACCGACGTCGCCATGAGCCGCTTCGTCGACCTCCTTCCGTCACTCGCCGAACTCGCGGAACTTGTGAACGCCGTCGTGCGTCTGGCACGCGAGCTTCGCAGAACCCAGCGCCGCTGTAACGCCCTTTCAAAGATCTTCATCCCCCAGTACCAGGAAACGATCGATTATATCACGGGGTCGCTCGAAGAGAGGGAGCGGGAATCGCTCATCATCCTGAAAATGATACGGAACCGGCTCGGCGAGGAGACGGACAGCAGGGAAGCTCAGCAACCTCAATAGGTCCTATATGTCCTATAGGACCTATGAAAGCCAATTTCAATCATCTCATTTCAGTTTGAATTCTACCCGGCTGCCTTTCAGTTTATCCTTTTTCTGTGGAGCGAGGGATTTGGGTTCTACGACGAAGAGGCGGCCTGCCTCCACCCGCCCCGATTTTACGAGCGTTTCCAGAACCCGTGCCGACCGTCGCCGGGCAAGTGAATGCAGGTCTTCCTCCCGCACAATGGTGTTTGTCAGCATGAGCTTTTCCATCTCCTCGACGGGCACGGATTTCTCGAATCCTATCATGTTTCTGGGTTTCGGAAATTTCTCGGCCTTATAGGCGAGCCTCAGGTATTTCTCATACTCTGCGGGCTCGACCTTCACGTCATCGATGTCGATATTCGTGGAGTTCTTTTTCATAAGGTCCTTCAGCTTCTGCGTTTTTACCTTTTTCTGAAGGAGATATTGCTTCAATCCCTCGCGGTCGCGCTCGGGATCGGCGTATCCTTCGATGTCCATCCTGAGCGACGGTTTGTCGACGAGGACCCTGGCTAGGGTGTCGATCTTCTTGAGACTCGCCCCGGTTATGGCCGCACGCCCGTAGTCGAATTCGATGTACCCGAGCTCCTCGCCTCCCCCGAACATGGCGCCGATGAGCGCGAAGGGCGCCGTTGCGGCCCTGGTCAGGAGATTGACGATGATTTTGAGGATGATCCGCCCGATACTGAACTGCGGGTCGTCAAGGCTCCCCGTGACGGGAAGATCGAGTTTGATCTGGCCGGTGCGGTCCTTGAGAAGCGCTATGGCCAGCTTTACGGGCAGCTTCGTCGCATCGGGGGATTCTACCCTGTCACCGAAGGTGAGCTGATCTATGAAGATAACGTTTTTCGAGTCGAGTTTCCTTTTTTCTATCAGGTATTGGACATCGAAGGAGAGCTTTCCCTTGTCCACGGAATATCCGGCATATTTTCCCGAGTAGGGCGTCGCGGGGGTGAGGTCCATGTCCTTGAAGCTTGCCTTGAGATCGACGTAGAGGTCTTTGCTCAGAGGGTTTATTTTCCCCGTAATCTCAAGGGGGGCCGAATTGTCGAGAGTTCCCCGCAGCTCGACGTCGGCTGTCGTGTTCTCCTGCGATGACAGACCCGAGATCCTGCCCGCTATCTGGCCGAGCTTCGTTGAAAAGACGGGCCTCACCGACTGGTCCTGAAAGCGTATCGTCCCCCCCTGGAGAGTGACGGTATCGACCTTCACGGGGATAGCCTCATCCCGGGGAGAAGCGGCCTCCTCTTCCTTTGCCTTTTTGCCCGGCTGTGCGGGTTTTGCCATATTCTCCCCGGAAATGGCGGCCTCTTTCTCATCCTTTACCATAATGTGCTGCAGGTTTATCGTCTTGTCGGCCCTGACGGCGATATTGGCATAGAAATCCGTCAGCGCGACGCCCTTTGCCGTTACCATGGTCGGGTTGTATCCCATGTCGAGGCTGCGGACATGGAGAGATTTCATGGTGAGAAGACTCTCGGCGCTCTCTTTGTCGACGGCTGCAAGGCCGGCCAGCGAGGTTGTTCCCGTGAAACGGACGGAAAGCCCTTTCTTGCCGGCATTGTCTACGAGGAGGTCTCCCCCGGCCTTTGCCCTTCCACTCGTTACCGCCACGCGCACCTTGTCGGTGAAGTAGGGCTGAAAAGGCCTGATATCGATCCCCTCGGCATCTACCTTCGCATTGACAGAAAGAGGGTCGAGCCCGATCTTTCCTTGCAGACTGACGGTCCCTCTGTTGTTGACGAGGAGCGAGGCGGAGAATGTCCCCGTTGAGCCCTTTGTGCTAGCGAGCTTCTCGCCCTTGAGCTCAAGCTTCTCAAAGGTCATCCTGGCCGGGGTTGCCGGGGAAGAATCGGTGAAGAGGACCTTTCCCCCTGTGAGTTCGATAACGTCGACAGCCCACCGAAAAGGTTCCTTATCGGGCTCCTTTTCCGGTTTTGCCGCCTTATCGGCGCCTGCCACCTTTTCCGACTCCTTCATTTCCGGCACGAGGGCCATGGTATTGAGAGTGGCGTTCCTGTCGCGGCTGATCGCAAATTCCGGTGACTCGATTGCCACCAGTGACAATTCCAGCTTCCCGGCAAGGGGCTCCACGGACCTCATCGAGACCTTGAGGGCGGGAAGATTGAGAACGGTCTTGCCCTCTTCGTCGTTAACGACGAGCTTCGATACGGTAAGATCCCCTTTCAGCGCGAGGGACGGAGTCTTGTCTTTGTGCTGCATGAAGGAGAGTTCGATCTTCGTGTCCAGATACCCTGATGGCACCGAAAACCGCATTTTCATCGGAAGATACGCCAGGTAGCGGAATATATCCAGGTTCTCGATGTTGATGTCGAAGACCGTTTCCAGGGAGTCGGCGAATGGTTTGATCCTGCCCTCTATGGCATAGGGGTCGTCGTTCAGTTTCCATGACAGGGTGGGATGAACGTACCTCTCCACGTGTTTCGGCCGGTTTGAAACGAGGGGAACGCTGAGGTTGAATTCCTTGAGGGTGTGTTTCTTCTTAAACGGTTCATCCAGAAAATCGGCGCTGCCGTTCCTGATCGTGATGTCCTGGAGGGAAAAGGTGATGCCTCCCGACTCCTTCGCGGCCTTGCCTTTTGAGCTTGCCTCTTTTTCAAGGAGATCGGAAAAGTTGTACGACCCGTCCTGTCTGCGGACTATGTTGATATAGGGATTCCCGACCGTGAGGTCATACAGGGCGATGACGCCGGTCACGATGGAAGGGGCCAACCTGACCTTGAACTCGTCGAAGCTCAGAAAGGTACCCGGTCCACCGCGCTCGCCAACGGTGACGCCCCTTATCGTGACTCCGAGGGTATAGGGGTTCACGCGGATCTTGCCGATGGTGACGTTTCTGCCGAGTTCCGTGGAGAGTTTCCTGGTCATCACCGATTTCAAGACCGGCGGTGCCACAAAGAACCCGATAACGGAAAAAAGGACGACGGCGACGAGAAGCCATAAAAGGATCTTTCTTAACTTTGCCATTAAATATCCTCCTCCCTTCCTTCCAATACATAACATCCTGTAAACGGAACCGCCACTTTTTTCCCCCACCACTCCACAGGGTCTACATGGAAAAACCCTCAACATTCAAGCAGTTGCAACGTTTCCACGGGTTTCGACGGCTCCAACGATTCAAGCGACTCAAGCCACCTTTTCTGCTATACTGCTTCCATGAAGGTCCTGCTCGTTCAGCCCCCCATAGAGGATTTTTACGACACCTCCATCAGGACCTATCCTCTGGCGCTTGCTTATATTGCCGCGAAGATACGGGACATATGCGATGTGGCCATCCTCGACTGCAGGACGGGTTTGCCGCCGCGGCCGGTCAAGGACGGTGGTTTCCCGGAGCTTGCGCCCTTTTACCGCGATGACAGGCAGACGCCGTTTTCGCTGTTCCGGCGCTATTCCCGCTACGGGATGGGGCGCGGGGAGATGGCGGCCGCCATAAGGGAAGCGGGCCCCGATGTCGTCGCCATAGGTTCCTCCTTCACCGCCTATTCGCGGGAAGCCGGGGAGGTGGCCGCTGTCGCGAAAGAGGTGGACGAGGGCATCGTCACCGTGGTGGGCGGCACCCACGCGACGCTCTTTCCCGAGCATGTCCTCAGAGACGGGAATATCGATTATGTTGTCCGGGGCGAAGGGGAGACGCCATTTTTCGAATTCGTCCGCGCCCTCGCTTCGGGGAACGCGGCCGGGCTTGCATCCGTTCCGGGGCTCTCCTTTCGGAGTGGCGACGCGCTTCATGTCGGGGGTGTTCACATCGAGGGATCGATCGACCTCATCCCGGCGCGCGACTTCCTTCCCGTCGAAAAGTACCGCATCGGCAAGAAACCCTACACCTTCTTCCTCACGTCGAGAGGGTGTCCGTTCCAGTGCTCTTTCTGCGGCAAGCCGCCCGTTCCCTACCGCAGGCGGACGTCAGGCTCGATAGAAAAGGAGCTCTCGGAAATAGCCGGGCTCGGGATCACCGCCATAGACTTCGAGGACGACATGCTCAACCTCGATATGCCCTTCTTCCACCGGGTTCTCGACCTCGTGAAGGGAAGAGGGATCACCCTGTCCGCCATGAACGGGCTCTACAGCCATACCCTCGAGATTGCGACGCTCGGGAAGATGCGCGAGGCCGGCTTTTCCCGCCTCAATTTTTCCCTCGTCGATACCTCTCCCGCCGTTCATACCGCCCAGCGAAGGAGGTATCCGGTGAACTTCCTCGCCCTTCTCGACTGGCTGGAGTCGTCCGACTTTCTCGTGGAAACGCACTTTATCATCGGCCTGCCGGGACAGACCCCGGCAGAGATCATAGAAACCATGGTCTTTCTCATGGGCAAGAGGATGTTGCCCGGCCCGAGCATCTACTATCTCGCCCCGGGCAGCCCCCTCTTTGCGGATCTCTGCGGCGGCGATCCTTCCAGCCTTTTTCCGATGACGCGCTCAAGCGTCATGTTCCAGGCGAACCCCCTCTTCAGTCGGGAGACGACATTCACCTTCATGAAGCTCCTCAGGTTCATGAACGTCGTCAAGGCCCTCGTCGATTCCACTGTCGGCGCGTCGACCCTCAGAGACCTTGCCCATGCGGACCGGCTGCAAAAGAACCCCCGCGACCTTCATATATTCAATACGCTGATCAGGGGAAAGCGCTTCCTCTGGTTCGATACCCGGGGGAACGACTATGTCGAAGAGCCTCAGGACCCGCGCATCGTGGTCGCTTTCTTCAAGGCCATGGAAGGCAGGGCAATAAAAGGATTCCGAACCACAAATTCGGTGAGCGCCTGACACCCCGTTGCTCCATGAAGGCGGATGATGGTATAGTTGATTCAGTAAAGGAGGAAGACCGCTGGCACTGCCGCATTCACCATCGGAGAAGAGGATGACCATTCCCGTGGGGGACCTGGGCACCACCTCGGCAATTCTTTGCCTTCCCGGCATGGAGCACAAACGAACAGCCGTCATCGTGGCCCACGGGGCGGGAAACGACATGAACGCGCCGCTCATCGCTTCCTTTGCAAGGGGCCTTAGTGCCGCGGGTTTTCCCGCGCTGCGGTTCAATTTCCTTTACAAGGAACGGGGAAGGTCGGCGCCGGACCGACAGGATGTGCTTGTGAATACATGGGCAGCGGTATTCGCGCATGCAAAGGAACTCATGGCCGGAAAGGTGGACTTCTGGGTGGCCTCGGGCAAATCCATGGGGGGCAGGGTGGCTTCGCAGATGGTAGCCGATGGTCTTCTGCCCGTCGATGGCCTCATCTTCCTCGGATACCCGCTCCACCCGGCAAATGACACCGACCGCCTGCGGGACTCCCATCTCTATGGGATCAGTGTTCCCATGCTGTTCTTCGCGGGAACGAGAGACCCCCTTTGCAGCATGGCGAAGCTCAAGGTTGTGCTCGAGCGGCTGAAAACGTCCCGGGAGCTTTTTACCGTCGAGGGAGGAGACCATTCCTTTCATGTCCCCAAGGCCCTCCAAAGGAGCGACGAGGACATCTTTGCCGGGATCACCACAAAGGCCGTGGAATGGCTTGCTGACCGGGGCGAAAACGATAGGGACCGGTACTGAAAATTCGTCAGCGCTCCGGAGCTCTTCCAAGAACGACGGGAATGATGAATCTCTTCCCCTGGCGCAGAATGGTGAGCTTTACTTCTGTTCCCTCGTCCAGACCGCCTATTGACCGGACGAATTCGGCGGCTTCACGTACGGATTGTCCATTCAGTTCCACGATGAGGTCCTGCATGTTGAGACCCGCCCTGTCGGCGGGGCCCCCCGCGACAACCTCCACCACCCTGACGGCGGGTTTTGCGCCAAAAAAGCGTGTCACCATGTCCGTGCCGCCATCGGGGCTCTCTTTCCCGTCTGTGAATACAGCAATGCCCAACCACCCGGCCGCGGGAGGACCTGCGGGAGACAAGGGCTGCGGTCGTTCCGGTAAAGTGACAGGGGGAGTAGCCGGCTGCGCTATCCTTTCACCGGCCTTGCTTCCGGGATATATCCTCGCCCTGAGGCCCACCACCGGCCGGGTGGAGCTGTCAGCCATTTCAGCCGTCACCGTCGTCCCTTTCACGGCCCTGACACTCCATGTTCCCACGGGAAGGTCGACGCCCGTCGAGGTGGTATAGAGCAACTCCACCCTGTCGCCCGGCTGGATGCCGGCGGTGGACGTAATTTTGATCGTTATGTTTGTTCCATCCACCGCCTCCACCTGTCCGATCACCGGTGCCGCGGCCTGAAGGCCCTTCACAGAAAAGATTACCGCCAACAACGCAAGGACGACGGGAATTATGATGCCTGTTCTGAACGAATAGCCTGTCATCGACTCCTCCTTATCGGCATTTCCGGTACTAGCGCAGGCCCCGGGGCCGCGACCATCCGTCGGCCCGTATGTTGCATTGTGATTCAGTGTCAGGTCCGTGCACCCTCTTGCAGCTGCCCGAGGGATACTGTTTCCCCGGTCCGTGCACGGCGTAGACCGTGATCGTATCGTAGCGTTTCATGGCGGCATTCCATCTTTGCCGCACGCATTGCAGCACGTAGTGGTTCTTGAATTGCGCCACTGTTGCGCCCGGGGTGTTCGCTGCCGCGCCGCCGCGTTTGCAGTCGGCAATCTGTGCAGCGAAACGCTTCCTGCAGTCCATGCACTGCTGTGAAACAGATTGTCCCAGGAGGTCGACGTTGTCGTTTCCACAGATCGGGCAATATTTCTTGTCGCAGTCAATCTTGCTGCCCCCGCCCGTCGTCTGCGGGGGTTTCAGGGTTCCGGGCTGCGAGGTTGTGCCCGGTGGGGGCCGGACGGGAGAGACCGTCGGCGTGGAAGGTCGCACGGGAGCCGTTGTCGTGCCTCCCGTGGGGGGCCGTGATGGCGACGGCTGCTGCGGGGGCCTCATGGCGCCCATCATAGTTGTCATCTGGTTCATCATGGCCATCTGCTGGTTGTATTCCATGGTGCGAAGGTCGGCTAGGGCCTGGTTGTAGAAATCGCAATCCTGTACCAGGGGAAGGAGTTCTCGGAAAACCTTTATGTTGTTGGCCCGCGCGGCAGCATTGAGCCGCGCGCCCATCTGGTTACAATAATTGTCCAGATCCTGACGGCTGACGCACCGTCTCCTGGCGTTATCCCACAGAGACCCCTGGGGACAAAAGCAGTCGACCTTGCCTGATTGCTGGTTCCACGCCGGCCTTGTTCCCGGGAAGCCTGAGCAATCGGCCGTTTCGAGCGCCGCCGCACGGGCGTCGACGCAAGCGGTGCGGTTCCTGTTCCATGCCAACCCCTGGCGGCACTGGCACCCCGCCCGTCTGGTCCTGTCGTCATACGCGGCGATGGAGCCGGGGTATTTGGAACAGTCCACGTTTGCCAGGGCCGCTTCGCGGTCGCTGATACATGATGTCCGCGTCCTGTTCCACGAATTGCCGGCCGGGCAGACGCACACGGCCCGGTTATGTCCTGCGTCCCATTTCCCGACACTTCCCGCCCACCGGGAACAGTCGGCGTTCCGGGCAGCATCCAGGGCATTGAACTGTCCGTAATAATGGATCGTTACGGAACTGCCTTCCGGAGCCTTATGATTGCCGCCGGGCGATTGGGACTGGACCTTGAACTCCAGGTCCATCTTCGGCGCGGCCCCGATCCCGCTCGGCTGGGGTTTGAAATGTTTCGACCTCAGGACTTCGGCGGCGCCGTCGACGTGTTTTCCCCTTACATCAGGCACCACGACATATACAGGCCGCCTCATCGCATCCTGGGCAAGAGTGAAACAGAAAGCCCCATCGGTACAGGCACGCCTGATGCGTTCCATGTAGGCGCCCGTCATCTGGAAAAGATATTCCGTGAGGCTTACCTTTTCACGGGCTTTCTCAATGGCGCCCCCGTCGGGGTTCTTGTCCCGGAAAGCGCCGATGGCCTCTCCCGCCTTGGTGTAGGCCTCGTTGACGGGAAGGGCGCTGCGCCGGATGTCCTCGAGCCCCGTCAGAGCCTTCCCGGGGCAATCGCCGACTTGATCGCGCGCTTTTGCAATACGGCCCATGTATCCGTCCATCTCCGAGCGAACCTTATCGGTGTCCGCTGTCGCTTGCAGGGACGCGAGGATCTTTTGACCCTCGCCGTGTTGTTCCCGGGCCCCGACCTGGAGAGTGTCGAGCTCTTTGAGTTTTTTCTGAGCTGGGGTGACCCTTTCCACTGCATCGCGGAACCTCCTTTCCAGGATCTCCGGTGATGCCTCGGGGTGCACCCGCTGCGGCGCATCCTTCACCAGAGCCTCCATCTCTTTCAAGACCGTCCGGGTGGCCCGGGTGGCCCGTTTCGCCCTTTCAAGAAAGGAGTCGCCTTCGGACAGGAACACCTTGAGTTCTTCCTTGGTAGATTCCATTCCGTCAAAAAGCTGCCTGCGTTCCTCCCCACTTTGTGCATTCTGAACGGCCTTCGTGGCCTCGCACAACTCTTTGCTCACACCCTCCGCCTCGTGAGCCACCTTACCCTCATTCGTCGCACACTCCTCAGCGTCGAGATGGTGTTGTCTTGTAGACTCGGCCTTTTGTCTCATGGCCTCAGAGTTTGTTTCGACGGACCTCACCTGTTCTTCCATGGATGCAACCCGTGATCTCAAGTTCTCCAGGCATGTCTCCACCGCTTTTGTGTCCCTGGATGAGGAGAGGCACAACTGTTCGATCTGTGCCGAAAGACTCTCGGCCTTCTCGGCCGCCTGTTTCAGGCCGTCAAGGATTCCCCTCAAGAGGGTGTTCTGAGCTTCGTCGCCTGACCTGCGTATCCCGCTGAAGGGCTCCTCGGTTTTTGCATACTGAAGGTCCGGTGTTTTTTCATAGTGGCCGATGACCTCGATGCGCACCCTGCATTTGCCAGGGTCTTTCGGTTCAATAGTGAAGGCCACATCTCTCTTTCCCGACGCCGGAATACTTCCGGTGATGTTCTTTAATTCGGTGAAGGTGTTTCCGTCTCCGGTGAAAGTCAGCCGGACCTTTACATCGAAGACGCTCTCCTTTTCCCTGTTGTCTATGATAGCCCGGAGCTCGTAGCGCGCAGGGTTCGTTACGTCCTGCTTCACCTCCATCGACGGTTTCATCGCCGATATGGATGCCCGCCACAGGGTTAGGACCCGCCATACGGCGTCGTCAGCGGCTATATCGGGCGACCTGTGGACCTGCTGCATCTCGTCTCGGGTCTGCTCCGCCGCCTTTTTCGCGAATTCTTCCGCCTGCATCCGTTGGGCGTCCCAGGGTGTTTTATCATTGAAGCTGACCCATCCGTTCTTCCACTGGGGATGAAACCCCGTATTGATGGAGGGTTTGTACTTTGTCCACCTGGTGAGGTAGAGGTGTGCCCATACCTCCCACTTTGCGTGGCTTGAATTGTGAACGACGGGGTTTGTCTGAAAGGGATCGACCCCGACGCCCCAGCCGTTGTAGTACCAGGGGTCGAACCAGTCGTTAAGGTTCTTTTCAGAACCGGCACGTTCCCTCACTGTATGGAAAACGGCTATAGCCCGCTCGAAATCCTGGGTTGCTCCCCATCCCGGCCAGTCGCGGTAGAAATCGAAAGTGAAAGCCTTCCACAGTCCGCTGTACGTAGGGGGTATCTCTTTCAGCCACAACGGGCCCGATTCGTCAGGAGTGAGGTTATGGGCGGTCCTTCCGGGGATCCCTCCCACATAGATTTCCTCGGCCCCTCCCGCGGGTATGCCGACGATATGATAGGGAACATTCATGTCGGCCAAAAAATGTGCGGCCCAGGCTGCACCCTGTTCCGGGGAAACCCCTTCCTGGCCGCCGAGCATTCTCTTCACGAGCACCGAGTAATACTTGCCCACCGATGCCGGCGCTCCACCCTTGTTCTTTCCCTTGATCCGCGGATTATAGTAGTGTTCCCCGTCCATCGTGCGGCCCTTGACGTCAGGACCCCCACCGCCGGTTGCGAAAGGATTCGACATTTCCTTAAAAACCCCTTCGAAGCCCAGGATCCCATCAATCCCGGGGAAGCTGCTGTCTTTGAAGACGGGGTCCTGCGACAACTGTTCCCAGGCTCCTCTCAGGATGATGCTGTGGGTGTCGAGGTCAAGGTTCCGGACGGCACTGAATGCCCGTGCCTCGCGCCAGGCCGGCAGCACGATGGACAGTACGGCCGCTACGGCGAGAAACATCATGAGCCGGTATGATCTCAACTGTTTCACAGGACCTCCAGGAGATTTTTTTCAATTCTTACGTTTTGCGACATTTTTTTCAACCCAAAAGGGGATATACGCCTTCGACGGTATTGTCGTTGCCGGAAAGGCCGGTCGACATATCTTTCCTTTCATCAGGCAGCCCATTCTACAAAAAGACAATGTCCTCAAAGGGTTAGAACTAATAAACCACTGGTATGTATATTGCTTTCAATAAAGGAAACGATGCGGGAGGGCATATGAAGAGTTCACGGACGGTGCTGAAAGGGTTGCTGGCGGGGTTCTTGCTTTTTACCGCCGGTCACGTTTACGGGGCGGACCCCGACGCCCTCTACGTCCGCCATATCGAAGGTGTTGTGGAACTTGCCGAGGCCGAGTCGCCGCAATGGATGGAGGCCGCTGTAAATACGCCCCTCGTCGAGGGGGACACGGTCCGGGCGGGGGCATCGGGCAAAGCCGAGCTGTTTCTGAAGGATGGAAGCGTCGTCCGTATCGGAAAAAGCTCCACGATGAAGATCGTTGCCGTGGAACCAAGGGGTCTTGAGTTCAAACTGGATCGGGGAATGACCTACATAGTCGCGATGGGATCGAAAGAGGTCCCTATTTTTTTCGATACTCCGTCAGCGGCGCTGGACATCACAACACCCGCAACACTGCGGGTGGACGCGTACGATGGCGGGATCGGCGAGGTATCCGTCTACAAGGGTGAAGTGTACGCAGTACAGGAAAAGGGCAGGATGCCCGTTCGGGCCGGAGAGCGTCTTGTCCTCAGGATGGACGGTTCCGCTCCTGTGCTGGCAGGCCTGAGGGCTGGCGATGAATGGCTGCGCTGGAATGCGGACAGGGACGGGACGGTATTGTCGACATATGGGACAGGCGAGAGCTACGCCTATCTCCCCGATGAATTGAAAACCTACTCTTCCGATCTCGATGCCAACGGCCAATGGGTCTACACGCCGGAGTACAACTACGTCTGGGTCCCGACGGTGATCACCGTGAGCACCTGGTCTCCCTACCGTTTCGGCCGCTGGGTCTGGATCAGGGGGAGCTACGTCTGGGTCGGATACGAGCCCTGGGGTTGGGCGCCCTATCATTACGGAAGATGGACCCACCACCGCACCGCGGGATGGTGCTGGGTTCCTCCCGCGCGGGGACACGTTCGCTGGGAGCCCGCACAGGTCGCATGGGTGCATTCATCGAGACAGGTCGGATGGGTGCCGCTTGCCCCGGGTGAGAGCTACGACCGCCGAAAGGCGCCGGTTATCCACCAGACGAACGTTTATAACGTATATAGTAATGTTACCGTGGAAAGGTCGGTGAGCACGGCCCGGACAGCGTACAAGAACGCCGGTGTCACCAACGCCGTCGTGACGATGGAGCGTGACACCCTGCTCAGGCAGAAGGCTGTCAGGGTGAATGTGGCAAAGACGGGGTCGGTGCCGTTGAGGAAGGTCAGTCTTCCCGCAAATGTTGTGCCTGCAAGGACAGGAAACGCCCAGGCTCAGCCGGCCGTACGCGAAAAGACCCCTGCCCCGATCCGGGCAACCGGCGCTCCCGCACGGGACATAACCTCGCCGGCGGTCACATCGTCTTCTCAGCCGAAAGTTTCAACGGCGCCAGCGCCCGTGACGACACGGGGAAACCCGGCCAACCAACCTTCGACCGTACCGTCCTTGAATAGGCGCATCGATCATGCCCGGACGACGAACGTCCAGCCTTCTCCCGGACAGGGCGCACCAGGTACTTCGGTCACGGAAAGGAAGATATCCGGGAACCAACAGCAGACACCGGCTCCCGGCATGCGCACCACAGGCGGCGCCGGGATCTCACGGGCAACGGCACCGCAGGCACCCGCAGTTCAGCGCGGTACGGCTCCGGCCACGTANNGCCCGGGGGGAGACCTCCGCGGTGCCCCTTGAACAAAGGATAAACGACAACCGGTCTTCGAGCGGACTAAAGGCGGCAGTCCCGGCATCACCGGCCCCTTCAACCGCGCGCCCCCAGCTGCAGCAGGCAGGAACGCGGAGCGCCCCGGCGGCCCCTCAAGCGGCCGTTCCTCAGGGAAACCGGGCGGTCGTGAACTCCTCGACCGTCAGCACAAGGCCCATTCAGGCCCGGCCGATAACCCAGGCGTCACCGGCAAGAAACAATGCGGCAACCGTGCATACCCCGGCGGGCATCCCCCCTGTCCAGAACAGGCCCGCACCCGTCACGGCCACCCAGACCCGGCCCGCGGTAAGGTCCCCCGAGCCGCCTCGCCAGGCAGCACCGCGCATTGAACAGAAGCCCGTCGCGGTGCATAAGGAAAACCCGCAGCACCCGCAGGCGGTCAAGCCGGACCCGGTGCGCGAAAAGGCCACCACTCCTTCCGCTTCGCCCGCTCCTTCGCCTGTGGCTGCGCCTCAGCCGGGTGCGGTAATTGAGAAGGATAGAAGCGCCGATCCACAGACCCCCAAACCGGCACGGGACACGGAGAAAGGACCGCAGTTCCAGCAGAGTTCATCTGCGAAGAAGAATTGATGCCCGATACACTTTCGCCGGGGAAGATGGTAGAATAGGAGACGTAAAAAAGCGCGACATGAAGAAGGCCATCACAAGAACGATCACAGCGGTTTTCATTTTTCTCATCGTCGGTTCCCCCCTTTGCGCATCTTCCCCCGGGGCAGCCTACCTGAATTCGGTGGAGGGGAGCGTTCAGTACCTTCCGGCCGGTTCTCCGCGCACGCTCCCGGCCACCGCCAACAGGCCTCTTGCCGAAGGAGATACGGTCATGGTTGCCGCCTCCGGCAACGCGGAGATATTCATTCGCGACGGCAGCCTGATCAGGATCGCTGAGGGCAGCCGACTGAAGGTTCTGTCCATCGAGCGCACGGCAATCCAATTCTTCCTGGAGAGCGGCAAGGCCCATGTTAATTTCAAGGGCCTCAGGGGATACCCCCTGTTCATCAGTACTCCGTCTGCCCAGCTCGATGCCCTGGAGCGGTCGACCTTTCGCATGGACGTCAGCGCCGCCGGTGAAACCGAAATATCGGTGTTTGCGGGAGAGCTCTTTGTCGCCCAGCCGAAGGGCAAGATGAATATCATCGCCGGCACTCGCCTTATCATGAAGAAAGACGGCAAGCCCCCCGTCTATACCAGAACACGTCCCGCAGACGATTGGGACAAGTGGAACCAGATGAAAGACAGCAGCGCTCCGGTGCCGTCAACGGGGAATCAGCCTTCACCGGCACAGCCCTCCGCGCCTGCCGCGGCTTACCCCGAGGCGGTGAGCCCGCCAGTTGTTGCCCGTGAATACCTTTATGTCTCGCCCGCGCCGGTATGGGGGTATTACGGCTATTATTACCCCTGGGGTTACCGGCCGTACCCCTGGCGCTGGCATGGGCCGTATTACCGCGGCTGGGGCTGGCACGGAGGTTACCGGGGATACTACGGACCCCATCGTGGTTATCGTGGTTATCAGGGCCATTCTCCCCGCCGCCACGGGCGATAATTCGTTGAATACCTTGAAAAAATAAGCTTTTTCTGGTATTGTATGGCTGTTTTCGGTTGGTCAATGATCCGCACCGGAGAACCAGTCAAGCAATGGAAGATTTCTACGGCCTCACCCTTTCTCATCTTGAAGCGCAGATCGGCGCGCTGGGCAAGGAAAAATACCGCGCCCGCCAGCTTTTCCGCTGGGTTTACACCCTGAGCAATCTTGATTTCAGCGAGATGACGAATATCCCGAAGGGTTTGAGGACCGTGTTCTCGGAGATGTTCTCCCTGGCGACCATGCCTGTTGCGGAAGAGCGTCACTCCCGGGACGCCTCGACGAAGCTTGCCCTTGCCGCGAAAGACGGATACGTCATCGAGACCGTGATCATGCCGGAAAAAAACCGCGTGACCCTCTGCGTCTCCACCCAGATCGGCTGCCGCATGGGATGCAGGTTTTGCGTGACGGGTAAGATCGGTTTCAAGCGAAACTTGAGTGTCGCGGAGATCGTGGGGCAGGTGATAACCGTGCGGGAGTATCTCAGGAAGGCAGGCAAAAGCCCTGTAACGAACATCGTTTTTATGGGAATGGGCGAGCCGATGGACAATATCGACAACGTCACGACGGCCCTGGATATTCTCAAGGACCAGGCGGGTCTCGACCTTTCGTATCGGAAGATCACGGTTTCTTCCGTCGGCCTGCTCGACGGCCTGAAAACGCTTGACGCGAAATCCGCCGTTCTCGCCATTTCACTCAACGCAGCCGATGACGAGACGCGGTCGATGCTTATGCCGATCAACAGGCTGTACTCGATCGGCAAGATCATGGATTTCGTCAGGGATTTCAAGGGGACCAAGCGCACCAGGATCACCTTTGAGTACATCCTCATCAAGGGCGTCAACGATTCCCTGGACGACGCGAAAAGACTGGCGGATCTCCTCAAGGACATAAAGTGCAAGATCAATCTGATACCCTACAATCCATCATCCCATACCGAATTCGAGAGACCGGAACGGCAGCAGGTGGACAGGTTCCATCAATATCTTCTCGACCGGTACTTTACTGTCATTATTCGTGATTCGCGCGGGCAGGATGTCGGAGCGGCCTGCGGACAGCTCGGCATGGGCTACCTCGGTGACGCTGCGAGCCGCACCGCCGCCCCGCGAAAGAAGCGGACCACATCCCCGGAGGCGACATCATGAACGGCAGGCTTCCCGCATACAAAAAATCCTTTTTCCTGAGCCCCGAGAGGCAGGACGGGCTTCAGCTCCAGATATTTCATCAGGACGGAATCGTCTATTCCCCCCTTTTAGTCGACAACCGCTTCGAAGGCTACGCCGAGGTTCTCCATGGCGGAATGATATTCGGTATCCTTGATGTCATCATCTGGTATGCAATCGTTATGAAGACAAGGAAGCTATCCATGACGAGAAAGGTGGAAATGGAGTTCTACAAACCCGTCATGTGCAGTAACTTATACGTCGCCAAGGGCGAAATGCTCAGGATAGAGGAAAAAGACATCTATTCCACGGCCTGGGTCGAAGACGAAGCGGGCGAAGTCTATGCCCGGATGAACGCCGTCTTCCGGGAAGGCAAGGGCCTCGCCGTGGACGCCTTCGTGGACCGCTTCGATTTCTCTGCCACAACGCCTGAGATAAGGGACTATTTTCTGTCTCTGGCAGAGATGGGGAATGAGAATAGGTAATGGGTGATGGGTAATAGGTAATGGGAAAGACACAAAGACAAATTCTTCCCTATCTCCCATGACCCACATCTGTCCAAAATAATGTAAAGGTCAACCTGTCCGGAAATGGATTATCCCGGATAGCAGTGGATTACGTGGAAAGTTAAAAATCTTTTCTCTTTTCCCATTACCTATAACCCATTACCTATTACCCATTCTCACTTGACACCACATCCGACCCGGGGCGGTATCTGGGCAAGGTGAACCAGAGGGTGGTTCCTGCGCCTTCAACGCTGTGAGCCCCGACTTCTCCGCCGTGGGCGGTTACGATGTCCTTCACTATGGACAGTCCGAGCCCGACGCCGCCCGATGGGCTGTCCGGACCCCTGAAGAACCTGTCGAATATGTGCGGCAGGTCTTCTTCGGAGATACCTTTGCCGGTGTCCATGATCTCGAACCTCACCGCATCAGTCTCGGGCAGGCTGCGGATCTCAATTGTCCCCCCTTGAGCAGTGTGGTGTATGGCGTTGATGACCAGGTTGGTGAGAACAATAGTGATCTTCTCCGGGTCCGCAAGGACCATATCTCCCCGGGCAAGATCAGAGACAATCAACTGTATGGAGCTTTCCCTCCCGAGGTTTCCGTACTGGTTCCTTACCGATTGCAGCAGTTGCCCGGAATCTACCGGTATCGGTTCGATCCTGATCTTTCCCGCATTGATCTTCGAGATGTCCAGAAGTTCGTCGACCATGGTCTGGAGTCTCTCGCAGTCTTCCCGTGCGGCATAGAGGAGGTCGAACTGCTTCTCGTTGAGGTCGCCTATGCCGCGTTCCAGACAGATATGTATGGCCATTCTCAGCGATGTGAGCGGAGTCCGAAGTTCATGGGCCACCTTTGCAACGAGATCCTGACCGAACTCGCTTAACCTTGCCAACCGTGTGACGTCCTGAAGGACGATGACGGCACCCGTGACGGCCCCTTCCATTTCGTACACCGGTGCCCCGCTGACAAGATAGGTAAGGTTACCCCTCGAAGTCGCTACCGGGAAAGACTCCTCAAGGCCCCTCGGGCCATAACGTCCTTTTCCGGAGAAGATGTGGTTGCTGACCCTGCCGACGGATGCGCCGACAACGGGCGGGATACCTTCGAAGAGGTCCTTTTTCCGGGTGGAGAAACTCGTCGAGAAAACCTCTTCGGCTGCCCGGTTCACCATAAGGAGGTCTCCTCCGGCCCCGAAGACAAAGACGGGATCGTCAAAACTGTCAATTGTCGCCTGGGATGCCTGTTGTGCAAGGAGAAGTTCGCCGAGCGAGCTTCTCCGGTACTTCGCGAGACTTTCGGCCATTTTGTTGAAATCGTTGGCGAGAGAGGCTATCTCATCACTCCCTCTTACCCTGGCCTTCACGGCAAGGTCTCCTTTCTCTATCTGCCTCGCCGTATGGCCGAGGACAGCCAGCGGCCTGACTATCCAGGCAGTGAGCAGCGTGGAGACGATCACGGCCACAGCAATAAAGAACAATGAAAGCGTTATGAGAACAACGTTCATGTTCTTCGCCTTCCTGTGGACGCGGTCGCTCTTCAGGACCATTGCGTCTTGATTCATGGCGAGAATCCGGTCTGCAGCAGTTTTTATGGATTGGAACTGGGGATAAAGCTCCTTAAAATAAAGGGTCTTTTCCTTTGCGCTTCCGTGCAGCGCCAGAAACTCGTCCTGTTTTGCCCGATACTGCCGCCAGGAATCGTCAAGCTGTCTCGTGGCCTCGATTTCGCCCTTCTCGGTGATATTGCCTTTTTGGAGGGCAAGTTCGGTCTCGAAGCGCGACCGGTGATCGAGGAATATGTCTTCGGCCTCCCGGCGCCGCCCCTCGATCACGAAAAAGGCGGCGGAATCCATCCGTTCCAGGGACTCCTTCATCTTCTGGACCGCAAGAACACTGCGGTAATTGTCCTTCAGGATCGTCTGGGAACTGTCTCCGATCCGTGACGTGGTAACTATGGAGAGTGTGCCGAGGAAAAAAAGCGCCACAACCAGGGGGAGTTGGGCCAGGAACAGTTTCGTCCGCAAGGTCATCGGGTTTCCTCCCCCTTCTGTTCCGGTGTGGATATGATATAGAGGTCAAAGGACGCGGAGTACTGGAGCATCCTGAACAGGAATGATCCGCCGTAGATCCTCTTCCACCAGGGCTGGTGTGAATAACCCATCACGATGTGCTTGACGGAATGTGAATTGGCAAAATCCACAACGGCGGTGACGGGGTCCTTTGAATGGAGCTTCACGAACTCGGCACCCAGGTCGCCCGCCCTGTTCATGATATCGAGAAGGCCCCGCTGCGCCTGTGCATCTATCCGCAGCGGAGACTCTCTCGGGGTCTCCACGTAAACGACAAACCAGTGGGTATTGAGCCTGCCCGCCATCCGCGAACCCCTGGAGAGAAGGTTATGCGCCTGGGGCGATCCGGAGGTTACGCAGACCATGACCCTGTCCGAGGCGACTGAGGGTTTATGGATTTTGTCACCGGCACGGTCTTTCGAGACGATCCGCTCGAGGTTTTCCACAACCTCCCTCAGGGTGAGTTCCCTCAGGGTATCGAGGTTTTCTTTCCTGAAAAAATGTTCCAGCGCCCAGGGTACCTTGTCCTCGTCATATATCTTGCCCTCGCGAAGGCGCAGCAAGAGGTCTTCAACGGTGAGATCCAGGGTGACCACCTGGTCTGCCTGTTTCAGGAAGGGGTCCGGGATGGTCTCCCTCACCTTAACGTTCGCTGCTTCCTTGACGAGGTCGGTGAGGCTTTCGAGATGCTGGACATTGAAGGCACAGATCACGTTGATGCCTGCATCCAGAAGCTCCAGAATGTCCTGGTAGCGTTTCCTGTTCCGGCACATCGGTACGTTCGTGTGGGCCACTTCGTCAACAATGGCGACCTGGGGATGCCTCGCGAGGATTGCATCGAGATCCATCTCCTCTACTACGATACCCCGGTATTCATATTTCTTTCGAGGTATCACCTCCAGTCCTTCTATGATGGCCGCAGTCTCTTTCCTTCCGTGGGGCTCCACCAGGCCTATCGCAACATCGGCACCTCTTTTCTGCAGGCTATGCCCCTCTTTGAGCATCCGGTATGTCTTGCCCACGCCCGCGGCAAAACCGAGGTAGACACGCAGCCGGCCCTTCTTCCTTTGTTCGACAAGCTCAATGAAATCCAGGGAATCCATCCTGCCCATGAAGTTACCGCCTTTTGTCACCCATTATAGCACGCTGCCCTGCTTTTCCAAATTGGCGATCGAGAGCGAGATTGAGAAGAAGTACATTGACGCGGGGCTCTCCGAGAACTCCCCATGTCCGGCCTTCCCTGTTTGCCTCCACCGTTGCCGTTACCCTCTCTTCGGAGATGTGCCGTGCCCTGGCGATGCGCGGCACCTGCCACAGCGCTCCGGGGATGGTAAGATGCGGGTCGAGACCGCTCGCTGAGGTCGTCACAAGTTCCGCGGGGATGTAAGGCGGGGCATGGGGGTTTTCTTTACGCAACCGCGCGACCTCGTCCGCAGCGCGCCTTCTCAGTTTTTCCGAAGTCGGTCCGAGGTTCGATCCGCCCGATGATGCGGCGTCGTAGCCGTTACCCCCGGCGGCCGAAGGTCTCGGATGGAAATAGGCCGGATCCGTAAACCTTTGGGCCAAAAGCGTTGAACCCACCGGGCGCCCGCCCTCGTCGGCGGTAAAGCTCCCCCGGGCCTGGGAATCAAAAAGCAGGCCCGAAACGGCGTTTATGCACAGGGGATAGATGATTCCCAGGACGGCGATCGAGAGCACCGTGAAGAGGAGTGTGCATGCCAGGTCTCTTTTCAGGGAAATATTTTTCATACGAGGCCCAGTGCCTTCAGGACTATGTCGATCGCCTTAATTCCAATGAACGGTGCCACGACCCCTCCGACCCCATAGATCATGAGAGACCTTCTCAGGAGCGCAGCGGCGCCGAGCGGCCGGTATTTGACGCCGCGCAGGGCAAGGGGGATGAGGAGGATGATAATGATCGCATTGAAGATCACGGCGGACAGGATCGCACTTGCAGGTGATGCGAGGCGCATTACGTTCAGGGGAGCGATCTCGGGATAGACCCCGGCGAACATTGCCGGGAGGATGGCGAAGTACTTTGCCACATCGTTAGCGATGGAGAAAGTGGTCAAGGTACCCCGGGTCATCAGGAGTTGCTTCCCGACCTCGACGACCTCGAGGAGCTTCGTGGGGTCCGAATCGAGATCGACCATGTTGGCGGCCTCTTTCGCGGCCTGCGTACCGGTGTTCATGGCTATGCCGACGTCGGCCTGCGCCAGCGCCGGAGCGTCGTTCGTGCCGTCGCCCGTCATTGCAACCAGCCTTCCTTTTTCCTGCTCCTCCTTGATGAGGGCCATCTTCTTTTCAGGGGTAGCCTCGGCGAGGAAGCCGTCGACATTTGCTTCTTTCGCGATGGCCGCCGCGGTCCGGGGATTATCGCCGGTAATCATGACGGTCTTTATCCCCATGGCCCGAAAACGTTCGAACCGGTCCCCTATTCCTTCCTTTACCATGTCCTTGAGATGGATGACCCCGAGGACCTCGGCGTTCCGTGAGACCGCGAGCGGCGTTCCGCCGCCCTGGCCTATCCGTTCAGCGGTCAGGCGGATGAGCGGCGCAACGGTACCCCCGGACTCCTCGACGAATGCGCATATGGCATCCACCGCTCCCTTGCGGACGATTGTGCCGTTGAAGTCGCACCCGCTCATTCGCGTATGCGCGCTGAAGGGCATATATTCGACGACTCCGGCAAGGTTTCTTTCAAATCCTGCCGTTTCGTATTGCGAACCGATAAGGGCGACAATGGACCTGCCCTCGGGCGTTTCGTCGGCAATGCTCGCCTGGAAGGCTGCTTCCGCGAGACGTTCCGGAGGTACCCCATCCACCGGGATGAGTTCGCTAGCCATCCTGTTGCCCAGCGTGATCGTCCCCGTCTTGTCGAGAAGGAGCGTGTCGATGTCTCCTGCCGCCTCCACGGCCTTGCCGCTCATGGCGAGAACGTTCTTCCTGATCAGCCGGTCCATGCCCGCGATCCCGATGGCGGAGATGAGGCCGCCGATCGTCGTCGGAATGAGGCAGACAAGGAGAGCCGCGATGACGGTCATGGACAGGGCGATCCCTGAGTACATTGCCAGGGGGACAAGGGTTACCGACACCAGGAGAAAGACAAGGGTCAGCCCCATAAGAAGAATATGGAGCGCGATCTCATTGGGCGTCTTCTGCCGTGACGAACCCTCTACGAGCGCGATCATTCTGTCGAGAAACGAGTTCCCGGGACTTGCCGTTATTCTGACACGGATCTCGTCGGAGAGCACCCGTGTGCCTCCCGTCACGGCTGACCGGTCGCCTCCGCTCTCACGGATGACGGGGGCCGATTCTCCCGTAACGACGGACTCGTCAACGGAAGCGATGCCTTCGATGACCTCACCGTCACCGGGGATCACCTCGCCGGCCCGCACGACGACAACATCATCCCTGGTAAGCAGGGTGGAGGAGACCTCTGTTTCGATGCCATCCTTCACGAGGCGGGCAGGGGTGTCCTTTCTTATCTTCCGCAGACTGTCTGCCTGCGCCTTGCCGCGCCCTTCCGCGACTGCTTCGGCGAAGTTGGCGAAGAGTACCGTGAACCAGAGCCAGACGCTCACTGAGGCGGTGAACCACAGCGGTGCAGAGTGGTGCCCGGAGGCGATGATGTCCTGAAAGAAAAGCCCCGTCGTGAGGGCGCTGCCCACCTCGACGATGAACATGACGGGGTTTCTGATCATAACACGGGGCGACAGTTTTTTCAGGCTCTCGACGACGGCCTGACGCAGAATCCTGCCGTCAAAAAGCGATACGTCCTTCCGTGGGTGCTGTGTCATCCTAGAGGCTCCTCCCCGCATGGGCGATGAAGTGTTCCACCACGGGTCCCAGGGAAAGCGCAGGAAAGAATGTGAGGGCCCCGACGATTATAACGGCACCGGTGAGGAGCACCACGAAAAGAAAACCTTCCGTGGGGAACGTGCCGGGGCCGGGAGGGATATCTTTTTTTGACACCATGGAGCCGGCGATGGCGAGGACGGGAAGGATCATGAGGAACCTGCCCGCCAGCATGGCGATGGCCAGAACGATATTCCACCAGGGGGTGTTGGCGTTGAGACCCGCGAAGGCGGACCCGTTGTTCCCCCCGGCGCTGCCGGCGGCATACAGGATCTGGCTCAATCCATGGGGGCCGCCGTTGGTGATGGAACTTACACCATATGGAGCGACGGCAGACCAGGCCGCCGTGATAAGAACGATGAAGGGAAAAATGAGGATATAGGCCGTGACGTACTGCATCTGGCGGGCCTCGATCTTCTTTCCAAGGTACTCGGGGGTGCGCCCGACCATGAGGCCCGCTATGAAGACCGCAAGGATCGCGTAGATCAACATTCCGTAAAGCCCGGCCCCGACACCGCCGAAGACGACCTCCCCGAGCATTATGTTCACAAGAGGGACGAGGCCGCTCAGGGGCGTGTAGCTGTCGTGCATGGAGTTTACGGCTCCGCACGAGGCCGCTGTGGTTATCGCAGCGAAGAGTGTTGAGCCTGCAACGCCGAAACGCACCTCTTTTCCCTCCATGTTTCCTGCCGCCTGATCGAGGGGCAGTCCCGCGAGGGCGGGATTCGGGCGGGACTCCGCGTAATAGCTGACCGCAGCGCCCGCCATGAAAAGAACGGCCATCGCCCAGAAGATCACCCACCCCTGCCGTTTGTTGCCCGCCATCCTGCCGTAGGCATAGGTCAGGCCGGCGGGAATCAGGAAAATGAGCACCATTTCGATGAAATTGGTCAGGGGCGTCGGATTTTCAAAGGGATGGGAGCTATTGGCATTGAAAAAGCCCCCGCCGTTTGTTCCCAGTTCCTTGATGATCTCCTGCGACGCCACCGGTCCCATTGCAATGGTCTGGCGAACCCCTTCAAGGGTCGTGATCTCCCTGTAAGGGTGGATATTCTGAACGACGCCCTGAGACACCAGAAAGAGCGCCCCGACTATTGAAAGGGGCAGCAGGACATATATGATGGAACGGGTGAGATCGACCCAGAAATTACCTATCGTTGCCCCCCTTGCCTGGGATGCTTTTCGGGTGAGGCCTCTCGCGAGGGCAAAGGCCACGGCTATGCCCGCCCCGGCGGAGACGAAATTCTGCCAGGCGAGGGCTGCCATCTGGACGAGATAGCTCATCGTCGATTCCCCGGGGTATGCCTGCCAGTTCGTGTTGGTGACGAAACTGACGGCGGTGTTGAATGCGAGTTGCGGGGGTACCCCCTTGAAGTCTTGCGGGTTGAAGGGCAGGAAGTACTGGAGCCTTTGCAGGCCGTAGACGACAAGGACACAGAAAAAGCTGAAAACAAAAAGCGAGAAGGCGTATTCCTTCCAGGTCTGTTCCCTGTCCTCATTCACCATCACCATGCGGTACGCAAGACGTTCTGCCGCTCCAAGGACCCTGGGAAGGGGCTTCTTTTCTCCCTCGAATACGCGGTAGAGATAATTCCCCACCGGCCTTGTCAGGGCAAGGATGATCAGGAAATAGAGTATTATCTGGGCCCAGCCGTAAATGCTCATGTCATGTCCCTAAAAGCGGTCCGGCCTGCACAGTGCGTAGACAAGGTATATGGCGAGCACTAAGGATATGATTGACCCTACGACATATTCCATCGAGACATTCCACCTTTTCAGTTCTTTCCGAAACGGATCATGTAGAGCCACGCAACCACGAAAAACACAAGCATCGCGATGCCAAACAGATCATCGAATATATCGGACCCCTGGATATACATGATAGAGAGAAGAGCAAACTGTGTGCCTTGAACCGTCTGTGGATTTTAACAATGTTTTCAACATGTTGCCTGAAGCAGGTTCCGGAATGGCGTTGCAGAATGAAAGATGGGCCTTTTCGGGGATTGCAAAATGCAATAAGGGGACATGGTTGAAGATGCTATGTCTCTTCAAATCTTTTGCGCTTGCGCCACAACGTCGAGGCGTCGACGCCGAGTATGCGGGCAGCCTCATCGAGGTTTACGGAAGAGGCCATTACGGAGATGATGTGTTCTTTTTCCACCTCCTCCAGTGAGTGGTGCCCTCCTATCCGCACGCTCTTTCCGGTTTCGGGTCTTATTCGTTCGGGAAGGAATTCGGGCCCGATGACCTGGGAAGGGCACAGGATGACAGCCCTTTCCATTGCGTTTCTGAGTTCCCTTACGTTTCCCGGCCAATTATATGCGAGCATGGCTTGCTCAACGGCCCCCGACAATTCAGGGACCGCCCTTTTTGCATCCCTGGCAAAAAAGGCGAGGAACCTATTTGCCAGGGGAATTATGTCCTGCTGTCTTTCCCGTAAGGGGGGCACGGGTATTTCTATGACATTGATCCTGAAGAGGAGGTCTTCACGGAACTTTTGCTGCTGCACAGCCTGTTCCAGGTCTCTGTTCGTGGCGGCCACAATGCGTACGTTGGCCTTGCGCGTTCGTGTCTCGCCCACCCGTTCAAAGGATTTTTCCTGGAGGAACCTCAGGAGCTTGCCCTGGATGGCGGGGGATATCTCGCTTATCTCGTCAAGGAAGAGAGTTCCTCCCTCGGCCCGTTCAACCATACCTTCCTTGTCCTGTGTCGCGCCGGTGAAGGCCCCCCTGGCATGACCGAAGAGTTCGCTGGCGAGAAGTTCTTCCGACAGGGTAGGGCAGCTTATAGTAATAAAAGGACGGTTGGCACGGGGGCTTTTCATGTGGAGCATCCTGGCAAGGATCCCTTTTCCCGTGCCGCTTTCCCCGCGCATCAGCACCGCCGCATCGGATAGAGATGCCCTGGTCAGAGTGTCGATGGCCGCAGCCATCTTCGGAGCGCCGCTGTCGAGGCTGATCTCGGGAACGGTCTCTTTCAGTCTGTTCTCAAGCTCCGCCACCCTCCCTTCCAGTTCCAGAGCGCAGGTGGTCTTGTCAATGGCGTGACGTATCTGGGCGGGAGAAAAAGGTTTGGGGAGGTAGTCCCTGGCGCCGAGTTTTATGGCCTCTACCGCGGTTTCAAAGGTCGCGTAGGCAGTGATGATGATGACGGCCATTCCGGGAGAGAGCGCCAGAATCTGCAGCAGCAGGTCCATCCCGTTCTCGTTGCCGAGCCGGAGGTCGAGAAAGGCAATATCGTATCTTTCCTGCCTCAGGGCCGCCAGTGCGCTGCCCGCACTGCCCACGGCGGTAACACGGTGCCCCATCGTCTCCAGGCAGACAGAAAGCGTGGACCGTATGTTCTTCTCGTCATCGATGACAAGGATGTTCTTCATACAAGATACCTTTAGCACAAACGGGGGCCGTCCACAAGGGCCGCACATTCATCCCGTCACCGATGCGGGCAAGGCCTTTTCTTTTCACCGGTTGTTCTTCAAGATATCCTTCACGATTTGCCAGTCAGGATCGGGAAAGCCGTATGCATGGAGATCCCCCGGGGTTACCCATTGAACCTCGTCATGGTCGTTGAGGACCATCTCGCCGGAGACATACTTCGCGTGGTACGCATAAAGGATGATGGCGGACTGGCAGTTGAGGACGTGTTTTCGCGAGGAGATGAGCGTGCCCACCGTTATATCGATGCCCAGTTCTTCCCGGATCTCCCGTTTCAGGCATTCCTCGAGGGTTTCATTTTCCTCGAGCTTGCCGCCGGGGAATTCCCAGCCATGCCCCATGAATGGGTGCTTTCTCCGCGCAATGAGTATCCTGCCGTCCCGTTCGATGACGGCGGCGGTGACGGGCAGATAATCGGGGTCGGTCATTTCGGAAGTTCCTTTCATTGTTTTTATAACATCATGAAGGGGCGCAAAACCAGCATAAACAGTGGGCCCCGCGACCGGGGAGCCGGCTGACGGTTTGACCGGGTGCTACTTAGAGGGCTTTCCGGCGGAGTTCTTGTGCAGAGAGATTCTTACGGCAAAGCCGCGGTCCAGGCGATAGGTTTGTTCTATGCCTGTAACCGAGGGGTTTTGCATGGAAAGATCTGCCGTCAGGTTCTGCGTGTCAAGGGTGACGGTGAAATCAACGGTGCCGTCAGAGTCGTAATCCACGGCCTCTTCGATCTTCCGGGGCCAGGGGGGTTGTCCATACCAGTTTACCTGTATAAAGCCGTCGGCGCGGTCCGAGAAAAGGCCGTCGAAGACGGGGCGGTGTATGAGGGATTTGTACGTGCCGTGGTCGATGGTCTTTATCACTTCACCGCCTGAGTATCTGGGCGACACGGTTATACCCGTGGCGCGGGCAAAGATACGGCTCAAGGCATCATTCCCGACGAAGGTGACAATGACAACGATGAACGCCGCGGCCGCCATTGTGTATCCGAGTGCCGCTTTAAGCTTTTTTGCCGCCATTTAACCCCTTTATTAATGTGCCAGCAGGCTTCCCGTGGTGAAGAGCCCTATGATCCGTACGATAGCGCTCTGAATATTTCCACCGGCCATGGTAGAGAGAAAGAGAAACGCCGGGAAAAGAAAAAGCAGCCGCTGCGCCGTCCGGTCATCCCCGAGGGAGGTGCCCTTGATGTGGAACGAAAGCGCCCCTTTGGGACAATTGTCGATGCACTTGCCGCACTTGATACAGGTCATGCGGGCCTTTCCTTTGTCGAGAGATTCTTCCGACATGGAAAAGGTGGGGCAGACGGTGATGCATTTCTTGCATTTAACGCAGAGGTTCTTGTCCACGCGGACCTCAAAGGGGCTTATCTTGTTCGTGAAGGATTGAAAGGCCCCAAAAGGGCAGAAAAGCCCGCACTGAATCCGCCTCTTTGCGAGAAGGGGCAGTATTACGACAAGACCCGCGAAAAGCGTCAGGAATATGATCATCTGTACAAGTCTCGTCAGTGACGTGACCTGTACGTATTCGGTAACGGCCTTGTAAGGGCAGAGCCACTCGCAGTATGTGGGCGACAGCATCGCCGCCGATGTGAGGGCGACGGCGAGAAGGACGGCGAAGGAAAGGTAATGCCATTTCTTGCCGATGTTTTTGATGATCGGCCGCTTCATGATACGCGAAAAACCGTCGTCCCACCCACCCAAAAAGCATCCCCATGCGCAAAAGCCCCTTCCCAGAGAAAGCGAGGCCCCGATCCAGATAATGAACATGCTGGCTATCGCCGCGTAGACCCCTGTCATGGTGCCGGGGAAGATGATGGTCCTTGTCAGTGCCAGTGGGATGATCGTCATGGGTATGACGATATGACAGAACGGTGTCCTGCATTCCAGGATCTCCGATTCGCTGAGCGCCATGCTGCCCCGTGCCTCGACGTAATGGGAAATGAAAGAGATGACGAATGCTACTGCGAAGACGGTGAACAGTATTGCCCGCCAGCGGTCCGTACGGCCCGTCTTTACCATGAGAAAAAAGAGGGTATTGAGAAAGCAAAATGTTGCCACGAGAGCGAAAAGGTGCCTGGGGTCGTGGGTCAACTTTCCGCCCGAGAGGATGACGAAGGTCATGAGCATCATGGGCAGGGAGGTTAAGGCGGCCCGCAGGTTCGTCATTGTCGTGGCGTGCGGCCCGATGGATGGGTTGTCCGGCATGGTTACGGATACTTTATAACACCGAGAAGAAGGATAAGACCAGCATAAAAATAATAGAGACCGATGATTCCCGCGGCAAGCTTGCCTACTGTGGATAAAACGCTGAGGCGCTTCAAAGAACCGACGAGAGGGATGGGGAGAAAAAAGACCGAGGTGCCACAGAAGAAGAGAACGAAGAAGACAACGCTGCCCGTAAGGGTTGTCTTCTCAACCGCGGCGGCAAAGGCGAGAAGAAAGGGAGGGCATATGGTAAGCCCCGTCAGCAGGCCGAGGATCGCCGGAGCGAGGGCCGGCCAGAGGCGCCCGGCCTTCAGGAGAAAAGGACCTGAGCCCCGGGCGGCACAGGCCGGCGAGCTTGTCCTGTTACGGAGACCATAGAAAACAAGCAGAACGGAAAGAATGATGTACGTAGACCCCATAATAAGGCTGCGGGCGGCGACAGAAGCGGGAAGAGTGGTGTGGAATGTGAAGGCCAGAACGGAAAAGGCCAGATAGCCGGCAAGGCGCCCCAGGAGGAAGCGGGCCACAATGCCCAGATTTGCGAGGACTCCCGAGCCCTGTCCCAGGAGGTACGGCACCAGAACAGGCGCGCAGTAGCTGATGCAGACGACGCCGTTCGAAAGTCCGAGAAGGAAGGCATCCATGGAGAGGATAATATCACAGCACGCCACCCCGATGTCAAAACAGGGTCTTCCCGCAGGGAACCTTTTTGTTTCTCAGTTTGTCATATGGGGAAGAAAAGGAGACAGCGATGACATCAAACCAAATATCCCGGCCCCCCGTATCCATGATCGAATCGAAGACGAACGATATCTCGCCCTGGGTCTGGCGAATGCTGGCTGTCGTCCTGCTCGGTTTTCTTTTCTCCGCGCTGACAGGCTGCGGAATATTCAGCAGAAACGCCGAGATAAGCACATGGATCGGACGCCCCATGAACGAACTCGTCCAATCGCGCGGCAACCCCACGAGTTGGGAAAGGGATGGCAAAGGTAACAGGGTCCTCGTTTATGAATGGACATGGGAGTCCACCTATGAGACTCCCGGGAGGGCCTGGCGGGACGCGAGCGGTGTGCGCTGGACGAACCCGAAGACGGAGACGATCCTGCACAGGGAGAGGCGGGCATACTATGTGAACCGCGATGGCATCGTCTTCGACGGAAAATGGGCGTGGTAAGGAAAATGGCGGTTCAGGCTTTCTTTCTTATTCCTGTTGCGAAGAATATCGCGATGGCGACCGATATTGCCGCGGCGCCGAAAGCGGTGAAGTAAGAACGGGTCATGTCGAAGGTGAACCCGGCAAGCAGCGGACCGGCGGAACCGCCGATCGTTGCGCCGAGGAGTGAGATCCCGAATAATGAACCCATCGCCCGCACCCCGAAGAGTTCGGCCGTAGCGAGCGGGAAGATGGAGGCGAGGCCGCCGTAACCGAATCCGAAGACGAGAACGAACACCCACAACATCCATTCGGAACCACCCAGAAAAGGCAGGAGCATGGTTATACCCTGGCAGGACAGGATTATAAGAAAAGACAGCCTTATTCCCCAGCGTTCCGTAAGTACACCAAGCGATAACCTGCCTATCACGCTCATTGCACCCACCGAACCCATCATGGCGGCCGCCGTGTTCACATGCGCCCCCTGGTCTGTGGCGTAAGCCACAAAATGGGCCATTACGATCCCTACGCCGATCATCCACAGGCCGTGTATCCCGAAAATGAACCAGAAATTCCTTGTCGCCAGCGCCTCGGAAACGGACAGCGAACAGTCAGGTATATCGAGGCTGCCGGTGTTGCAGGACTCGCCCGGGCCACCGTTGACTTTCGCCGGTGCGGCAAGAGGCTCGAGCCCCATCTCCTTCGGGCTGCCTCGGATGATCAATGCCTCGACAAGGTAAACCGCAAGCACGATAAGACCGATGATGAATATGGCGGTCCTCCACCCGAAGGATTGGATAAGCCGCTCGGAGAGTGGGGAGAAGATGAGTGTTCCCATGCCCAGGCCGGAGACAAGTATGCCCATGGCCACGCCTTTGCGGTGTATGAACCACTTTGAAACAGTCGCCGCGGTCGGCGCGTAACAGGTGCCCACGCCGATGCCGACGGCCAGCCCCCATGTGAGGTATAGAATCCCGGTCTGATGGCAGAGAGCTGTGAGAAAACAGCCGGCCGCCATGATCGAACCGCCGATAACGATCACCCTGCGGGGGCCGTACCTGTCGGAGAGCCACCCCATGCCTATGGAGGCAAGGCCGTATACGATGAAGGCCACGGAAAAAATGCCCGACAGGACCGCCCTCGAGCTTCCGAACTCGTTTATCCAGTACTTGAAGAAGACGCCGAAAGAGTAAATGGTGCCGAATCCGGTGCATGTGCCGACCGCCGCGACAGCCACTATTATCCAGCCGTAGAATACATTCCGCAACCCTGGTATCCTGTTTCTCACGTTAGCTCCAGACGAGACAATATCGTACACGCGCTCCTGAAACCCACCCCGATGGATACCTGGCACAGCGTTGAGTGCTGTTCAATAGAAGACAAAGATAACGCCCGTGGTACGTCGAAATTGAAGCTGTCCGACATCGAACTCATCCCTGTAATTGACAGCTTCGTTAACTTAACACGATAACCATTTCGGGAAAATATAAAAAGACAACGATTCGCGAAAAAGCCTGAAGGCGGCTTGAAGACGGCTGGCTTTAGCCTTCGAATATTTTTATCTTGCCGTATTCTCCGTCATAGCCCGGCTCGATTTCGACCCTGCCGGCGCGCATGTTTGCCAGCGCGCGGGCTATTTCGGGTTTGCCCGCCCCGGCGATTTCGCCGGCGGGGACTTCCATGAGGATTGTCAACTCGCTGCCGAGTTTTTCGAGGAGGCCGAAGTATATTCTATCGACCGTCTTTGTCTGAACGCCCATTCCGACAGTGCCCGCTATGATCTCTTTCAGGGATACGAGAGAATGGAACGACTTGCCGCAGGCGGGCGTAAAGCCGGGTTGCCTGTCGGCAAGGGCCTCTACCCGGTTAAGGACGCCCAGGGTCATTTTCCTGCCGCAGGCCGGGCACCGGAAACCCGATGCGGCCGCTTCCTGCGGCGTCATTCTCACCTTGCAGGGACGGTGGCCGTCATAGTGGTATTTGCCCTCCTCGGGGAAAAATTCCACGGTTCCCTCGAACCCTTCCTTTGTCCTGATGGCGTCGGCTATTGCACCGTAGGAAAGATCGGTGTCGAAGATATTTGCCTCTCTGCCGATCTTCTGTGGCGAATGGGCATCGGAATTGGAAATCAGTGTGAGACGGTCGAGGGCCGAGAGGCGCCAGTTCATCGCGGGATTGGAGGAAAGCCCCGTTTCGATGGCATGGATGTGCGGGGTGAGTTCCTCGAAACACTCCTCCAGGGAATCGAAACCGGAGGCCGAGCCGAAGACGGAAAAGTGCGGTGTCCATGCGTGGGCGGGTATAAACAGCGCATCGGGGCATTCATCGATGACAATTTTCAGAAGCCTCTTTGCGTCTAGGCCCAGGATGGGCCTGCCGTCGGACGAGATATTGCCGATCTTCGAAAGCCTCCTCTGCAGGCGCAGGGCGCTTTCCATATCGTTAAAAAGGACGATGCAGTGGACTTTCCTTGTCTTGCCGTTCTTGCTGTATATGCAGCTTATCTCGGCACTCACCAGGAAGAAGACGTCTGACGCGCATGATACCGGTATGCCGTTGACTCTGAATTCCTCACGGAGCACAAAGAGGCCATTTCCCGCGAAGTCGAGCTTGCGCCCCAGTTCCTTAAGCCAGGCCGGATGGGTGGCGTCTCCCGTGGCGACGACGGTGACGCCCTTGAACTGGGCCCACCTCCAGAGCGTCTCCGGAGTGAGGTCCCTGCTTGTGGCGATAGAGTAGCGGGAATGGATGTGAAGGTCGGCAAAAAATCGCATGGATGTCCTTTCAGTGCCATACGATACCATCGAACAGGAGCGTTTACAAGACAACGGTGGATGAAAGACCTTGAGGAAATCAAAGGATTCCGAGAGAGCACAAAGAGGTGCCGGCGTGGAAACTGATTCTCTTGGAATATCGCATAGATTGTGAGATAATGGATGCAACAAGGGGGCTTAGCGTATGAGACAGGTTGTGGTATATCCGGGGGAAGATGGCTGGTGGGTGGCCGAATGTCCAAGCTTGCCCGGGTGCATCAGTCAGGGCAAGACCAGAGAAGAAGCCATAGAAAATGAGAAAGAAGCAATTCGAGGTTATATCGCTGCGCTTCAAGAGGATAATCTCGTCGTTCCCGAAGACAAGTTTGAAGCTCTACTCGTTGCTATATGAGTAATCTGCCACGAATCTCCGGCCGTGAATGTATCAAGGCTCTGAATAGAATCGGATTCTATTCCAAGAGACAGGAAGGAAGTCATGTTGTTCTCCGAAGGGATGATCCCTTCGGGCAGGTAGTGGTGCCTGATCATAAGGAGCTAGATCTCGAGGAACGCTACGGGCCATCATCAGGGCCGTCGGTCTTGGTGTCGATGAGTTGAAGAAGCTGCTTTAGGCAAAAATACAACAAAGAGCTCATGGGATCCTGGTTTGCTTCCCCCTCTTTTGTACGATTTGGTGCCCGATTCGACCCATCTTAAAGAAGCTCACCCCATGGTCGAGGAAATTCTAGCAGGAAAAAATACTGAAATACTCTCGTTTTCGTTGAAAAAGTACGATATATTTTGAAATCTAGATTTTCGACAAAACAGCTCTCGAGGAGGATGGCATGACAAAAACCATATCGGAGAAGAACACAAAAACCGAGATCATTGAGGCCTATAATGAGGTGCTGGCAAAGTTGAAGGAGCAGAAGACATTGAATCAACAGGCCGTCAAAAAGGAGGCGGGAATAAAGGAGTCTTTGAACGAAGCGTCCGCGAGTACGATAGGTGACATCGTAAACCACCTTGCCGGTCTTAAAGTCCAGATAGTGAAAACCATAGATGACCTGGAAGAAAAAATGATAGCGGAATACAGAAGGTTTTCAGGACTGCAGCAGGCCGCAGTGGCTCAAACCAAAATGCTTGACGAACTGTACGGCATTCAAGCTGAAGCCGACAGTCTCACCGCCCTTGTGCTGGCCCAGAAGGAGAAAAAGGCGGCTTTCGAAGCCCAGATGGAGCAGACGAAGGCTTCTTTCGATGAGGATATGTCTGAGAAACGACAGTACTGGAAAAAAGAACAGGAAGAATTCGATCTCGCGAAAAAAGAGCGGGATGCACAATTGAAGAAGGAGCGGCAGCGGGAAGAAGAGGAATATACCTACAACCTGCAACTTGCCAGAAAGAAAGATGCTGACGAGTATGAAGCCAGGAAGGCGGCCCAGGAAAAGGAACTCTCGGCGAAGAAAACTGCGCTTGAAAAGGAGTGGGATGAGCGCGAAGCGGAGATTTCATCAAAAGAAACAGAGCTATCGGATCTCAGGGAAAAGATCACGGTATTTCCCAAAGAACTCGATAAGGCGGTTAAAGATACGGAAAAGACGGTAACTGAAAGAATTGAATTCAAATTCAAACATGAGATGGAATTAATCCAAAAAGAGACAGAGGGCGAACGAAAGCTCCACCAACAGGCTGTAGAAGCACTGCAATCAAGGATCAAGGAACAGGACGAGCTGATACGCCAATTGACACAAAAGGCAGACGAATCGGTACAGCAGGTCCAGACTATCGCGGTAAAGGCAATCGAAGGTGCCTCTGCCCAACGTGTTGTCACGGAAAGAGTAAAGGAAGTCTAAGTGATCCCGGCCGCTCTCCCGGGATGGGCGGCGGCGGGATGCATGTGCCTGGATTTTCTTTCAAAAATCCGATGCGATTTCTTTCAGAAGGCTCATCTCGTCAAGCGCCTGGCCCGCGCCCTCGCAAACCGCTGTCAGGGGGTTTTCAGCGATGAGAACAGGCAGTCTGCTGACGTCTTTTAAGAGAAGGTCAAGGTTTCTGAGCATGGCGCCGCCGCCGCTGATAACGATACCCTTGTCGACGATGTCGCCCGCAAGTTCCGGCGGGGTCCTTTCGAGGGCTATCCTTACCGCCTCCACGATGGCCTTGACGGGCTCCGCTATGGCTTGCCGTACTTCTGTCGATGAGATCTCCAGTGTTTTCGGGACACCGCCGACAAGGTCCCGACCCTTTATCTCCATCGTGTGTTCTTTTCCGTCGGGATCCGGATAGGCTGAACCTATGCCGATCTTGATCATCTCCGCCGTTCTCTCTCCGATGAGGAGGTTGTATTTTCTCTTTATGTACTGGACGATGGCCTCATCAATCTTGTCACCGGCGGCCCTGACGGAATTGCAGTATACGATGCCGGCGAGGCTGATGACGGCAACTTCGGTCGTGCCGCCTCCGATGTCCACAATCATGTTGCCGCTTGGTTCAGTAACGGGAAGACCTACACCTATTGCCGCCGCCATCGGTTGCTCGATGAGATATACTTCTCTCGCGCCCCCCGATTCGGCGGATTCCTTTACGGCCCGTTTTTCAACGGGCGTGATACCCGAAGGGACGGAGATAACGATCCGCGGCCGGGCGTAGGATTTCCTGTTATGGACCTTCTGGATGAAATACTTGAGCATTGCTTCGGTAATTTCAAAATCAGCGATGACACCATCCCTGAGAGGCCGCGTCGCAACGATGTTACCGGGTGTCTTGCCGAGCATGTTCTTTGCCTCCGCACCGACGGCGATAACCTTCGTCGCCCCCCGGGAATCTCTGTGGACAGCCACCACCGATGGTTCATCGGAGACAATCCCTTTTCCTTTGACGTATACCAGCGTGTTTGCGGTGCCGAGATCTATTGCCAGGTCTTTCGAGAAAAAACGGAAAATCGAGTCAAACATCAATCCCTCTTCCGGAACAGGCACATGATCCCTTCCGGAACTGACATTTTATATAAAACTGCCGGTTCCTGAACACGTCAATCACCTGAACCTCTTTCTTCGCAGTGTATTTTTTTTCGGATGACATCGTCTGGCCGAAATGCTTACAGGTCTCCAGACTCTTTCCCCGAACCTATCTTAGCAAGATGAGTGCCATTCCCGGTCCCCGCCGTATTGTATCGAAATAGCCCGCTTTTCGACAGAAAACATCCTGCGTCAGGTTGACGGGTGAAGGTATTTGCCTACACCAAGTGATCGACAGTGAAGGATATTCCATACACGCAGCCCTCACCGAGTACATCAGGACGGCATAGCGGACAAAATGGGGGAGACATCTTAAAAACGGATAAAAGGACTTGTCTCACGCCCGCTTCACCCTTTGGGCTCGCTGGAGGCAGAGAAGAGAGATTGGAGGAAGCCTTAAAAGAATT
>DIFE01000153.1:36959-37187 GCA_002418985.1 Deltaproteobacteria bacterium UBA5756
TTGATGTATCCGGGTGGTGGTCATCATTGCGGGTCAGGTCTGAGCGAAGTATCTTGGTTCTTTACCCTCCCGCGCAGCGGGATCGAAGATTCCCGGGAATTTCAGTATTCTCAAATTCCCGGGAAGTCTTTTGGTTTCCTCCCCAGCCTCTCTTCTCTGCCTCCAGCGAGCCCCCGAAAGGGGGTAAAAGCGGGTCCAGTTTGTGTTACGCATACGCGTCAACTTAAT
>DIFE01000144.1 GCA_002418985.1 Deltaproteobacteria bacterium UBA5756
GCACTGCTTCTTCTTGACGACAGCGGGAAGATCCTGTACGCGAACCCCACCGCGTTGAGGATTACCGGTCGTGACGACAAAGAGACGGGGGGCATGGAAATCCAGGAGTTTCTCAAACCATCCCACTACTCCGACGAACAGAAACTGCAGTTGGCCATCGCCGAGGTGATGCCTTTGTCATCGATACCTGAAGAGGCGGTGGAGGCGGACAGGGTCCTCGATTTCTCCATCACTGGAAAGGACGGCATAGAGACGTACATAGAACTCTCCCTGCTTTCCGAGAAAGTGGGTGAGAAGTGGCATATGATCGCCCTATTCAGAGATGTGACCGACAGGAAGAGGACCCTGGAGTCTTTGCGCAAATCCGAGCTTAAGTTTCGGAGACTCTTCGAAGATACGAAGGATGCAGTCTTCATCTCGACGCCGGAGGGAAAGGTTGTCGATATGAATAGGGCCGGTCTGGAATTGTTTGGTTACAGGACGAGGGAGGAAATGTTTGAACTGGACATCGGCCGCGATCTTTACTTCAATGCCGAGGACCGCAAGAGCTTACGGGACGCCATCGAACGGTACGGCAGCGCAAGTATGCATGACCTTGCCTTAAAACGGAAGGACGGTTCGATGATCGTGGTATCGATAACCGCGAACGCCGTCTACGATGAGGTGGGAAAACTGACCGTATATCACGGTATCATACGGGACCTGACCCGCATCAGACAGCTCGAACAACAGGTACACGCATTTCAGAAAATGGACGTGGTGAGGGAATTGATCGGAGATATAGCGCACCACATCAACAATGTCCTCAATATTATCGTGGGGAATGCCCAGCTGGCGAAGATGTCGCCCGACTGCACGGAGGAGGTAGGCTCCTACCTTTCCTCCATCGAGGACGAGGTATTCAGGGCGGCGGACATGGTGGACGAGCTTCTGGCTTCAGGGAGCAGGCATCCGATGGACATGCGGACGGTGGATGTGGGTGCCGTCGTGGCTGATTTCGAGAAGGTGGTGCGAAAGATTATCGGGGAGAAGATTACCACGATCGTATCTTTGCCCGCGACCCCGATTATGGCGAAGATGGATGTTGCCAGAATAGGCCAGGCCCTTCTGAATTTGATCCTGAATGCCAGGGATGCCATGGAGGGGCCGGGCACACTGACCATTCGGGTGAACACGGAAGAAATGATGGACGTTACGACCACACTCGACGGGAAGATATCCCCCGGGCCATATGCCGTCGTATCCGTGGCCGATACCGGGCGGGGGATCAACGGCAATGCGAGAGAGAAGATATTCGAGCCCTTTTATACCACGGATATATCCGGGGGGAAGAAGGGACTCGGTCTCAGTGTTGTTCTGGGGATCGTCAGACAGCACGGGGGTTTTGTGATATGCGAAAGCGAGTAGGGCCGGGGGGCCCTTTTCAAGATGTATCTGCCCCTGTCGGCAGAGAAGGCAAGGGCAGGCAGACCTGTTGAACGGGGCGTCCTGAGCGGCACCGAAACCATTCTTGTGGGCGAAGACGAGGATGCGTTGAGGAAAATAGCGGCCGAATTCTTAAAGACCATGGGATACCGGGTTATCACGGCAAAGAACGGAGAGGAAGCACTTGCGTTGTTCAGGGAGAGTTCCGGAGAAATAGACCTGGTACTTATGGATATAGCGATGCCCGGTATGGGCGGTCTCGATGTCTACCATGAAATCAAGAAAATAAAACCCGATATCGCCGCCCTTTTCATGACAGGCTACAGCCTTGAAACCTCGGGCCTCGGTGCTGTGCAGAAACAGGGCATCAGCGCCATCCGCAAACCCTTTACAATGGCAGGCCTGGATAGAAAAATACGGGAGATGCTAGAGACGGGTGATAGGTAATGGGTAATAGGTAATAGGAAAAACAGAAAGAACGAAGCTCGAAGAATGATTACCTATTACTTCTTACCAGCCTCTTACAGCGCTATCTCTTTTGCTTCTATCATACCGTCGATGGCACGAATCTTTTTCAGGACCGGTTGACCGATGGGGCTGTCCACGGAAACGAAGGCGACTTCCTCACCGCTTATCTCACGAGACACGCTGAAACCGGCGATGTTGATGCCATGGTTGCCAAGGATGGTTCCAACCTTGCCGATAACACCGGGACGATCCAGAATTTTGAAAGCCAGAAATGTCCCTTCGGGGATCACGTCCAGGTGGAACCTGTCGAGCAGGACAATTCTCCCAAGCTTGTCGGGAAAGACTGTTCCGGCTATGCTGATCTCCTCGACGTCTGTCTTCAGATTAAAGATAATGAGATCGTTGAATTTGTCGAACTGCTCCGTTTTTGATTCCTCGACAACGATATTCCGGTCTTTGGCCAGATAAGGCGCGTTGATATACGTGACGGACCCCTGGAGAGATATCTCCAGAAAACCATTTATTCCCGCGATGGTAAAAGGCTGGTAGCTGAACGGGACATCGAACTTGCGTTCGCACAGATCTTCCTCGAAGTTTTTCCCCACCATTATGACGCCGATCTTCTCAGGCCTGCCCTTGGAGATCTGGGCCGCAAGTTTGCCCATCTTTTCCGAAAGGTTAAAATAGAGTTGAAGGTGTTCCGGGAGCAGGGACTTCATGAAGGGTATGTTGACGCCGTGCTGATAGGGCCGGCCATGGAGAGCGTTCAGGACCTGTTCGGCAATGATTGCCGACACCGCTTTTTGACCTTCAGCCGTATTGGCGCCTATATGCGGGGTGGCAAAGACATTTTCGAGCTGCAGGAGTTTGCTGTTTTTGGGTGGTTCCTCCACGAAGACGTCGACGCCGGCGGCGAAGATCTTGCCTGAAATCAGACAGTCATACAGGTCATCCTCGTTGACGATGCCGCCCCGGGCGCAGTTGACGAGGATGACGTCCTGTTTCATAATGGCCAGCTTTTCGGCGGTGATCATGTTCCGTGTCGTGCCGGTAAGCGGTGTGTGAAAGGTAACCACATCCGATACTTTAAGGAGGTCGTCGAGGTTATCGTAAAGGGTGACCCCCAGGCTCTCGGCTTTACTTTTCTTAATATATGGGTCATAAGCGATCACTTTCATGCCGAAACTTTTCGCGCGGATTGCCACGTTGCTGCCGATGCGGCCGAGGCCTATAATTCCCAGGGTCTTGTTGTAAAGCTCGATCCCCATGAACTTCTTCCTGTCCCATTTCCCCTGTTTCAACGAGTCGTTTGCCAGGGGTATCTTTCGCGCGGCGGCGAGCATAATTCCCATGGTGAGCTCCGTCGCAGCCAGAGTGTTCCCGGTAGGGGCGTTGAGGACGATAAGGCCCTTCTTGCTTGCCGCTTCAATGTCGATGTTGTCGACGCCGACACCGGCGCGGCCGATTATCTTGAGCCGGCCCGGCTCCTCAATGAGACCCTCCTTGACAGTCGTGCCGCTCCTTGTGATGATGGCATCGTAATTGCCGATGATCTTCTTTAAATCATCGACTTTTATTCCGGCCTGTACATCAATTTCGACTTCCGTGTCCGCCGCGAGGATTTTAAGACCTTCTTCGGCAAGGTGGTCTGTGACGAGGATCTTGAATTTTTTCATTGGAATCCGCCTAAGTTCTTATTTCTTGTAATATTTTGGTGCTCGTGATATACGTAACGACAGTAAAAGATACCACCCGGAAAAGGAAAAAGCAATACGGACCATATAGTTATGGGAAAGAATAAACCTGCCGAAAAAAGACTGATACTCGATCACGGCGTGGCAAAAAACGGTCAGGTCGAGGGAAGACGTCCGCTTATCAACCGCAGTAATCTCCGTGACATCATCATTGTCGTCTGTGTTGTTTCCGCCGTGCTCTACGATCTTGACTGGGTGAGACTCGCTCTGTTCGGCATCCTCATGGTTTTTGGATGCTTTTTTCATTACATGACCAAAGGCGTGCTTATTCGCAACGTGGTCTTGTGCCAGGCGGGGATATACAGCGTGGTGAGGCATCCCTATTATATGGCGAATTATCTGATAGATTCGAGCTTCTGCCTCTTGAGCGGCAACGTTTACCTTCTACTGATCTACCCCTTCCTGTTCCACTGGTCGTATGGACCGACGATCAGAAAGGAAGAGGCAACTCTGGCGCGACTCCACGACAGCAGTTTCCTGCGCTACAGTCTCGATGTGCCCCAGATATTCCCGGACGCGTACTCTATCCGGAGCATGAAGGAGATCGCAACGGGTTTCTCGACGAAAAGGATCACGCGCAACGAGATATCCCGGTTTATGCGCTTCTGGGCGACAGGATGTCTCATTATGTTTATCCATACGTTTAAAAGTTCGGGCTTGTGGAAGACGTGGTCCTTCGATCTTGCTTTCGTTTACGACAATCCTTGCGGGATTACCCTTTTGCTTCTTACCATAATCCTGTTTGTCGCCAGCCTTCTTGTTCAGTGCAAGAAGGAGTCTTCCATCCTTAAAGCCGAATAACCTCATGAATATCGATGTAAGCCGGACATCCGCTCAGAAATGGTATCTCGCTGATTATGCGGCACTTGCCGTTCTCGTCGCGGCGGCCGCCATCCTTCTTTGTTCCGGTCTTTCCGTAAGGTCTCTGTGGGGTTCGGAAGGCCGCTGGGCTGTTATCGCCAGGGAAATGATGCACAGCGGCAACTACTTTCTTCCGACCATCAACGGAGCGGTCTATTTCGATAAACCGCTCCTGAGTTACTGGGCTATCATCCCCTTCTCATTTCTTGGAGGTGTCACGGAAACCTCCGCCCGCATACCGGCCGTACTCGCCGGCATAGGGACGGTGGCACTGGTGTTTGCCATCGGCAGAACACTCTTCGGATATGCGTCGGGATTCATTGCCGGCCTGGTCCTCCTGACGACGTTCATGTTCGGTTTTTGGGCGAGGACTGCCTCCGCGGAGGTGCTCAATGTCATCGCCATATGGTCGATGTTGTGGGTCATCCTGCCGGCAAGGGGCGGCAAACGTTCCTTTACCCGGTACCTGTTCTTCTATCTTATCGCAGCCGTTTCCTCCTTCTTGAAAGGACCGCTTGCCCCTGCGGTTGCACTGACGGCTGTTTTCGCGCTGAGCTGTGTGGACATTCTTTTCGATATCAGAAAGGATGGGCTAAAGGAGGGGCAAAAGAGGATAGCCGGTCATTTTAACTGGATACTCTCCTACGCGGGTTTTTTTGCAGCCTTGTGCGGACTCGTCTTGTTCGCCTTGCTCCTTTTTTTACCCGTGATCGTCACCGGGTCCTGGGACGCCGTCAATCTGATGTGGCGGGAAAATGTCGTGAGGTTTCTGCAGCCCTTCGACCATGTTGAACCTTTTTATATCTATTTCAAACACGTTCCGGTATTTCTGCTTCCCTGGACATTCGCAGCTGCCGGATCCCTTGCTGCAATGAGAAACTGGGAGGACGATCGACGAAGGCGATGGTTGGCGACAGTGACGGTTGCCATTTTTCTTTTCTTCACCATCTCCGGTTCCAGAAGAAGCTATTACATACTGCCTCTTGTTCCCGCGTTTGCACTGATCATGGGGAGGTCCATCCGGGGGTTCCTTTTTCGCGACGAAGAAAGAGAGTGCCCCGTAATGAGGACGTGCCTCGTCATCACGGCCTTCCTGCCTCTTATCGCCGGACTGGCCATGATCTTAGGATACCTCACGTTCGGCGAGTACCACCATGTGTCGCAGCTCATTGTCGGGCCGCTGGTAATCATAGCCTCAGTCGCGGGCTTAATGTTCGTCTTTAAAGGTCGCATCGCTCAGGGAACGATTCTTGTGTCTCTCGTTTTCTTCTGTCTGCTCTTGTGGAGTTTTACCGCCGGGGCCGCAATAGGCGAAAGGAACCGGGTGCTGAAGCCCTTCGCCCGGCAGTTGGCCCAATACATCAATGGGGTAGGTGACGACAAGCTCGCCATGTATGGTGTAGGCAATTCATCGCTTATTTTCTATCTTGACAGGGCCACTCCGATCAGGGCCTTGAGAGATGCCCGGGAAGTCTGTTCCTTCAGTGCGAGGAACCGGGGGGGATATCTTCTTACCGAGGAGGCACTGACGGATAGTATCGAAAAGGAATGCGGACAGGGCAAGCTGACCAAGATTCTTACCCAATCGCCCGAAGGGAAGAAAGGCGACAGGGAGGGCCTCGTACTTTTTCGCGCCGGGGAAGGGCCCTGAAACCCGTGGCAACACGCGTAAATCTTAAAGTTTTGCTTGACTTAGCACACCAAATATATTAATTTAGACAAATTTTTTTAAGGGTGAAAATGGTTATGAAAACATATTTTCCAAAAGAAGGCGAAGTTTCGAACGATTGGTATGTGATGAATGCCGACGGTGCTGTGTTAGGAAGACTGGCGGCGAGGGTGGCAACGATCCTCAGGGGTAAGAACAAACCGGTCTTTACGCCGCATGCCGACACCGGCGATTTTGTCATAATCGTCAATGCCGACAAGGTAAAACTCACCGGGGCAAAACTCCTGCAGAAGACGTATCAGAAGCACAGCAACCATCCTGGCGGATTACGGGTGACGAATGCAAAGACCATGCTTGAAAAGAAGCCGGAAGAGGTCATATACCAGGCTGTTAAAGGCATGCTCCCCAAGAATACCCTCGGCAGAAAGATCCTTAAGAAATTGAAGGTCTATCGGGGCGGCGAACATCCGCACAAAGCCCAGATGCCAAAGGAGATATCGTTGAAGGAGGTACAAGGTGCCTGAAAAAAGGTACTACGCAACTGGTAAAAGAAAGACCGCCGTAGCGCGGGTCTGGATAAAACAGGGTTCCGGGGAATTTCTTATCAACGGCAGGCCGTTTGAAAACTATTTTCCCGTGGAAGAACTGCGGCTCATGGTCAACAAGCCCTTCTTGCTGACGGGGAACGTCGGCAAGTTCGACGTCGTGGCAAGCATATACGGCGGCGGGATACCTGCCCAGGCATGGGCTCTCGGCCACGGGATCGCAAAGGCACTTCTCGAAGTGAACGCAGGCCTCAGGGTCGCCTTGAAAAAACAGGGTCTCATAACCAGGGATCCCAGATCGAAGGAACGGAAGAAATACGGAAAGAAAGGCGCACGCGCCAGCTTCCAGTTCTCCAAGAGATAAAACCCATGCTGAATATCGGAATCGTGGGAGCAACGGGCTATACGGGCGTTGTCCTGATGTCCTTGCTCCTTACCCATCCCGATGCGAAAATAAATCTTATCACGTCCAATACGTATCGGGGCCGCAAGATATCGGATATTTTTCCACTCCTCAGGGGCCGCTTTGATGAAGTGCTGCAGCCAACGGACTCTGATTACCGTGGTGCATGCGACGTCTATTTCCTATGTCTGCCTCACGGTACATCCATGGCGAAGGCCCGGGAGCTTTTTGACGAAAAGGCCCTCATCATCGATCTCAGTGCCGACTTTCGCTTCGAAGACCTCGCGACCTATGAGGCCGCATATGTGCCCCATACGGCAAAAGATCTGATCCCCAGGGCGGTCTTCGGCCTACCCGAGTTGTACAGGGACAAGATCAAGGGGACAAAGCTTGTAGGGAACCCCGGGTGTTATCCGACGTCGGCAATCCTGGCCCTTTACCCGCTTGTCAAACAGGGCATGCTCGAAGGGGATATCTTCATCGATTCAAAGTCAGGTGTGAGCGGGGCAGGCCGCGAAGGAAAGATCGGCAGCCTTTTCTGCGAGGTCTCCGAGGGCTTCCGTGCCTACAACGTCGGTGTCCACAGACATGAGCCGGAGATACAGAAAGAAGTAAACAAGTATTCGCCTCAGAAGATCTCTTTCGTCCCCCATCTCGTTCCCATGTCCCGGGGTATACTGACGACGGTTTACGGCAGACTGTCAAAGCGGGCGAAGACGGCCGATATCCTGGCCCTGTTTCGTGACACTTACAAGAGCGATCAATTTGTCCGGATCATGGATGAAAACGTCTATCCCGATACCCGCTACGTGCGTTTTTCCAACTATTGCGATATGGGCCTCAAGGTCCTCGACGACGGTCGGATCATAGTCATCTCCGCAATAGACAACCTCGTAAAAGGCGCCTCGGGCCAGGCCCTCCAAAACATGAACGTAGCCCTGGCTCTCCCCGAATCCGCCGGCCTCGCATCCATCCCGCAGTATCCGTAAAGAGGGGTAATAGGTAATAGGTGATGGGTCATAGGTACAGCCTGTCCAGCCTGCACTTTTTTTGCCCTTCCCATCACCCATAACCTATCACCCATCACCCATCTTCTTTATATCCTTAATATGGAGCTGTTCCTTCAGTATGAAGATGAACCCCAGGATGTTGTAGGGGATGTACCATGAGGCGTGGAAGAAGAGAGAGACGGCGAAGGATTGGTATTTGGGTATTCCGAAGATGGCGAGGAGATAGACAAGAAGAAATTGATAGACGCCGATATATCCCGGCGATGATGGGACCGCGAGGCCCATGTTCAGAAGGGCGCAGACAAAAGGGGCGTAGACAAAGGGCAGGGAGACGCCCAGGGTTTTCAGGGAAAAATACAGGGCGCCGCTCATCGAGAGCCAGTTGGCTATGGACAGAACGACGAAAAGCGCGATCTGCCCCGGCGTGCTGATGCGTCGAAGGTTTTCCTGGATCTCGATCACTCTGACAGCAAGCTTGTTCAGGAAAGGCCGCTTGAACCGTTCGAGAAAGGCCGCGATCTTTCGAGCTGTTTTCTCACGGCTCACGGCAAATAGCACTATCACGGAGACGACAAAAATGCCGACGAGTATATACAGGCCCTTGGATACCGAGGGGGGAAGGGCCTGACTCGGGAAGAACAGAAAGGCGATGGAAAGCAAACCCAGCAAGTCGAAGACCCTGTCGATAAACACGGTGGAAACGGCGTAAGTAAAGGGAATGTTTCTTCGCTTCGAGATGGCGTAACCGCGCGCTACTTCACCGATGCGGGCGGGAAGGACATTATTGATGAAGAGGCCGATGAGAAGGGCGATAAAGGCATCGCGAAGCCTTACGTTATTGCCCGTTATCTTCGACCACCTGTAAGAGCACAGTGTCAGGCACAGGAAGATAAAACACACGGGCAGGAATGCAAACGTCATATCCGCCCGCGCTATCGTTTCGGCAAGCTGCCGAAACTCTATCCCGCGAAGCGAAAAATAGAGAAGGACAATGCTGATAATGAAACCGAGGATGGTAATGGTTCTGTGTTTTTTCATCTCTTGTAGTTTGTCACAAATATACCGGCGCTTACCATGAGAAGTCCCATTATGAGACCCTTTGTCAGCTCGTCGTGCTGGAAGAGAGCCCCGAAAGCCACACCGAAAACGGGAGTGAGAAAAGTGAAGACCGAAAGCTTCGCCACGGGATAATCATGGATGAGTTTAAACCAGACAAGGTAGCTGACAAAGGCAATTATAACAGACTGGAAGATCAGCGACCAGATTGCCATGGCCCCGGGGTCTTTGATCCACTGGGGTTCAAGAAAGTAGGAACAGAGAAAAAGCACTGGAATTGAAAAGACGAGCTGATAGAGGAAGGTGTTGATCGGGTGCATCTTCTCGGCGAGGTATTTCTTTATGTATAGCGTGGTGGCTGCCCAGAAAAAGGCTGCAAGAATCTCCAGCATATCACCTATAAACATGAGCCGGGTGTATTTCGACGGTTTTCCGTAGAAGACACTGACAAGTCCTGCGAAGGCGAGTATGAGGCCGGTCCACTTGAGGGGGCTTAACCTTTCACCGAGAAAGATGTGGGCCCCGGCCGCAACCACAAAAGGCGACAGGTAGATCAGGATGACAGCCCGCGCCGAGCCCGTAAAGAGCATGCCCAGGTAGAGACAGGCGAATTCCAGGCCAAAGAGGACTCCAACCACAATCCCGTGCACGAGAAGAGTTCCCCGGTGATAAAGCTTTTGTCTTATGGCCAGGCAGTAGGCTATTCCCAGTGCCGAAGCTATCACTGAGCGCAGAAAGGAAGTAAAAATAGGGGAAAACCCCGTATTCGTAACCTTGATCGCCGAGTAGTTGAAACCCCAGAGAAAGGCAAGAATCAGGATGACGACAAATCCCCGCGTGTCGATGTGATCGGTTTTCATTGAGATAATGACCCATGTTTTATAAACATATATACTCTATGTCAAGGAAATTAAGTCCCGCAGGGACTCGAGACTGCAAGACCCTCCGATTCAGGGTTTTCCCTTGACAATGTGTTGATATTTTTGTTTCTATTATCAGCAAAACCAAGAAAAACACGGAGCTTTCCTATGAAGAGAACTGCTATTGTCGGGACGGGTTCATACGTCCCGGATCACATCATGACGAATTTCGATATTGAAAAGTTCCTCGACACCACTGACGAATGGATCTATACCCGCACGGGGATCAAGGCCCGAAGGATAGCAGATAAGGACCAGGCCACCTCAGACCTTTGCAAGGTGGCGTGCGAGAGGGCGATGGAGGTGGCCGGCGTAACGGCGGCCGATATCGATCTCATTATTCTCGCCACAATTACACCCGATACACACTGCCCCGCCGGGTCGAACTGGCTTGAGGCAAAACTGGGCTGCAAGAACGCGGTTTCCTTCGACGTAACCGCCGCTTGCTCAGGGTTTCTCTTCGCCCTGCATGTAGCCGACAAACTCATCAAGTCGGGAGCGAACAAGAAGGTTCTCGTCGTTGCGGGCGAGATCATGACGAGGGTGGTCAACTGGAAAGAACGGGAAAGCTGCATCCTCTGGGGCGACGGCGCGGGAGCGGCAGTGGTGGCGGAATCCGACAACGGAGCGCAGATCCTTTCCACCCACATCCATACCGACGGGGCTGCCGGCGACACTCTTCTCATGCCCGGCGGCGGATCGAAGACAACGCCCATCTCCTACGAAAGCGTCGACAAGGGCCTGCACTTCCTCAAGATGATCGAGGCGAACAAATCCTTTAAAGTGGCCGTTACGCGCTTTGCCGAGGCGAGCGAGGAAGCGGTGGCATTTAGCGGCTATACCGTCCATGACGCGGATATCATCATTCCTCACCAGGCGAACCTGAGAATACTCCAGGGCATGGCGAAGAAGCTCGGCGTCCCCATGGAAAAGATCTACATGACGATAGAAAAGTACGGCAACATATCCTCGGCGACGGTCCCCATCGCACTCGACGAGGCAGTCCGCGACGGCACAATTAAAAAGGATTCCCTCGTCCTCCTCACCGCCTTCGGCGGTGGACTCACATGGGGAAGCAGCCTGATCCGGTGGTAACGGTTTACATTTGATTCAAAAATATTTAGAATAATCAATCCCCGGAGGGATGGCTGAGCGGCCGAAAGCGGCGGTCTTGAAAACCGTTGGGCGTGCAAGCGCCCCGTGGGTTCGAATCCTACTCCCTCCGCCATATTTCCCCATGATTTCAACGATAATGCTAGTGAGATTAGAGGCCCGAGCATATCCTGAACTAGCCCATGTTTTCACCGGACAATTGAAACCTGAAATGCGGTTTCCCCGAACATTGCCTGCTCGTCGTTTCCGTGCGTAGGATGGTCTCAGGCGCGGCATCCCACATTTCGCGGGCAGCTCTCCGTTGACATGGAAGCCCGCGTTGTTCTATGCTTTGAGTCTTGACTGGCAGCTGTTAGTGCAATGGCGGCCAAACAACTCACAATTATTGCTTGATGCGCATAACCAGGGAGATAAATGGAGTTACTGAATAGAGTCTATCTCGAGAATACAATACAAGCCTGGCTTGTTGCAGCCTGCATCTTAATAGTCGTGTTTGCCATATTGAAAGGCAGTCAGCGTGTGGGAATCCGCCGGTTATCCAGGCTGTCAGCCTCAACGGATAATGAAATTGACGACTTTCTGGTTAATATACTCAAAGGCACGAAGGTTTTTATCCTGCTTATTGCCTCTGCTTATGTGGCATCCTGTGCAATTACGTTAAAACCTTCCATTGCCGCCCTGTGGCAGAAAGCGGTTATCCTGGCGTTGATTCTCCAGGGGGGGGTTCTGGGCGAGCGCCGGCATTTCTTTTTGGCTAGGCCGGAAGATTCAAAAGCGTATGGATGAGGACACGTCCAGCGCCACCACGATCACCTTTCTGGGGTTTGTAGCGCGCATTATTTTGTGGGTTATTGTCCTGCTTTTGATACTGGACAACCTGGGTGTCAACATCACCGGCCTGGTCGCCGGACTGGGCATAGGTGGCATTGCCGTGGCTCTGGCCGTGCAGAACGTCCTGGGTGATCTTCTGGCTTCTTTGTCGATCGTTTTGGACAAGCCTTTTGTTATTGGCGATTTTGTTGTGGTCGATTCACTTTCAGGTACTATCGAGCACATCGGTCTAAAGACCACGCGAATCCGCAGTCTCAGCGGAGAACAATTGATCTTTTCCAACAATGATCTCTTAAAAAGCCGTATCCGCAATTACAAGCGTATGTCTGAAAGACGTGTCGTTTTTGGGTTTGGCGTCGTGTATCAGACCTCGCTGGACAAGTTGAAGAGCATCAAGGAGATCGTCAGTGATATAATCAGGAAAGAGGAAAACGCCCGCTTTGATCGGGTTCATTTTAAAGAATATGGAGATTCATCACTGAATTTTGAAGTTGTCTATTTTGTGACCAACCCGGAGTACAGCACGTATATGGATGTTCAGGAAGCGATCAATCAGGAAATATTTCGCCGTTTTGAGGAAGAAGGCATCGAGTTTGCCTATCCGACTCAAACACTTCTCATTCAGCGTGAAGCGAAGTAAAACCGAAATATACTGGTGATAAAAAGGCCGGCGTTTATTGTCCGGCCAGGTGTTTGTACCAGACGTTCATGCTCTCNNGTCCCGAGATATTGGTGTTGTTGATAACCCTTCCACCGTACCGGTAACCCGATTTCACAAATGTGACATTCATCCCCGGGGATGCGGATCTGGCTATAGTATAAGGTGTCTTCATGTTGCGGGCGCGCATTGCGTGTTCCATTGCTGAGAGGAGATGAATCGCCACGTTTTTTCCTTTGGAGCGTTGTTGGAAAGTATCTGGACTTTTGTAGACCCCTTAACCGACAAGGCTTGTCCTGGGCGATGTGGTGATTGAGTTAACCGACCAGCATTGAGGGTTTTTCCGCGTCGCGCCTGAGACTCAACCGCATTTGTTATGGCATCAATCCCTGCAATACTGACTTCATCAGGCCCTGTGAGTTCAGGCAAGGGTTCTCTCCAGCTCACCGTTAGATTGGCGCTGGCAAAGGCAAAACACAAAATTATGATAATCATTATTCTCATTCTGGTCTTTACTGTTTTGATGTATGGTTGTGTGTGTTCAGGGTCGATGTTCTACGAAAGGTGGGGTGGGGAAACGTCGACCCCCCAAAATGTGATTAAAATGCAGTAAACTAAAAAGAGTTTTATCCTAGCCTCCCTTGTCAGGCCGATAAAATATCGATTTGTGTCTGATAAGGATTAAAGCGTAACATTTTTCAAATGTCAACGAAGATCTGAGCAGAAAGGGATCAATTGGGAATTCGGGGACCAAGGAGACGTTCGTTAACAGGTAAATGACTCGACCCCTCAGACTCCCTTCGTCTTATATTTTAGTGTCTTGCGCAGGGCGGGGATATCGCCGAGAGGACGGGACGGAAGCTCGTCTGAAAAGTTATTTGCTTATTAACGAGCATCTCCTACCTTCTACACTGTATTTCATACAATCAGCTTCCTTTCTTATGGCGTTCTCAAAGAATAGAATTCATCCCCGGGCTGCCCCGGATCTATTGCGGAATCCGTGACAACACATAATTAAAGAGTTTCCTGCCGAAGCCGGGATAAATATGGAGGCGGGTCATGTCAATGGGGTTTTTGAGGTTCTGCAGTCTAAGATTATCACCATCGGCGGCTTCCATCGGCCTGATGCCTGAAAAGAAATATCCCTCTCTTTCAGCAGTTCGCAAAGCGGGACAGATGCCGGCTGCGCGAGTGGCAGGTCGAGATACACCACCTCGGTTCCGGCGTATTCGAAGAGGCTCCTGGTTGCCCTGAGTATCTCCGGACACAGGTCCTTGTCGGCAGATACCACTTTTATCACGCTCTTTAACATGTTCCTGTCATAATGGACATGATAATCACCAACGCGATGTGCCGCGCCGGTGTCCCCCGATTTATGCGGTTGTTTCAGGTTTTCGTAGATGCGTGAGACAATATTCTGATGATGGCGCGGAACATGAAAGACCACCTCGGGAGGGACAGACAGGTACTTAAAGCAATGCAGGCATGATTCGCGCTGCCGGCCGCCTTCGTTTTCAACTAACATTTTGAAAAATTGAGGAGGACCGGCGGACAATTCAAGGCCGCAGGATTTGCCCCCGAAACGGACGACGTCCCACTGACTGATGGGGTGGCTGGTGATGGTATCCAGGCAGACCCCGCGCAATCCCATCTCCACGGCCTTTTTTTTCTAAGGCTGCGTGGAGAGCCTCCATCAGCCCGCGGCCCCGGTGCGCCGGGGTGATGACCAACGAAGCCATTTCCGCCAGGGGAGACCGCTCTTTTGTCAAAAGCCCTGCATGGCCTGCAACTTCACCATTTTCTGCCACGGCCACATAACTGAGCATATTGCCGCTTCCCACCAGGCGTGTCAAATCCTCAGGGCGGTGGATTACATCGTTCTTATAGGAATATCCGTAAGAAAGCCAGAAAACCTTCGCCACCTGGATCGCTTCGTCAGGACGCATGGGGCGTATATCATAGCGCTGGAGGGGAGCGCTTTCGATCTCCCGTGCAAGGTATTCGGGTTTTGTCTCGATAGCGTGGGGCAATCGTTTTACCAGCTGCAATGCCTTTCCCTGATTACCTAGATTCTCAAAAAACACCTCGTCGACTGAGTGGCGCATGAGTTCGAAACCTATGTTTTGCGCCGCCGCCCCCTCATCTTTGCGGCTTATATCCGGATTGCGGTTTTCCTGTGATGGATCGAAAGGCACGCCCTTGTCCCGTATTGAAAGAACCAACTCCGTTTGTGTTATTGTGCCTTCCATGAAGGCATCGCCCTGACTGCCGTCAGGGTAGGCGTGCTGGAGGATATTCATGAATGCTTCCTCCGCGGCAAGTTCCAGACCAAGAACATCATCTTCGGCAAATCCGGCGGTTTCGGCCAGGTCGCGAACATAGTCCCGGATCATGCGAAGAAAACGTTTATCGGCCGGAACGGACAGATTTGCGGTAAGAAACGAAGCCATCGACCACTCCCTTCAGCCCTGCTTTTCCCTTACCATTTTGATTAAAATCGGATAAGAATGCAATGAATTTCTTCTCAATGGGCAGGTAGGGGACATCTGGTTTAACCAAAGTCAACAATAAAGATTTCCTCATCCGTCAATAGGCCGTCGGGCCAGCTTTGGGGACATCCTTCACATTTTTACAATCCAGGCACGAAGAGCACGCAACACCATCATTACCCGCCTTGCTGTGACGATGCGGTTCATGCCTTTGGTAACAGAATTGCGCGGACAGCGAATGCGAAGATGTGAAGGGCCCTCTCGACCCCCCGACCTCTCCTCTGCCTTCCTCGCATGTAGTAACCCATAAGGTCCAGGGCGGTTGTTTCGGGTGTGGAGATCGTCATGATACAACATGACAGAATAATCTTGCAATCATGTATTATAGAAGTTGGACTTCTAATATGCACGGTTATGCTAAAAGAGATGCTGAGCCCGTCGTGCTTAAAGACCTCCGCAATTTTCCCGTGGTTGCAATCCTCGGTCCCCGCCAATGCGGCAAGTCCATACTGGCGAAGGCAGTGAAGGACAGCATCGGCACCTTGATCTACCTTGACCTCGAAAGCCCGTCGGACCTGCGCAAACTGAGCGATCCCGAGCTGTTCCTCGAGGCGAACAAGGATGCCACCGTATGCCTCGATGAGATTCAGCTGAGACCCGAGCTGTTTCCGGTGCTCAGGAGTATTGTTGACCGTTCGGGAAGAAAGGGCACATGAAGGCGATTTGACATCATCTGACATGGGAGCCAAGGGGACTCTTGAAATGTTGACATCTTTGCGGTATCAAATATCAATTGAGAGTTCAGTATGTCTCAATGGTGGCCCAACCATTTCAGCACCTTAAGGGCGTTCCCTTCATGCCTGAACAGATTGGGCTGCCCGGGCGTTGGAAGCAAACAAGCGCAGATCTGCACACAACGAAGGTCAACATCGCGGTGATGATGATGGAAATCAAGCTGGAACCGAGTCTTTCCCATTGTATTGAAACGATGGCCAAAAAGGAGTACGAAAGGGTGCTGGGTCAACTTCTCAAACTGATGGAAGAAGACAGTCGGCTCGCGGGGGAACTGGAACTGCTGAGGATCTTTCTGGAATCGGCAGACTTCGGGCAGTTGAGGAGCCGTTGTGATGATTTTCTGACGGCAGGCAAAAGAGTCGAGGTCAGATTGAGGTCTCCAGACTCTGCACCTGGATATGAGATCGAGATCGCTGAGATCAACGGGGTATAGAACATGGCTCAACAGGGGACAAGGTGGGGGGAGGCTTCTTAGAAAGGTGCAACTTTGGGGAAGAAAGACAGGTAGGGGACATCCTGTAGTCCTCCTGTCAACATAAATATCAATACGTAATGATATTGAGCATGTGTCGTTCGTTAATAAGTAAATAACTCGACTCTCCAGGCTCCCTTCATCTTATATTTTAGTGTCTTACGCAGGGCAGGGATATCGCCGAGAGGAAGGGGTTGAAGCTCGTCTGAAAAAGTTATTTACTTATTACCAAACGTTATATGTTCCCCATGGAATCGGGGAAAACAACAGAATGTGAAGATGCGAAGGGCGTCCAGGTAAATATAGATTTTCATGTCGAATAACTACAGTCTACCTCGAACTCGCCGCTCTTTTCCACGTTAACGAGGGCGTTCTGATTGGTGTCTTCCCGATTCGGACATCGGTTTCAATGACGGGAGACTGGAATGGGCGGAGGAGATTTACAAAATGATTAAAAGACATTCAAGAAGGATAGAGGAGGCCCAATTATGATGACCTACGTTTCTATAGCATTACTAATCATAATTGCAGCATTAATTTTCGGCGCTGGCTTTCTCGCAGGCAGGAACAATCCGAAGACAGGGGACAGGGCAAGCAAACTGACCGACAGCGCGGTGGAGAAAGCGAAAGAGAAGACGAAGGATATCAGATAAAGTCCCCGAACCCGGAAGATGACATACATGGTCTCCGATCGGCCCCTGGTCGCACGGCTGTGCTATAATGCTACCCTATGAAATTCTATATCAGGAAAGATATTGACTGGGCGGACTTTGATGAGGACGGCAACGTGGCCCTCGAATACCTGCCTGAACGCCGGGATTGCCCGACACCGGACCGGCAGTTACTGGAGGAGGTGTTCGGATGAAGTTCTGTATTCGCAGGAATGTGCATTTCGATGACTTTGACAGGTGGTTCTCCGGCCTCAAAGGAATTCCCCTTGAGCTCGCGCTGCCCCACGACATGCAGGAATTTTGGTCTGTTGTCGGCCGTTTTGGGGAATTGGCGGCGTACGTGCGCGACAATGGTTTCCTTGTCAACTCAGTCGATGCGCCCCACGGTCGCCTTTCCGGCAACGCGTTCATGGCCTGGGGGCCGCAGGTGACGAGGTTGGCGGAAAGGACCGGAGCCGGGCTCGTTGTGTATCATCCCGAAGGCAACATCGCGAGGGTAAGAAAGCCCCGATTTCAGGCGACGGCCCTCGGGAACATAAAGGCGCTCCAGGGAAGAACCCCGGTCACGGTTGCGATCGAAACCTTCGGAAAGAAGAGCCGGATATTTACCCCCTCGGAAATAATGGAACATAGTCTCCCCATGGTCCTGGATACAGGACACGTCGACGAGGGGTATGCTTTCGAGCTCATAGAACAATATTCCGGCAACATCGTCGCTGTGCACCTGTCAGCGAATAGCATAGACCCCACGTCTGGCAGGGTCATGAACCACCTGCCTGTGGAATCATACGGCATCGAGGTCCTGAAGGCGCTCCAGGCCCGGGGCTGGAATGGGACTGTTACTTTAGAATATCTCCCGGATTATAACGACGGACTTTTTCGGCGGGCGTTGCAGAAGAAGTTCGGATGAAGAATATTGATGAGGGTGTCGGGTAATACAAGCTAAAGTCAATAGAAATTGTCCTTACGCATCCTGCGACACGGACCTGCTTGCCGGCAGGATCAGCTGATGATGCCCGCGGATACGCTCGATATCACCCTCGCGGATCCCGGCTTTCGCTGCGAATTCCGGCCAGGCCTCCACGGCTTCCTGGACCTGTCCGAGTATCTTTTTCGAATTGGCAATCCCAAATCTGTCAGCGACGACGTGGACGTCCTCGAACGTTATATCGCTGAACTTGCCGTTAACCGCCATGAGGTGCTGGTACGTCCACTCCCCCTTCGGATTGTACGCGTGGGTGAGGTCATATGCCGGGGCAAGCTCCCATTTCCCTCCCTGGCGAAGGATGAAGGAGAAGTTCTTCGTGTGATCATCGCAGTTCGCCGCCATGACATTGAACGCCGCACGCCGGAAGGCCTCCTCCATGGCTGCGTTGCCAAGGTTCAGTTGCTCTATTGCCATGAAAAGCTGGTTGTAATCGTGGGTCGCCTTTTGTTTGTAATCCAGGTGCATCATGGCACAGAGGGTCTGCATATGGTGCTTTACGTTCCCGTCACGATCGAAGCGGCGCGTCATGAAGTGGGCACGACCGTTCTCTTCCATTAGTCTGGATGGGGACATGGATATACCCGCCCTGCATGCCATCAGGTAGTACGCATATTCAATGCGCCCGTAGTTCTGCGATCCTCCGAGTTCCCGGTCTGCCCCCATCCCGTCGAACTTGAGTATCCAGTGTTCGAAATCCGGATCGACATCGAACTGGCCCGACCGGATCTCATTCGTTTCCGGGTTCCAGGCGATGGCGGCCTTTGCCCGTGCACCACCGGCGGACGTCCCCACCCGGATGATCTGCATCAACGCCGTTTTTGCCATATGCCCGGTACTGACATCACCCTGGACTGCTCGCCGGGCGCTTTCGACGAGGCGGGAAAGCTTTATGGCGGTGCTTTCTTGCGCCGCTCTTATGGCGGGCTTAAATTCCAGCGCTCCCGTGCCCCGTTTGCCCATATAGGCCAGGCGGTCCAGGGGCGTTATCTTTGAGCGGTCCACGCCTTTGGAGGCCATCCATGCATCGATAAGTAAATTGCCAAAGTCATCAGGAAGGGCGTCGGCAATCATGCCGGGCAATCGTTTGAAGGTCAGCTCGGGCAGGCCGGGGAAAACGAAGGGGGAAGAAGCCATGGAGAGCGGCATCGTTAGCGGTGCGAGCTCGATGCCCGCGGCGGTGAATGTTCGATCATATTCAAAAGCGTAGTAGCCAAGTTTAGGATCGAGCGCCAGGGCACCGACACGTCTACCCCAGATACGAACCTCAATTATCCCTACGGGCTTATGCACCGGGCACACCTTTCTTGCGGGAGACACGCTGTCTTGGTGTCCTCTTCCTCGACTCGAGGATCTGCATGGGACTGATCGAAACCTCCGGGGAGAGGGAACTCAGCCATTCGATCCTGCCTAGGGCGCGCAGGACTTGTATAAACGACCTGAGTGTGGAGCCCTTGCCGTGCTCGAGGTTCTTTACCGCGTTCAGGGAGACACCGGCGCGCTCGGCCAGAACACGCTGGTCGATGTTTTGCAGCAGCCGCATGCGGCCGAGCTGTTGCCCGATTTCCTGTTCCCATTCCTCAGTTGTGCGAAACATATCCATAATAGACCTCATTAGGATTACTATAATGGATAAGCATACACAATGGATTGAAAAAAGTCTACTAAACTGTTCTTGGAAGTATACAATAATAGACTTTATTGCATCTATTATACCGGAATATTGTATTATATTGAGTTTATCACTTTTCTTTCGGCTTTTCCCACTTCATGATTATCTCCCTGACTCTGCCCAGATTCTGGTCGTTAACAAGGACCAGGACAACATCTCCTCCCTCAAGAACAGTGCCGCCGCTTGGCACAAAGAACTTCTCGTCACGGTTTACAAGCGCAATAAGGCTGTCGGGGGGAAGGCCGAGTTCCACTATCGGTTTACCTGCGATTGCCGAATTGAAGGGAATGATGAAGTCGACAAGTTGAGTGTCTACGCCGTCGATGGGCGCAAATTCGATGGGGTATCGGCGTTTTCTTTCAAGGGGTGCCTGCAGCCTCAACAGGCGGGCAACGACGGGAATCGACGAGCCCTGGAGTAGGGCTGAAGTCAGTACAATAAAGAAGACGATATTGAATATTGCCTCGGAGCCGGTTACGCCTGCCAGAAGAGGAAAGGTCGCCAGAACGATGGGTACTGACCCTCTCAGGCCGACCCAGGAAATGAAGGTCTTTTCCCTCCAGTTTAGCCGTGCAAAGAGCAGCGAAAGAAAGACGCTTGCAGGGCGGGCGACGAACATGAGAAATGCTGAACAGGCAAGACCGGTCCAAACAATGGGCACAATGTGGGATGGAAAAACAAGGAGACCGAGGGTAAGGAACATGGTTATTTGACTGAGCCAGGCGAGGGCGTCAAAAAACCGCAGCAGACTTTTCTTGTAGATAAACTCGCTGTTGCCGGCAACCAGGCCCGCTATATACGCGGCAAGGAAACCGCTCCCACCCGCGGCCGCCGTGACGCCGTACGTGAGTGCTGCCAGGGCAAGAAAGAAGACAGGGTAAACGCCTTCATAGTGCGACTTCAATCGATTGAGCATCACGATCATTGCTTTTCCGAAGAAGAATCCGAAGACAATCCCGAATCCCATCTGCCGGACAAACAAGAGGGCCATGGAACCAAATGAAGTTCCAGGGTTCATTATGATCTGAATAATCCCTATGGTGAGAAAGACGGCCATAGGGTCGTTGCTGCCCGATTCAAGCTCCAGCAACGGCTTCAGACGGCCTTTGAGACTTATGTTCTTGGATCGAAGCACGGAAAAGACGGCCGCGGCGTCTGTCGATGAGACAACAGCCCCAAGGAGCACAGCGGTGAGAAGGGAAAATCGCAATGCAAAAAAGGCAAAGAAGCCGACCCCAAAGGCCGTGAGCAAGACCCCCAGTGTCGCGAGACTTATCGCCGGGAAAAAGGAGGTTTTGACCTCCGGCAACTTTGTATCGAGACCACCTGCGAAGAGGATGAATACGAGCGCAATGACACCAACGGATTGAGACAGGTGGGCGTCGTCGAAATAGATCCCGCCAGGTCCTTCAGAACCGGCAAGCATCCCGATGCCGAGAAATAACAACAGTGTCGGTATGCCAAGATTTTCAGAAAGCCTGGCAACTGCAATACTCGCGACAATAAGGAGCGAGCCTATGAGGAGAACGTGTTCGATCGGTATCATAAAATCGTTCCAGTTTCAGGGGTTGGTGCCGCCAGCCGCCGGGTATGCGGAAAGGCCATGCCGGAAAGGCACACAGGGACTCCGAAAACACACATTCGGCCGGACCTGTTATTGGGCAACCAGCACATCGCATCGCGACTGGGCCAGCATGTGGATTGTAACACTCCCCAGCAATAGTTCTTCAATGCGCGACCGCCCGTGCTTGCCAACAATTATGAGATCCGGATCCCACTTTTCAACTATTTCAGGTAGCCTGACTGACGCATGTCCGTGTTCAATCGATTGAAGCGCTTTGTCTGAACCCACCCGGGCGGTTGTCAGGAAGGCTGACATTTGGGTTTCGGCATCGATCCGTGCCTTTGCCCGATAGTCTTCAATTATTTTGTCGGACGCTCCGGCAGAGATCATCTGTCTTTCGAAGAGCGGTTCAAAAACATGCACGATATTGACAAGTGCCCCCGGAGCTATCATGGAACCATACTCCATGGCTTTGCGGGAATTTGGCGAGAAATCGACGGCAACGAGAACCCGCCGGTATGGTCCGTCAGGCTTGCACTTGACAACCAGGACAGACTTCCTTGTTTTACTCAGAAGCCTCTGGGAAGTGGTCCCAAGGGCCAATGCTCGTACCGGGTGCCGCCCGTGAGCGCCAAGTACGAGCAGGTCGTACTCTGAAGCAGTCTCGACGATCAAGTCCAGCGTGCTCCCCAGGCGGACCTGTGGCTCAAGCGAGAAACCCGACAACAGGCGGGCCTCTTCGGCAAGTTTTCTCAGGGAACGCGAGGCATCGTCAATGATTCCATCTCTGATTTCAGTCGGTGAGCTTATGAACTGCTTCAGACTGTCCAGCCACGATTGCTCCAGCACGTGCAGCAGCAATCCTTTCTGCATTGCCAGTGTCGTGCCGAGCATGGCCGCGCGTTCTGCGGCGTGCCGGGAGTCGGGGGAAAAATCGGTTGCGGCCAAGACGGATTGGATATGTGTCATGTTCTGTCTCTCCTGGGGTACGTCTTTAGGGCGTTGAGCCGGGTCGCGGCAGGGAAGGGGAGTCCGACCATTAACTTTGGTCTTAGTCGCCCGGGTGCCAATGTGCTATGTGCATGGCATGCGTCTTCAGGTAAGATCCCGGCTTGAAGAACCTGTCGTAAAATTCCAGGTCGAGATGATGCGCCTGCAGATACATAATAACAAACATGGAGGGCACGGTACCGGGAAATTTACCAAAGGTATCATGTATATACTGGGCCTGCAGCGCAACGCACTCCCTGAATTTTTCGTCGTGATTCTGTGCGGCCGAACGTACTTTGCGACTGTCTTTCCACGGTCCGGGGGTTTCGGGGTTAAACGGACCTCCCGGTCCGAATTTGCGCTCGCACAGCGCATCCACGGCAGTCCGCATATCCTGGTGATGGGGCGGGCAGTAGCCTTCCATCACTCCCGCGAGTCCAGTGGGATTGGGATAAGGCCAGCGTTCGTCCTCGTCATAGCGGAATTGCAAACCCGGCACTTCGGGTTTGCCGCTTGCGCCAAGCATGGCGAAGGGGTCAATTCCGTTGAACATCCATCCACCAAGACCCATTGCCTGGAGCATCAATACGCCGGCATAGCAGCTTATCCCGAGTTCCACAGTAAGTTCCGAAAGCGACCATTGTTCTACGAAGGTAACGTTCCAGACGTTGTCAACGTCCACTATGTCTTTAAACTGTTCGATGCCCGGGATGGAGCATTTGTTGATGTCATCGTAAAGGACCAGACCGTTCTGAAGCATATAACAAATGTTGAGCAGGACGTGCTGAGAAAGGTCTCCAACAGGGATTACAACCAGGGTAGACGGTTTGTTAAACACCTAGGTGTTATGCGCCTCCGTGTACGGCACCTCGGAGGGAATGCCAAGCCGGGAGCTCTGGAGCTTGCGCACACGTTTTCTGACGTTGTCGACGAATGCCTCCGGGCTTAATGAGCCGTCATCGGCGCGGTCATCAAAAGCGGGGGCATCGCGCATTTCCAGTATGTACGCACCTTCATCATCCGTAAAGAAGGTCTGGCTTGTGTGGAATCCGGCGGCTGAGGGAAATACGCGCCCTCCGGCAGACCCGGCATAATTGGAAAGATGCGGGGCATAACGGGCGGCCCGGTAAATCATGTGATGCCAGGACGTATTGCCGCCGCAGGCGGATACCACCAGCATTTTCTCAAGATCGGTTAACGGCAGCGCCTTCTGCTTAGACGTATGTGCGAGCACTCCATCCGGGATATCCGCTCCCATAAAGAATCTCCGGGACCGACGGCCCAAAAGGGCTTCCATGAGAGGAAAAGACAGCATGTCCTGAAAACCATGAGGGGTTGATAGTTTTGTCATGTATCCCTCCTGACCAGACGTTGCGCCTGCAAATCTGCAGGCCGGCATGCGTGGTAGAGCAGCAGGGCCGATCGAACGAGACAGACGGGTCGAGCAACAAACAGTTTCGGTCTATTTTCCCTTATGCAGATGCACGGAAACGGGAACAGATTTCGTGAGTGTATTGAACACCGGTGAATATTTTTGCGCTGTCCGGATCATCTCTTCCTTCTGCTCATCCGAAACATCCGCGTCGATCTCGAAGTAGACCCGGATACTTTGATACCCTACCGGCACGTCCTCTGATATCCCGAGAAAGCCGCGGAGATCCAGATCGCCTTCATATTTCGATCGTATTCCCCGTATTTTGATTCCCCTGGCAGAGGCGTGGGCAACGAGGCTCGTGGTGAGACATCCGGACAAGGCAACAAGAAGATACTCGACCGGGTTTCTTCCCGCATTATTTCCCAGGAGAACTGGGGGTTCATCCATGTCGTAATCCATGGGAGGCCGGGAGTCATCCTCTTTCAGGGCGCCATAAAAGTCTTTGATGGTTCCCCGACAATGAGTTCCGTCGATCCACCTGTTGGTCGCACGAAATTTGAACTCCGCAATGGCGGGGTTGCCTTTGATGGCTTCAATCGTATTGAATAATTGGGAGACATTCACGCCGTTTACGATTTTGTTATCTGCCATTTGACTACCTCCTTTGCATGTAGTGTAAAGTGAATATCAGCCCCGGATTTCCCCTTGTCAAGATAACGGTGATCGGACACGCCGACGGTACCGGACGCGAGTCGGCTGCGGGCTGACATCCGTGCCCGACGTTTCCCTCGCACAGACAACGCTTGACATAGTCGTTACCATTCGTGTAAAGTATTTCATAAATAGCTAATATGACTGTACTCACAATAGCAAATATATTTATTCCATTAGGCTGAGAAGCATGTCGGGAGCCCGTGCGGCTTCCCACTGTCGTGTTCGCAGTTTCTCCGCCTTAAGGCACATATTGTTCCTCTACGACCCGGCGCGGAATTCTGCGGCCGGGTTTTTTTGTCTCTTGGTGAAGGTTTGGTGTCTGCAATGACTGACAGGCTTTACGAGAATGCGAAAGCAGAGAATTCGGGGATCAAGAAGTTCCTTCTTGGAATGTTTCTCTCGCGTTGGTCTTACCTGGTTGTTCGGGTTGCTCTGGCGCTCATCTTTATTTACGCCGGAGCGATGAAGCTGATGGATCCGAAGGCCTTTGCCAGGATCATTTCCCACTATGACCTGGTGCCGGAAGTTCTCCTGCCCGTTGTCGCTATCGGGCTTCCCCTTGCCGAGGTGTTGGCCGGGGTCGCCCTTATCCTTGATATGCGACCGGGGCTCCATGGCGTCTCGGGTATGATCGTGCTCTTCGTAATTGTGCTCGGGTACGGGGTTCTGACTGATATGAATATCGACTGCGGATGTTTCGGCCCGGAGGAGCTTGAGGGCCGCAAGAGTCTTGCGCATGCCTTTTATCGTGATCTGGTCTTCCTGGGCGCTGTCGCGTTCCTTTACTGGTCGCGGCTGACCCGTAATCGTCGCCTTTCGCATGAATCTAGCAAAAATCTACCCAAATAATAAAAGGAGGAATTGAGATGGTGTTGAGAAGAAGAATGATTATGGCATCAGTTTTTGTACTGGCAGCATGTTTCATCTGGTCAGGGGCCGCTCTCGCCGCCTGGGGGGACAAGGAACTGGAGACGGAGAAAATAGCAGTGACCTTCCTGAAAGAAGTCCAGCGGGGCAATTACAAGATCGTGTCAACGGCGGAGTTGAAGGGCTGGGTGGACCAGAAGAAGGACATGCTGATCGTCGACACGATGCCCTTTGAGGATAGCTTCAAGAAACAGCATATTCCGGGAGCCGTCAATTTCGTCCTGCCTATACCCGAGATGACCCAGATAGACGACAAGACCAAAGCCGGCCTGGAGAAACTGCTCGGGCCGAACAAGGACCGGCTGATCGTATTCTACTGCGGTTTCACTAAATGTACCCGCAGCCACAACGGGGCAATGTGGGCTGTCAAGATGGGATACAAGAATGTCTATCGGCATCCCGGCGGGATCAAGGCGTGGGCCGAAGCGGATTATCCCGTAGGGAAAGTAAAATAAGAAAAAACGAAGCCTATATTATGAAGCTCCGTAGCGTACCCGCCGCGCGGGTGGGGTACGGAGCTTTCCTTCCTGACTCATACCGGGTCATCCTTTCCCCGCTTTGCATTATAACGTCTATAAATGAACGGGAGCATCGAAACAAGTATAACGAGGACAAGACCGATGACGAACGTCAGGGAGACCTTGCCGCGGATCAGGTCGAGCAGGGAACTTGAGAACACGATAAAGGCAATGCACGCGGGAAGCATGAAGAAAAAAGTGGCAACCACATACTGCCTGAAACCTATTTTGGTGAGGCCGAAGGCGTAGTTGAGAAGATTGAAGGGAAAGAGCGGGACGAGGCGGGTGAAGGCCACCACTTTCCAGCCATGCTTCTCAACCGCCTGATCGAGCCTCCTCCACCTGGGACTCTTGAGCCGTTCCTCAACCCACTGCCTGGCAAGATACCGTGAAACAAGAAACGCGACCGAGGCACCCATGGTGGCGCCGATTATCGCGTAGACAACGCCCCACAGGGGCCCGAAGAGGATACCTCCGGCAACGGTAATGGGGAGGCCGGGCAGAAAGAGGGCAGGGGTGACGGTATAGACCAGGACGTACACGATCGGGGCGAGGGCACCATAGCTCCCGATCCAGGTCCTCAGCGTCTGCTGTTCAAGATATCGGGAAACACCGGTAATCCGGACCGCTGCAACCACGGCGGCAAGGAAAAGAAGGAAGATGAGAAATTTGATCCAGGCGCCTTTCCTGGGCGCTTCCTTTCCGGTGAAGGTCCTCTCGCGGGTGGCGGCCGCCGGGAGATGTTTCCTGAACCACTTTTTCAATCGAAGCCGCTTCCAATATGTGAACGGAGGTCTCGCAACCTTTGCGTTGCCCTTTGCGTCCACCCCTGTATTCCAGAGGATGTCGAGGATGTGGACCGTTGGAACGAACCGCCCGAGCACGCCGTCGCACCCTGCGCAGTAGGTGATCACCTTTCTTCCGGCGGCCTCCTGACGACGAAGCCTGCTCCAGTTTCCCGCAAGATCGGGAGCAAGAGCGCCCACGGTGCCGCCCTCGCCGCAGCAAAGGGTCCGCCCCCGGCTGTGGGGCATCTCTTCCATGGCGCAGCCTTTATTCCTGAGAAGCTCCCTGACCGAATCCTGGAGTGTTTCTTCCGATCGTATTGCGCAGGGGTCGTGAACGGTCACCGCACCCGCTGTTTGCACCGTTTTGCCGATATTGCTGCCGACCATAATTTCGTAGATGCTTTTCGTCGAGAGGTCTTTTCCGTAACGCGAAAATACCTTGTGGCAATTGGGACAGGCCACAATAACGTTCTTGATCCCATGTCCCACCAGGAAATCCCTCATTTCGTCAAACATGGCGTTGAAGTGGTCCTGACGGCCCAGGTCATGGGAGGGCTTTGTACAGCAATCGAGGACTATGCCGACAGAGGGGATCTTTTCTTTCAGGAACCGGTATGACTCGATGACCCTTTCCGATCGTGTGCCTGACAGGGTGCAACCGGGGAAAAAGACGGTATCGCAACCCGTGGGGAGGCCGTAGTAGGAATACCTCCGGGATGTCCCCCGACGCTCATAGGCCCGTAAGGCGGCATGTTCGGGGTAATCCCCGCCCGTCCGTTTCACCGTTTCCCTTCGCATTTCGAGGAATAGGCCGGAAGGATCGGCACCCCAGGGACAGACGGCAGTGCAGAGTCCGCAAAGGCTGCATTCGAAGGGCATCCCCTGGTCCTCTTTCTTTTCGGGATTGTAGCGGTCGGCAATCTCTTTCGGTTTGCCGTATTTTCTGAGGAATGCGCATTCCTTTTGACACACATCGCAGCCGGTGCAGGCCTCGGATACCTCCCGCAGCTTTTCCGTTATATCCGTGCCGCTTGCGGGTTCCGCATGCGCTTCGTTAGCCGGTTTTTTACTGGTCACCATGCCACCATTGCTATCCTGCTATGTCATCTTTCCCTGAGACGATGGACCCTGCGCAGGATGAGCCGGCACCGGCCGTGCACCCGAAACAGTGTTGCCCGGTCACGATCCTTCGGGCGCGAAGTGCATCGGCAGCAAAGGCCCGGATATTATCCGGGGCTCCATGGTTTACGGGAAGATTGAGGGCGAGATTGAAATCGCAGTCATAGAGGGTCCCGTCCCAGCCGATACTGACCTGACGCCTGCACATTAACCCTGAAACCGTTGCCGGGTTAAAGGATTCTCTCAGGAGCCGGGCGTAGAACTCCAGCTGTTTCTGCGCGGCAAGCTCCTTTCTGAAACGTCCCAGGGGCATGTTGGTGATGGTAAGCAGGTGGGTAAAGGAAATTCCAAAACGTTCGGCCAGTTCACGCCGGTAGTCTGCTTCGAGGGAAAGCTGGGGCGATGGGAGGAATGCCCCCCCGGGGTTGTATACGAGACTGAGAGGCAGAGAGGGTTGGAGACCATAGCCAAGGGCATTCAACCGCCTGATGGCTTCAACGCTCTTCTCGTAAACCCCCGGACCCCTCTGGGCGCACACATTTTCTTTTGTGTAGCAAGGCAGGGAGGCAATGAGCTCCACACCGTGATCCTTGAAGAATCCCGGCAGGTCGTCCATACCCGGCTCGAGAAGAACGGTCAGGTTGGTCCGCACCTTGACATGGCAGTTTTTCTCACGAAGCGACATAACAAATCTGCGGAAGTGAGGATTCAGCTCCGGGGCTCCTCCCGTTAAGTCAGCGAACCGGCAACGTGAGGTCTCGACGGCAGCGAGTATCAGCTCCATGACCGGCCACTCCATCGTTTCTTTCCGTTCCGGGGAACACTCCAGATGGCAGTGGAGACACTGCTGATTGCACGTGAGACCGAGGTTGACCTGCAGGGTTTCAATTGTTTCGCTCAACAGGCCTTTGTCCCCCGGTTGGGAGGAAATCGTGTTTTCAAACTCGTTTACCATATCTGAATCTCCTCTAAAGTTATTGACATCATGCGACCCCGGCCGTATCGGGGCAGGATCGGGATTATTGTCTGACAACGGTCCGCACATGTTGCGCTGGATATACCTGATGGTTGCCGACCCGGTAAAGGGCGTAGACTGACTGTCACGAAAAAGCGCCTCGAGATCCTCAAAGGTATCGATATCCCTCCACCTCTGAAGGACATGGACCCGGCAGCCCGCTGCCTCGAGGGCGCAGAGGGTTTGTGCGAATACCTCCGGGCTGCTCCAGGATATCCCGTCGAAGGCCTGGGGCAGGAATGTGTCTGCCCTGAACCCTATCAGGTAGTAGCCCCCGTCATATGCCGGTCCGACGACCGCATCATGATCCATGAGCGATGTGAGCGCCTCGTCGATGATATGGGCCGGCAGGTCGGGAATGTCGGTTCCGATCAGGATTGCCGAGGCGACGCCCTGAGAAAAAACAGTCCTGAATGCGTTCTTCATCCTTTCCCCGAGATCGTCCCCGTTCTGGGGAAGGAAAGTGTGTTCCTGCCCCAGCCACGCGGCGATCTTCTGCCCTGACTGTGGGGGATAAAAGAATATAGTGAGGGGATAACCGCCCTCTGCGATCATACCCATCGTGTCGCTCACAAAACACCTGTAAAGGTCCAGCGCAACGTCAGCCTGAACGGTCACGGCAAGCCTGGACTTGACGGTTCCTGCGTCAGGTGATTTGACGAACATGATGACGCAGTGTTCATTGCCCATCTTTGAAAACCTCTATGAAATCCAGGTAAGAAACCGCGCTCTGCCCGGTGTTGTCTGAATCGCTCATGATCGCGAGGCTTGCGGTCGGCGGAGGATCCGCTCCGAATGCCGCCCGGTAGTCTTTAAGGATGTTGATCTCTTCATTCTGCCACGTCCCCGCTTTTTCCCCTCCCTTCTGCAGGGCGATCAATCTGGCCTTATCCGTGTAAGGACTTGTGATGATCGTTTTCTGTACGTCGTCATTTGCCCAGACGTAATTCAAGGTGCTGTGGGGAGGGTATTCGCCATACAGCTTCCTGGCAACTGAGTATTTGACCCGGTCTATAACGCCGGCCGTTTCCGGATCATACTTAAAGACAACATAAACACGGATCGGGTAATCGTCTCCCGATTTCTTCTGCGGCGGGGCATTGTTGTAGATGTTGCTTATCTTCCATCTCCACCTTGCCCGCGGATATTCGTAGATGTTGAAGTGCTCTTTATAAGCAAGGGCCGATGCGGAACCCGTGCTTTGAGCCACAAGAAAGGTGTTACCTTCATTTGCCTCAATCGTGTACGTAGTGTGCTTCGGTATCTTCGGAAAATAAAGGGGACGCCAGTTTCCGAGGCTTGCGAAGTCTTCTCGAAACAGGATCGTCGTATTCTGTGAATGCGACGAGGGTGGAAGGAGAAACATGAAGGCGATCGCAATGAGGACGGCGAAGAAAGTGCACAGAGATAGCGGATGCAGTCGGAATATACTCATTTCGTCAATATAGGGCCGGTTTGTTGACGTTTCAATCATTGTGCCCGTACCATTGAGAAAACCTTTGAGGGGAAACACCGAGAAGGTAAAGAACCTGAAGGAGCCAGTTCCTCAGGGTGCAGCGGAGAATACCTTCCTTTTCCCATCTTCGGGATGATGTGTGGACCCTTTGAGGAACTATAACGATCTTATCGCCCCTCTTCTTGATCCTTTTCATGATCTCGATATCCTCCATGATGGGGATGTCCTTATAACCGCCGATCTTCTCGAAGTAATCCTTCCGCACAAAGATCGCCTGGTCTCCAAAAGGAATCCGTGTCGCACGGGAACGCAGCGACGCCGCGGATTCTATGAGGCGGAATATAAGCCTTTCGGACCTGATGCCGAGATCGAATGCACCGGCCACATATCGTTTGCCCTGCATCGCGGCCGCAATGAGCCGCAATGCGTCCAACGGCAATTGAGTGTCGGCGTGGAGAAAAAGCAGTATCTTGCCCTTCGCCTCTCTTGCCCCCGCGTTCATCTGTTTCCCCCGCCCGCTGGGAGACCTTAGTTTTGTGACGTTTTCATGGGTGATCGCCGTCAATGTGGTGCCTTCCGGGTCGCCGTCAACCACGATAATCTCAATTTCTTTATCGTTTTCAAGGTTGCGGAGATGGTCGATAGCGCCATTGATAAGAGAGGCTTCCCCCAGAACGGGTAAGATAACGGAACAGGAAGGAGCCCTTGCGTTCATGACTTACTCCGCACCCGGCAAACAAGGTCGTCGATTTGAGTATGGATATGCGGATTCCTTAAGTCTGGTCGAATAAATGTTTCTGTTATTCTGCGCATAGTCTAACCACGTATTTGTGAAATAAGTTAACTGAATGGACTCGACAATGTCAAGGCCGCAGGCCTGGAATTTGTTTTTAAGGGGTTTTTGTTTGCGGAATTGACAGAAATGGGGAAAATGGGGTTTTTATTCTGATACGGCCGGTATAAAACCACGGGAGGATTGCGATGGAGCGGGAAGACACTGGAATCGAAAATGGTAAGGCCCTGTCATGCGATGATGTTCGGACGGGTCTTGGGGCGGATACCATACGGCGAGCTATCCTCGAGAACCTGAATTTTATCCAGGCCCGCATTCCACGGCTTGCGACAAGAAACGACTGGTATATGGCGCTGGCATACACGGTCCGGGACCGCATGCTTGGCTGCTGGGTGCGTTCGACGGAGGCGCTTCGCCAGAGTACCCGGGCCGTTTGTTATCTCTCCGCGGAGTTCCTGACGGGGCCCCATCTGGCCAATGCCATGATCAACCTCGGTATCTATGAGGAGGCCAGGGAGGCCGTGGTCCAGCTCGGCCTCGATTTTGACGAACTTATAGCGCAGGAAGTCGAACCTGGTCTTGGCAACGGAGGTCTGGGAAGACTTGCCGCGTGTTTCCTCGATTCTCTCGCGACCCGGAAGATCCATGCCCTAGGGTACGGGATACGCTACGAGTTCGGCATTTTCAATCAGGAGATCGTTGACGGATGGCAGCGTGAAACGACGGACAAGTGGCTGGCGCTGGGTAACCCATGGGAGATAGCCCGTCCCGAGATCACATACTACGTGCAATTCGGCGGTCGTACGGAGCACTATTATGACAGTGATGGACGCTATCGCGTCCGCTGGATACCTGCCAGGGTTGTCAGAGGTATGGGTTACGATACCCCGGTGCCCGGGTATGGCGTTGACATCGTGAACGTCCTGCGTCTGTGGAAATCGGAGGCCTGGGAGTCTTTTGATTTCCAGGCCTTTAATGAAGGGGATTACGACCGGGCCGTGGAGGAAAAAGTTGCCTCCGAAACCATATCCAAGATCCTCTATCCCAATGATGATCCCCCCACCGGCAAGGAACTGAGGCTATCCCAGCAGTATTTCTTTGTCTCCTGCTCCTTGCAGGACATGATCCGTATTCACTCTCTCCCGGGGGGTACGCCGGACACGATTCATCGGAGATTCGCCGTCCAATTGAACGATACGCACCCTTCGATAGCCGTGGCGGAGCTTATGCGGCTTCTTGTGGATGAATACAGGATCGACTGGGAAGAGGCCTGGGACATAACGAGGGAGACCTTCTCCTACACCAACCACACTCTCCTTCCGGAAGCGCTGGAGAAATGGCCCCTTCCTTTGTTTGAACGGGTCCTCCCCAGACACCTGGAGATCATTTTTGAAATTAACCGGCGTTTTCTGGATGATGTCCGGGCCGTTTATCCCGGCGATGACGAGCGGGTACGCCGCCTTTCCATCATCGATGAAACGGGCGACAGGTTCGTGCGCATGGCACATCTGGCCACCGTAGGGAGCCACAGCGTGAACGGGGTGGCCGCGTTGCACACGGAATTGCTGCAGAAGACCGTGATGAGGGATTTCCATGAACTGACCCCGGAGAAGTTCCTTAATGTTACAAACGGCGTCACGCCGCGGCGATGGATGGTGCTCGGCAACCCCGCAATGTCGAAGCTCATCACGGATGCCATCGGCGACGGCTGGATCTGCAATTGCCAGAACGAGATCCGCAAGATCGAGGGTTTCGCGGATGACGGGGAGTTCAGACGGGCCTGGCGAAGGGTGAAACATGAGAACAAACAGGTCTTGGCCCGCCTCATTAAAGAACGAACCGGCACGATCGTGGACCCCGAGAGCATGTTCGACATTCAGGTCAAACGGATCCATGAATATAAGCGGCAGCATCTCAATGCCCTCCATGTCGTCCATCACTATCTCAAACTCAAAAAGGATCCCGGGGCGGATGTACCCGCCCGCACGGTGATCTTCGGCGGAAAAGCCGCCCCCGGCTACTTCATGGCAAAATTGATCATCAAGTTCATCACCTCGATTGCCACCGTGGTAAACAACGATCCCGACGTGGCGGGGCGTCTCAAAGTTGTTTTCTTCCCGGATTTCAACGTCAAGAGCGGCCAATGTATATACCCGGCGGCAGACGTCTCAGAGCAGATCTCCACGGCCGGCAAGGAGGCATCGGGCACGGGGAACATGAAGTTTTCCATGAACGGCGCGCTTACCATCGGTACCCTTGACGGGGCGAATGTCGAGATCCTTGAGGAGGTAAGCCCCGAAAACTTTTTCCTTTTCGGACTGAACGCGGCAGAGGTGTGGGAGTTGAAAGCAAAAGGCTATGATCCGAGGAGGTTTTACGAAAGCAACGGCGAACTGAGAGAGGTCCTCGATCTCATCGCTTCCGGCCATTTCTCCAATGGAGACGGCGCTCTTTTCAGACCTCTCATCGATTCTCTCCTCAATCAGGACGAGTACCTGCTGCTGGCGGACTATCAATCCTACGTCGACCGCCAGGAGGAGATAAACGATGCATACCGGGACATCGACCGGTGGGTTCGTATGTCGATTCTCAACGTCGCCAGGACGGGGAAATTCTCCTCCGATCGTTCGATCCTCGAATATAGGGAAAAAATCTGGAAAGTGAGCTCCGGCAGCTCTGCAACTGGTAGTCTCTGATCGATTTATGCGTCGGGGTCCGTATCTCGTGGGGCGGTTTCGGGTTTTCCGTCACTGCGTAGTTTCGATTTGTCTGCCCGAGGAAGGCCGGAGGGGTTTTACCGGTAGAGCAGGGCTTCGGTACGATACCAACTGAGGACGGCGTCGAATTTTTGCAAATAGGTCTGCGTCTCCGAGGGGACGGCCGAAGGCCAATGTTCGCCATGTCGTTCCATACTGCTCCGTGTTCTGCCCGGTCCGCAGTTGTAGGCCGAGGCCAAAAACCTGCCCGTTGCCGAGGGGTCGTCCAGGAGGCGTTGTTTTCTGGTGTCGCTCAGCACGTTCATGTCTGCGTCAAAGAGAAGGAATGATGCCTTGGCGGCGTTCTCGTGGTCTTCCATTCCGCGGACGAAGTCTTTTATCAGGCCCGCCTGCGGGTAAAGGTTCGACACCCTCTTGTACGTGCCGGGGATGAACTGGAAGAGGCCCATGGCCCCCGCCTTCGATCTGGAGTATCGGTAGGCGTTGTGCTTGTTGGTTCCCAGGATGACAAGCGTTTCATTGATCAGCTTTTCCGTGGTGTACTTTCCGCTCGAAAATTTCCCGGGATCGATATGCTCGATGATGGCCAGTACGACGGAAATATCGTTATCGATGAAGCTGTCGCAGGAACGGGGTCGGACGCGTCTGAGAAGAAGATCATCCTTCGCTCCGGCAATGATGTTTTTCAGGTAGTCCATACCCGCCTTTCGTACGGCGGGTGTATCAATGCCCTCCGAATAAGGGGTGTATATGACTTCCTTGAATGTCGAGCCGCTGCGTACCGGCCTCTTGAGGGCGAGCACGACATGGCGTTCGGGATAAAGGATGGTGAACTTCGTATTGACGCCGTTCGCTTTGCCCGGTTCGATAACGCCGCGGTCCGAGCGGGCGCCAAGCCGGGGATGGACCCTCACGACCTGTATCTCCCTGTTTTGCACGTTCAGAAGGGCTAGAAGGATAGTGAACCCACCGAGTTCGTTCTTTCCCCACGTTACCTGCGTCTTCCATCTCTTGCCCTTCTTTACCTTCTTTACCGTTTTCGATCTCACCACGTTGAATCCGCAGCTCATTTTCTCGAGGCGGGCCCTCGCCCGGGAAATATCTTCAAATATATCGAAATTTATCAGGTCCCGCTCACCGGCCGGAGACTGAAACTCGATCGAATCCTCGGCTTCGGTGTCACCGTCTTCATAGCCTTCATCGTCCTCGACCGTTTGGGCGCAGGATGGGACAGGTGTGTGGAAAAGTGCGAGGACGAACAGACACAGGAGCAGAAACAGGAATAGGGAGGTCTTATCCTTCATGATCTTGAGAGGTGGTTCCTTTAAATATTTTTTTGTCTCATTCTTGAAAGTGCTGATACTATAAATCGCTATTCCGTCGGTTCAAAGATATACTTTCCCGTCCGGTCGATGTAGCCCCATTTGTTGCCGGCCTGGACGCGCGCCAGACCCTCGAAGAAAGGGTCGCAAAAATCGTACCGTGCATCGATGACATAGCTTCCCGAACGGTCGATATACCCCCACTTCTTGCCCGTCTGCGCACCCGCCAGACCTTCGGTGAAACGGTTCACCTTGCCGAACCGGGGGGTTATGACCGCGGCACCGGTCTTATCGATAAAGCCCCATTTCCTGCCGATCTGCACCCTCGCGAGACCTTCGGAAAAGCGGTTGGCATTCCTGAACTGCGGTTTTATGACAATACTGCCTGTCTTGTCGATAAAACCGAACTTCTTGTCTATTACCACCGGAGCGAGCCCCTCTGTAAAGGGAAGGGCGAAATCATACTTTGGTTCGATGACCATCCTGCCGGTCCTGTCGATATACCCGAATTTCTTACCGACGAGCACGCCGGCCAAACCCTCACTGAAGCGCTGAACGTCATTGTACTGTGCCTCGATGACGGTCTTTCCCGTTTTATCGATAAAGCCCCATTTGCCGCGTATTTTCACCCCGGCGAGGCCTTCGGAAAAGACGGCCGAGTCGTCAAAACGTGCGTCGATGATTACCTTCCCCGTCCTGTCAATATAGGTAAACTTTCCGCCGATCGACACTTCGGCAAGACTATCGGAAAAGCGGTCCGCCGCAGCGAACTGAGGTTTGATGACCATTGTACCCTTTTTGTCTATATATCCCCATTTCCCTTCCAGCTGCACGCGGGCAAGGCCTTCGGTAAATGGATGGGCTGCATCGTAGCCGGGGGCGATGACTGTTTTACCTGTCCTGTCGACGAAACCCCATTTTCCGTTCTGGACCATGGCAAAGAGCCCGGCTTTTTCCCGATCTTCTATATCGAGTTGCGAACGGGCGACGGTCGAAAGACAGAAGACGGCAAGAACCGACAACAGGATCGATGCGGCATACAGATGAATCGTTCTTTTCATGATCGGTCACCTCTTAATCGATGTCTTACGGCATCAGCCGGTTACGGCTGTAATCATATCACATCCGGCGGAGCCGAAAAAGACTAAAGACCGCACCCAAATCCACCACCTACTTCCCC
>DIFE01000014.1 GCA_002418985.1 Deltaproteobacteria bacterium UBA5756
TATATTATTTTGGACAGATGTGATCGGTCATAAAAAAAGCTATCCCTTAACCACCACCGGTGGACTATAATACTAGTTCGGAGGATGCGAGCACAGATGGAGAAGGAAAGAAGCGGTTCGGAGCCGCCTGACTGGGACGACAGGTATAGGAAGGGGTACCATGACGGGGCCGACGAGCCCCACGATCTCCTCGTAAGTCACGCCGGACTCATTCCTGCGGGGGGGCGCGTCGCCGACATCGCCATGGGACAGGGAAGAGACGCGCTTTACCTTGCATCCCGGGGCCTTCACGTTACGGGGCTCGAGCACTCATGGGAGGCGCTGAAGCTTGCCGGGGAATCCATGGGGGCGCGAGGGCTGTCCATGGATATCGTGCAGGGCGATGCCGAAAGGCTGCCTTTCAAAGACGGGTCTTTTCAAGGGGTCATCGTTTTCTATTTCCTGCTCCGCCAGATCGCGCCCGACATCGCGGCAACGCTGGACAGGGGTGGTATACTTATATATGAAACCTTCCTGAAGAGGCAGAATGAGGTGGACAGGCCCAGGAACCCGGCCTTTCTTCTCGACGACGGGGAGCTCTTAAGCCTCTTTCCCGGGTTCGAGACCATCCACTACAACGAAGACGTGCACAGGGACAGGGGCAAGGTAAGGGCAACAGCCCGGCTGGTTGCGAGAAAGATATGATCGTAGAATGGAATCCCGAAAGGCCGAAGAAAAAGATCACCGAACTCATCGTGAGGACGATCGAGGAGGGCGGCATCATCGCCTATCCTACGGACACCCATTACGGCATCGGGTGCGACCTCTTCAACATCAAATCAATACGAAGACTTTACGCGATGAAGCGCCTCGACGAGAAAAGGGCGCTCAGCATTATCTGCAGGGATTTAAAGGACATAAGCACCTATGCGGTGCTCACGGACTTCTCTTTCGATATCGTCAAGTGGTATCTGCCGGGACCTTTTACGTTTGTCCTCAAGGCGAGAAAGATCATACCGAAACTGCTTATGACGGACAGAAAGGAGGTTGGCGTCAGGATACCGGCCCACCCCGTACCTGTCGGGATTGCCCGGCTCTGCGGCAGGCCGGTCATTAACACAAGCGCGCGGGTCGCCGGGGATGAGGTGATGAGCGACCCCAGGGTCATTGAAAAGAGCTTCGGCGCCGGCCTGGCCCTTATCGTGGACGGGGGGATACTGATGAGCGAGCCGTCGACGGTGGTAAAGCTGACGGACGACGTCGTGGAGTTGTTAAGGGAAGGGAAGGGGGCCCTCGCGGACCGCCTTTCCCCGTAGGTGTTCGCAATGACGATGACAGCCGGGCACACGCAGGAGACTCACGTTATACGAAGCTATTCAAATCACAGGCTCCACGCCGAGGTGGGAGCAATCATACGGGAACACTCCGAAAACAAGAACGATATCAGGACGGTCGTGCGTGACGCCATCGCCTGGGACAGGGCGAAGAGCATCGTCGATCTCGGCTGCGGATACGGCTGGTTCGAAGAGGTCATGCCGGCGGGACGAAACCTCATTGTCGGGATCGACTGCCTCACTGAGAATGAAGAACCTTTTCTGGCTGCCGCGAGGGCCCGGGCCGCCGAGGCCCTGTTCCGCATGATGACGCTGCCCGCCCCGACCGGACTTCCCACGGCACATTTCGACCTGATCGTGTCCCTCTATTCCCTGTATTTCTTTCCCGGAGCTATTCCCGAAATAGCGCGGCTTCTAGCGCCCGGGGGGGTGTTTGTCTGCCTGACCCACAGCGCCTCCATGCTGGAAGAAGGAGAGCACTATTTTGACTTCAGGAACTTGAGAAAGGTCATCGAGCGGTTTTCCGCCGAGAACGGCGAAGCGCTGCTGAGGCAGCACTTCGCGAAGGTCAGCTACACCGACTATCCCAACGCCATCGTCTTTCATCCCGATGATGAGAAATCGCTTGCCACGTACATCGATTTCAAAAGGGAGTTTATCGAAAAAGACGTCGACCCCGGCATCGTCAGGGAGAAAATGATAGCGGAGCTTAAACGGAAGGGCCAGTTGAGGTTCAACAAGAACGACAGGATATTTGTGGTTGGGAAATGAAAGAGAAGGTTTTTTGTACCCATTGCGGCAAAGAGCTCGGCAGGGATTTTCTGGACGGCAAGCACAGGCAGGTGTGCGTCTCCTGCGGTACGGTCTATTACGAAAACCCCCTGCCCGTTGCCTCGGTGGTCCTTGCCAATCACCGGCGGGAGATCCTCCTCGTGCGCAGGGCAAAGGAACCCTTCAAGGATATGTGGTGCTGCCCCATCGGTTTTGCCGAGACAGGGGAGAGCATAGAAGACGCCGCCTTGAGGGAGCTCAGGGAGGAGGCGGGGATCGAAGGAAGGATCGTGCAGCTTCTCGACGTGGGCTCCCACGTGAATCCCCTCTACGGGGAGCTTCTCATAGTCACCTTTGAGGTGGAGAAGACGGGCGGTGTCGAAGTGGGCGGCGACGACGCGTCGGAAGCGAGGTATTTCCCGGTGATGAACCTGCCGAAGCTGGCCTTTGACTCGCAGGAAAAAGCGATCGCGAAATTCGTGGAGCTGAAGAGGGACCTCTGGAGCATTCATGACTCCTTCGAGACCTTCGTGGAGAGCACTGTGAAGGACAGGATCGGCTATCCCGTGACACTGCTATCCGATGAACTTGCGGCCGCGGTACAGGAAAACTCGGAAAAGATCGTCGGTCTCTGGCTCGATGACATAACCACCAACCCGTCGACACGTTCCTACAGGCGTCTCGCAAGGGAAGACCTGCGCGCCAGGGCCATGGTGATAATGGGCCAGTTCGGCGCCTGGCTGAGGAAAGAAAAGAGCGAGGCCGAGTTTACCTCCTTCTACCTGGGTCTCGGGAAAGAGCGCCAGGAGGGCAGGGTGCCCCTTGAAGAGGCCATCAGCTCCCTGAGCCTTCTCAAGAAGCACGTATGGATGTTTACCTATTCCTTCGGTGTCTGGGAGAAGGCGGTGGACATCTACCGCATGTTCGAACTGGGAGAGAGGCTGGTCTACTTCTTTGACAGGGCGGCCTACCAGACGGCGGTGGGGTATGGAAGGAAAGAGACCGGGGACTAGCCCCCATGTTCCTTGACTTGCCGCCACCTTTACGATAACATTTTGAGGTACCCGAAAACATTTGGAAGAGGCGCAGGATGAAAAAAATCACCAAAATCTCACTCGGTCTGGCAATTCTGGCACTTTTCGTTGTCGTTCTGCTCCCGGGGGCTTTTGCCCAGAAGAAGGCCCCGGAATCGATGATGCTCAAGCTTGAAGGGGCTAAGCTTCCTCCCGTTCCCTTCTCTCATCCCCTGCATACCGAAAAGGCGAAGATAGGGTGCGTTGAATGCCACCACAAGGACAAAAACCCCAGGGAACCCGAGGGGTGCATGCCCTGTCATGATCTCAAGAACGTGAAGAACGGTGCGATACCGATCAAAGACGCATACCACAAGAACTGCATAGACTGTCACAAGGAGTCGTCGGCGAAGGGGGTAAAGGCGCCAACCGCGTGTAATGACTGCCACAAGAAGCAATAACGGAAAGGAAAGCGAACCGGCGGCCCGGCCAGGCTCCATCTTCCGTTTTCTTACGTCCGTGCGGCTTGCCATCGTGGTTCTGTCGCTTATCGCCGCGACATCCGTCCTGGGAAGCGTCATAAAACAGGGCGGAACGGAAGAGGAATACCTCGCCCTCTACCCCGAAAAGACATACCATTTCATCAAGCTCGTGGGGCTCGACGATGCCTACCACTCGCCGTGGTTCTATTTTCTCCTTGGAGTTTTCGCCCTCAATCTGGTGTTGTGCACCCTTCAAAGGATAAGACGCCTGGCAAGGGAGAAAGGCGCGGGGAAAAAGAGCGTGCCCGACGTCAAGGCGCTCGCGGCCGGTGGTTCAGGGTTCACGGTACCGGCAGGCAGCCGGGAGGAGATCTTCCGCCGGCTGGGGGGCTCATACAGGAAAAAGCCCATATCGGACACGGCGATACTCTACGAAAAGGGATCCCTGTCGAGGTATGGGGTTATCGTAATCCATACAAGCGTCCTTCTCATCCTTCTTGGCGGTTTGATGGGCCTTCTCGGCGGGCAGAAGGGTTTCATCGTGCTCCACGCGGGAGAAGAAACCAACAGCGCCATGTCGCGCAGCCGCGGCCAGCGGGCGATACCCCTTGGTTTTACGGTGAGATGCAAGGATTTCCGGGTCAGCTTTTACCCGGGAGGCGAACCGAAGGAATACGCAAGCGACATTGAGATTGCGGACGCCGCCGGCAAGGTGGCAAAGGAGGGCAGGATCAGGGTGAACGAACCGCTGTCTTACGGCGGCGTGAGGCTCTATCAGTCCACCTACGGAATGTCGAATCTTTTTACCTTCGTTGTGGACGGGAAGAGAATCGTACTCGGGGAGCAGGAGGTGGCCTCGGCGGGCAAGGCCCCGTTCATGGTGGCACGGTACGCGGCCGAGGTCCACAATTTCGGGCCCGGCGTCATGGTGGCTTATATGGACGGACAGGAGCCGAAGACGATCTGGTTCCTGAGCAAAGTGGAGAAGATGAAAACGCACATGATTGAAGGCTCCACGGTCACCCTCGAGAAAATCGACGGGAAATACTACACCGGCCTCGAGGTGGCGCGCGACCCGGGGGTTCCCGTGGTGCTCACGGGGTTCGGCCTCATGCTTTTGGGGCTGTACATCACCTTTTTTACCTTTCACCGCAGGATTTACGTTGTAGATGAAGGCGACAGAATAATCGTGGCCGGCGCCGCGCCCAGGAACAAGGAAGGGTTCCTCGAGGAATTGAAGAAACTTGCAGAGGGCCTGGCATGATCACTCACCATACGATTCTTGGGGTTGCGACCATCCTGTATCTCGCGCTGTTCTTCTTGCACATCCTCTATTTTGCCACGAAGAAGAAGGGGGTTGTGCAGGCGGCGTGGTACTGCCTCTGGGCGACGTTTGTCATACAGACGGCCGGCATCGGCATGCGCTGGGTGGAATCCTACCGCCTTGGCATAGGCCACGTGCCGCTGTCGAATTATTACGAATCCCTCATATTTTTCTCCTGGTCGATAAGCGTCCTGGTGATAATCATGAAAAGAAGGCTTACCTATCCGGCAATCACCTTCGCGGCCGCCGCCTTCTCGCTCGTCTTGATGGCGTACGCCTCCTTGGCGCCCGGGGTGGACAAGGTCATCCAACCCCTCATACCGGCCCTGCAGAGCAATTGGCTTCACGTCCACGTCATCACCTGCTTTATAGCGTATGCGGCGTTCGTCGTCTCCTTCATATGCGGGGGACTTTTCTTCTTCGGGTCCGGCAGGGTCGTGCCGCCCGCCGACACGCTGGACGATATCAATTACAGGAGCATTATTATTGGCTTTTCGATGCTGACATCTGGTATACTAACCGGAGCCGTATGGGCCCATTACGCATGGGGGTCATATTGGAGCTGGGACCCGAAGGAAACATGGTCGCTGATAACCTGGATCGTTTATGCCCTGGTTCTTCATCTGCGCATGACCGGGGGGTGGAGGGGACGCAAGACCGCCATTCTGTCGATCATAGGTTTTGCGAGCGTTGTAATGACTTATTTCGGGGTCAACTTTCTTCTAGCAGGATTGCATAGTTACGCGACATGATACGAAAGAAACCAAAAAGCCTTGTAGTTTTCGGCAACGGGATCAATTGCGAACACGAGACGGCGCACGCCAACCGGCTGGCCGGATTCGAGCCCGAGCTTGTGCATATCGACGAGTTTGTTGAGCGCCCGAAGGGGATACACCGCTACAGCTTCATTAATTTTCCCGGCGGTTTCCTGGACGGGGACGATCTGGGCTCGGCGAAGGCCCAGGCGGTAAAATGGAAATACCAGAGAATGGCCGGGACGGGCAGGCGTTTTCTCGACGAGCTCGTAAAGTTCGTCGAGGATGGCAAGATCATCATCGGCATCTGCAATGGTTTTCAGCTTCTGGTCAAGACGGGGCTCCTGCCGGCGCTGGGCAGGACGTACGGAACACAGTCGGCAACCCTCACCGCAAACGACCTGGGACGGTTTGAGGACCGCTGGGTCTATCTGAAGACAAATCGATTTTCTCATTGCATATTTACGAGCGATATGGATAAAATTTATCTCCCCGTCCGACATGGTGAAGGAAAATGCATCGTTGATTCGACGCAGAGCCTTTCGGCGATGAAACAAGGGGGGAATATAGTGCTGCAATACGCCGACGAACGCGGGGAGGTATCGATGGCCTATCCCGATAACCCCAACGGTTCGATCGAATCGATCGCGGCTATCTGTGACGATACGGGAAGGGTGTTCGGGCTTATGCCGCACCCCGAGGCTTTTGTCCATCGCACACAGCATCCCCGATGGACGCGGGAAAATGTGCAAAGTGAAGGAGACGGGCTTAAGATTTTCAGGAACGCCTGCGACTATATCTCAAAAAGCTGACTTTAAGGAGGGATGTCCATGAACAAGATGGATATAATCAACAAGCTCGCCACAGACATAAATGTAAACCAGAAGATAGCAAAAATCGCCGTCGACACGATCATCGACAGCATAAAGAAGGCCATCATCAATAATGAGCGGGTGGAGATCCGCGGTTTTGGCAGTTTTACCCTCAGGGAATACAAGGCATACAGGGGCAGAAATCCGAAAAGCGGCGAGACCGTTCAGGTCGAGCCCAAGAGACTTCCCTATTTCAAGGTTGGAAAAGAACTGAAAGAAATGGTCTGGAAGGACGAGCCCTAAAAGCTCCCCCAATAAGGGCTTAAGACCCGCTTTACACTATTCACAGTTTCCACAATCCCTCTGCACGGACCCCTTTCCTCTCATATCCGAAGGACGGCCGCCCCTTCATCGCGGTAAGGACCGCCTTTGTGGAGCTGGCGAGGCCGAAGGGGTCAAAAAAGAGGTCCCATAGGTCGAATAGGGCTTATAGGACCTATGCCGATACCATCCACGGGAGAATGACCCGTTCGCCATTCCCTTTCCTTACCCCTGACTCGTCCTTCGATCCAACAGGTAGCAGCTTCCCCAGGATTGCTTGGCGAGTTTTTTCATTTCGGAGGCCACCTCGGTCATCTCGCCGAAGTGAGTGAAGGAGCGGTTCCTGTTCGTGGCGATGCCTATTGAGAGTGCGGTCATGGGGAATTTCCTCGTGTTCCCCTGGCGGTCGAGGGTCTCTATGAAACCGCTGTCCCTGTCCTTCTTGTCGTACAGGGTGGGGGTGATCTTGTCAAAGGCATCGATGATCTGCGCCGACGCATCCTCGACGATGTCGACGGACGTGATAAAGACGAAATCGTCGCCGCCGATGTGCCCGACGAAGCCGGTCTGCGGCTCCGCGCTCTTGACGATGCTGAGGATGAGCCTGCCGGTTATGCGTATGACCTCGTCGCCGCGCGTGAACCCGTAATAATCGTTGAAGGGCTTGAAGTGGTCAAGGTCGGCATAGGCAAGGGCGAAGGTGTCCCCGGCCTCTATCCGCGCCTGGATCTGCCGGCCTATGGAGATGTTTCCGGGGAGCTTGGTAAGGGGGTTCACCTCCACGATCCGCTCGGATCGCAATACGGCGAGGGAGACGCGGGTAAGGCATTCCTGTTCGATATCGGCCCTTTTCAGATAGTCTTCAACGAAGAGGTTCTTCCAGACCGGTACGCTCAGGATATCGTCGATGACGACGAGCACGGGGAGCTGGTAAAAAATAGGGTCGCTTTTCAGGTTGTTGATGATATCCATGGAGTAGATATCCTCTTCGGAGGTATCGAGGATGATGAGATTCGGGGGAGAGTTATAAATGTAGTCGATGGCGGACTGGATGTTCCTGAAAAGAAAAACCCCGTAATCTCCCGCGAGGATGCGGTCTATGATGCCGGAAAGGACGACGTCCTGGGATATGACGACAACGGTCTTTTTTGACATCATAATGTCAGATCTTCCGTAATTTGCAGGGAGTCCTCGGCTTGTTTGAAGATTTCGACAAGGTCTCTTTCCGTGAGCCCCAGGAGTTCCCAGGCTTCGGGTCGGACGGGCGGCATCAGGCCGTCGCCGGGGAAGCCGTATCCTCTGGCGCGAACGAGGATATCGGCGACATGGACAATAGACGACTCGACGGGCGTACTCTTTGTCAGGTGCGGCTTGTGATGATACTCGATGACGTCGGTCAAATTTGTCGGAAAGCGCCACTTTTTGGCCATCCAGCTCCCGACACTGGCGTGGCTTGTATTGAACTGGTTTCTTTCGGCGGCGTGGATGATGAGGCCGGCCTCCTGTGAATCGGACAGCGCCCGTGAGTATTCGTCGGGGAATTGGAGGACGAGAAAAACCTTGCCGATATCGTGGAGAAGGCCGTTGACCGAAACCTCGTCGGGCTCATTATGCCCCGTTTTCAACGCGATTATCCTCGAAAATATGGCGGTTCCGATGGAATGTTCCCATAGACCGATCATTGTTTTCTGCATAAGGTCGAATACGGAAACACCCAGGAGAAGACCCTTGACGACCGTCAGCCCCAGAAGGATGACCGCCTGATTTACCGAGGAGATCCTTCCGGGAAAGCCGTAAACCGGTGAATTGACCATCCGAAGCACCTTTGTCGTGAGGGCGGGATCGCCGGATATGAAGCTCGAGATTTCATTGAGGGAGACCCGGGGATTCTCTATGACGGCGAGAAGCTTGTTAAGCACCTTGGGAATCGTGGGGAGGGCATTTATATGCTCGATCTTTTCCCTGACAACCCTGACGTCCATACTACTCATAAAGGCCCTCGACGTGTTTGCGGATGGCATTCTTTATGATATCCATGTAGAGCGCGTCGCGGACGAGGCCAAACCGGTTATCCAGATCTGCCAGGAGGGTCTCGATCGGCACCGGGGGTTTTGAGGAACCCTGGACGTACACGCTGTCCACGTCCATGTTCCTGATCCTGTCGATGAGTTCGGGGGTCAGCTCGGTGTTTTCGCCCAAAAGGACCATCCCGCTCGTATTTACAACGGGTTTCGCGGTTTTCATACCAGGTTCGAGACTGTCGGGGGTTACCTTGGACAAAGCGACGCTCCTTTAGATTAATATCGCACAAAAGCCAAAAAACGTAATACGGGCATCCCGAGTTTAGAGCTGCCCGATTTCCCTGAGCCACCCTTCAAGCCTGTCGCAGCCCTCGACGAGGTTTTCGAGCCTGTCGGCGTAGGAAAACCTTACGTGAGATGCCGCGCCGAAGGCGCCGAAATCGTATCCCGGTGTGATTGCGACCTTCGCCTCGGAAAGGGCCCTCTGCACGAAGACCATGCTGTCCATGCCGAAGCGGTCGATGCCTGCGTAGATATAGAAGGCCCCTTCGGGCCGCACGGGAACAGAAAAACCGAGGGCGCAAAGGCGCGGAACGAGGAAATCCCTTCTTTGCTTGTAAAGGCCGCACATGCGGGCGAGGCCTTCCTTGCCCGCATGTGCGCCAAGGGCCGCGTACTGCGAAATGGAGGGCGGCGCAATGAAGAGATTCTGGGCAAGTTTCTGGATGGGCCGCACGAGGCCGGGGGGGACTATCATCCACCCGAGCCGCCAGCCCGTCATGGCAAAGGCCTTGGAGAAGCCGCTTACCACGATGACGTCGTCGGCAATGGACGCGCTGGAACGGAATTCGCCGTCATAAACCAGACCGGAGTATATTTCGTCGACAACAAGGACGCCTCCGCGAGCGGACAGCCGGTCGTGGAGGGCGCTGAGCGTCTCTGCACGATAGACGATGCCCGTGGGGTTCGACGGGTTGGCAACGACAAGCAGGTCGGGCGGGGGGATGTCGTCGAGCAGTTCGGGTACGACCTCGTAATGGGTGTTCTCCGATACGGGTATGGGAGAGAGACCGGAGTCCGCGAGCATTGCTATGTTGCGGTAGCAGGGGTAACCGGGGTCCGATATGGCAAGCGTCCTGCCCCGTTCGAGAAGGGCGGCAAAAAGAAGGATGAAGGCCCCGGACGACCCGCTCGTGACAATGATGCGGTCGGGGGAGATTTCGAGTGCGTGGTTTTCGCGGTAGTGACGGGCGATGGTTTCCCTTAGTTCCGGAATTCCCAGGCTGTGCGTGTAGAATGTCTTGCCGTCCGCAAGAGCCCGCACGGCCGCCTCTTTTATGGTGTCCGGCGTGGCGAAACCCGGTTCACCAACCTCCATGTGGATGACGTGTTCGCCCCGGGCTTCCATGAGACGGGCCTTTTCGAGAAGCTCCATGACATAGAAAGGGGACATCTCGGTGGCCCTTCTGGAGATGTTCACGGTGTCAGCCTCATATACTACCTCCGGAAGCGCCGGGAGGCGCTAACGAAATGTACCAGAATAGACCGTTGCGTGTCAACGGAAGGCAAGCCTCTAAGCCAAGGAAAAACATTGACTTTGAAAGGATATCTCTTCATAATGGAGAAAATCGGAGAACACGACGGGGGCCGCAGCGCGGCGATAAAGGTACGGGTCGTAAAACGTGCCCCGCAGAATGGTGTCGCATTCATCAAGGCGTGTTTTACGGATCCCCCGGCTTCGCGAAAAACCTTACCGTTGCGGCGGAGGAATGGACGACGCGAAACGAGGGCCGCTGAACTCGCCCTCGCGCTCGGGAAGGCGGGCACGAACGCCGATTACGGCCGCCATGAGGCAGCGCAACCATGCCGGGGTTGAATCTCCGGAAGGTCAAGAACAACGGAAATCCATATCGGACGGGAGCAAAATGATAGTCAGAAACTTTAGCGATCCGGAGGTTTTGGCGACAACATACATAGCCCATAGAGGAGCCGTGGCCAGGATGATCATGACGAGCCGGTTTCTCACCGGGATAGAGTTCCTTGCATACGCCATCCTGCCGCCGGGAAACACGATCGAGGAACACGTCGACCCGGTGGAGGAGATATACCTGGTGTTCAAAGGCGGGGGAAGAATGAAGGTCGGGGAGGAGACAAGGGAGGTAGGAGAGGGAGACTCCATCTGGATACCGGCCGGTGAACCTCATGCGCTGGAGAACACGGGGGATGAAGAGACCTTTGTTCTCGTCATAGCGGCCTATCCCCGCTAGGCCGGCCTCAAGCGGAACCAGAGAAATAGACAGAAAGGGATTGCTTCTTCGGGTCACCACGGTATGAACATCAGGCCAGGGCTTAACATCAATATTATCGTCACCATAGACCATATGAGGGAAACGGTTGACGTCGGAAATTCCATAATCCACGAAATAGCGGGCGACAGGATGATCGTCGCCCAGACGGATCCACCCTTATCAAGGACGCGTCTGGGCAAGGAGCTTTTTGTAACCTTCCTTGATAAGTCGGGCGGAAAAGCGCGGCGATTCGGTTTCCCCGCCACGGTGATCGAATTCATAAAGGATTTTGAGCTCTCATCTTCCCTTAAGGTGCAGGCGCTGTCCCTGAAGAAGGCGGGGGATTTCGAGGAATACAACCTGAGGATGTTTTTCAGGCTTGAACCGCCTGCCGGGTGCGGCATCGAAATATCGCTCGGTGGCAGAAGTGTCAGCATCATCGACATATCCATCGGAGGGGCGAAGTTCAGCCACGAAATGATATACCCCTTTAAGATAAACGAACCGGTGACGCTTACCCTGTCCGTGGAGGAATCTTCTTATGAGGTGAAGGCGAATGTCCTCAGGGTCTGGGAGCCGGAAAACGAGCGGATAAGGAAATCGGTTGCCTTGGCATCGGTACAGTTCGTCGATATGGATGCCGGCCTGAAGAACACCCTTGCAAGAAAGATCCGGGACGTGGAGAGGGATATGCGGTACAAAGAAGTCCACCCCAGAAGATAGAATCACCCCACCAGACGGGCCATAATTTCACATCAGTTTCGCAAGTACTCGATATTACACATAATAGCCTATGTTCCCCGTGAAACATCGGATCAGGATCGATCACCGTCACTGAGCAGCTTGTGATCGTCGAGAGTACGGGGGTGATCGCAGGCCCTTGCCCAGCCAGGTTCGCGAGCAATGGATTCCGGAGGGCGCCGAAAGAGGAAGGCGTCCCGCAGACCAGGAGCATCATGGGAACTTCTGCTGGAACGGGGAAAAAACAGGTCGAGCGGGGGTCTTCACAAGTCGACCCACCGGGGGCTCGCGAGGACCACGGAGGTTTCTGCCTGGCGCCGGGGTATTTTCCAGTACGTTCTGAGGAGNNAGGAGCCGGTAGCCGTTCTTCTCATAGAAGGCAATGGCCCATCCGGCGGCGGCCCACGTTCCGACGAGCAGGGCTTGGCGGTCGTGGATTCCAGGAAAGCCAGGAGCCTGGTCCCCAGGCCGCGGTTCCTTTCCGCGGTCCGTACGTACGCATGGCGGATAAGGCAGACGTCGCCCCTGTCCTGTATACCCATGACCGCCATGAGGGTGCCCTCTGCCTCGCATCCGAAGAAGACGACGCCGTCTTCGATCTCACCCCGGAGCTGGCCGTGGGTCATATAGGGCTGGTGCCAGCGATCATCGGGAATGACGCCCTTGTATGCGATGGCCGCATCATTGATGATTTCCCGGATGACATCAAAGTCGTCCTCCGTGCAGATTCTTATCATGGATGGATCCTCCCTGTGGACCGGTTTCTTTTCGCGGTGCCCGTCATGGACAGCATGCGCATTCCCGGGGGTCGGCCGAAAAAGTTCTTCAAGCTCAACCCGGCGGACCTTTCCGGGCGGAATGCCTCTCTTGTGTCCTGACCCCGAAACGGTGTGCGGCCTTCCCGCCGCGCCCCGGAGAAAGGCCCCTACACCTTTATTTTAGATGGCAGCGGTTGGCCGTATCTTGTACGCAATTGCTGTTTCGGCGGTAGCGGCCGGGTGTGACGCCGACAATCCTTGTGAATGCCCTGGTAAAGTGGCTTTGGTCGGCAAAACCGGTGTCCAGGCTGACCTGGGTAATGGGCAAGCCCTCCGAGAGCAGCTGCCGCGCATGGTCGATGCGCTTCTGGATGAGATAGGCATGGGGGGGAAGCCCGACAGCTGCGCGAAAGAGCCGCAAGAGGTGAAACTCGCTGAGGCCGGCCGCGCGGGACAGTTCGGAGAGCGTAACGTTCTCGGTAAAGCGGGAATCGAGATATTCGAGGGACGTTTTAACCGCCCCGTGGGCGCCCTGGGCCGCGGGGGTGGGAGCTTTCCCGTCCGCATGGCGTGATATCATCTGTGCGAGGACGGATAGCAGGCGGGACTGCCTTTCGAGGGAAAGATCCGAGTACTCGAGTGTCCTGAGAAAGGAAAGGATGTCGAGAGCAAGGGGGGCGTCCTTGATGACGGGGGAAGAAAAATGGGGAAGTTCGCCGGCATGGGGCAGAATCTGGACCGCGACCCTCCTGAGGAGTCCGGGATCGGGATAGAAGACCCGGTATGTCCAACCCATTGCGGCCGGGGAGAATCCCGTATGGACCTCGCCGGGGTTTACAAGGCATATGTCACGGCAGGTGGCGATATGGGTGGAGCCTTTGTAATATGTTGCTTGTACACCTTTCTCGATGACGCCTATGGCGAAAGTATCGTGGGTGTGTCGGGGAAAGGAATGCGTGACGAAGGTGGCATGGAGGAATTCAAGATTGTCGAGGTCTGCCGCACGCTGAAATCTGACGAAATCGGTATTGTCCGCTGTTTCCTTCATATCAATCCCCGGATTGCCCGTTATTCTTGTTTCTTAACGTCAGTTTGACAGAAAGCAGAGGGGTTGTCTGGAAGATTCTTGCTCCTTGTCCTTAAGGAGGGCCGTCGTTAAGGCGGGGGCGAATCCTTCAAATAGAGCCTGGATTTCGCGAAAAGCGCATGAGCCTGTCTTCGAACCCCTTCGCGGTCCTCAGGCGTGGTCTCGCGAACGATCCTTCCCGGGGAGCCAACTATCAGCGAGTTGGGCGGTATGACCGTCCGAGGGGTCACGATGGCACCGGCGGCTATGATGGAACCCGCACCTACGATGGCGTGGTCAAGAACAATGGCGCCGACGCCGACGAGAACACCGGGGCCGACGACCGCCCCGTGAATGACGGCCCCGTGGCTGATGATGGAGAACTCGCCAACCGTAGCGGGGGAGCCTTCGGGCGACTCTATCAGGCACTGGTCGAGGACGGCGGAGTGCCTTCTGATGAGCGCGGGAGAATCGTCAGCTCTCAGGACGGCCATGGGCCATATGCTCACACCCTCTTCGACACGGACGTCCCCGATCACCCGGGCGGAAAGATCGATAAATGCGCTTTCATGGATAGCGGGCGCTTTACCCTGGAACGACGAGATATTTCCGGTCGTTCTCACCCCGCACCGCTTACCCGATTATCCAACAACTCATAAACCATAGTTTCTCTTCTCTACTCCCCGTACTCGTCAAGATAGCGCTCTATATAGGCCGTAACCTTCTTGTTGGGCTGATAGATGCCGAAATGGCCTTCGCAGAGAATGTCCGCGTTGAGAGTGAGGAGCTTTTCCATGGAGGCCCGCCAGTCGGTCATATTGGCACCGAAATCGGCGAGGAAAGGTCCGTGTATGTCCTGGCCGAAGAGTACGCGCTTGCCGTCCTTGTCGATATAAGCGGAAATGGATCCCGGCGTATGGCCGGGGGTATGGAGAAGGACCATCTCCCGGGCGCCCACGGAAAGCACCTCTCTGGCGCCGGAGAGCTTGAGGTTGACGGCAAGGGGCTCAAACACGACGCCGTACCAGCCGGCCGCTGTCATCCTTTGGTCACCTTGTTCAATGGGCGCGGCGTCAAGTTCGTGCATGACGATTCTCGCGCCCGAGCGTGCCTGAAGCGCGGCGGCGCCCCCGACGTGATCGATATGACAGTGTGTCAGGATGATTGTGGATAGCCGGGCGGGGTCAAATCCCAGCTTCTCGATATTGCGTATCAGCGAAGGAACGCTGGCGCCCGCCCCGGCATCGACGAGGACGAGTTCCCCCAGGTCGAGAAGATAGACGCAGCAATCCCTTGAATCCGTAAGATCGGAGCTGCCAATGAGATAAATGCCGTTGTGAATTTCTTTGGGGCCCATTTTCTCTCCGGTTCGAATGGTGTATGATACCGATACACGATGATACACGATAGAGGGTGAAAAAACAACATGGAGGGCTTTCCACCGCAGTTTAAGCGCGGCAGCCCGATAGGTCCGATAAAACCAGCGACCTATCGGACCTGGTAGAAACAACCGGCTGACGGACCGACGGGGACATAACGGGAAATTACCGTCACGGGTCTCGCTATGGGCGCATGCCTTCTTGACAGTAGGGCAATGTAGTTGTAATATCAAGGGAAAAAAGGAGGACACGGATGAAAGTAAAATGGTACGGGCATTCAGCCTTTCTTATCACAACGGCTGCGGGCGTCAGAATCATAACCGATCCGTACCAGCCTGGCGCATTCGGTGGGGCCCTTTCCTACGGGAGGATCACCGAGGAAGCGGACATCGTGCTTTCAAGCCACGATCACGATGACCACAATTATACGAAGGACATACAAGGAGAGTTCATCTTCATAAATAGAGAAGGGGTCTATCAGGAAAAGGGGGTGACGATACGCGCCGTGGCGACATTCCACGACACCTCCCGGGGGAGCGAGCGGGGCAAAAACCTGATATTTATCGTAGAGGCCGACGGCATGAGGTTGGCCCACGCGGGCGATCTCGGGCATACTCTTGACGCGGCGGCACTGAAGGAACTGGGCAGGATCGACATATTGCTCGTCCCTGTCGGCGGTTTCTACACGATAGACGCACGGGAGGCGACCAGCGTCGTTGAGGATATAAAGCCCCTCGTCACCATACCGATGCATTTCAAGACCGATAAATGTGATTTTCCGATAACCCCCGTCGAAGAATTCACAAAGGGAAAAACAGGTGTGCGGGACACGGGAAAGACAGAGGTGGAGTTTTCAAAGGCCACGCTTCCGTCCCACAGGGAGATCGTGGTCCTCGACCACGCGCTCTAGTCTAAGGCCGCCGAAAGGACGACAGATGCTGAAACGGCTCTTTTCAAAACAGGATATCGCGAAAACGGTAAAAAGCCTTGCGAAAACGATCGAAAAGGACTTCAAGAACGAGGAGATCATATTCGTGTGTCTCCTGAAAGGTTCTTTCATGTTCACCTCCGACCTCGTCCGTAACATAAAGAACCCCTCCAGGATCGACTTCATGCGGGTCTCATCGTATGGGAATGCCATGAAAACGAAGGGCACCATAAATGTACTCAAGGATCTGGAAGAGGATATAGAGGGGAGGAACGTCGTCATCGTCGAGGACATAATCGATTCCGGGCTTACCCTGACGCGCATAAGGGAGATGCTCGAGAGGCGAAATCCGAAGTCCCTCAAGATCTGCGCCCTCATAGACAAGAGAAGCCGGCGGGAAGTGGAGATAGAGGGCGATTACGTGGGTTTTACGATAGATGACGGCTTTGTGGTCGGCTACGGGATAGATTTTGCGGAGCAGTACCGGAATTGTCCCGAGATCTGTGTGGTTGTGGAGGAGGAGCCTGAATGAACCGTCGACTCGCGGTAATCTGGCTTGGCATTGTCGTAGCGGCGGCGGCCGTTTTTGCGGGCGCCGGCAGCGCGTCCGCATTCCCGGGCGAACCGGACGGTTATAGCGGCATAGCATGGGGAACCGCCCTTGATCGCTTGAGCTCGATGGAATATGTCGGCAGACGGAACGATGAGCCCGACATAGAGTTGTACCGGCGTAGCGGTGACGATCTGACTTTCGGCAAGGCACGGCTGACCGCCGTCGAGTACGGTTTCGCCGATGGTCGTCTCAGCGTGGTTACCCTCAGGGTGAATTCGCTTCTGCACTATCTTCTCATGAAAGAGGAGGCAATCCGGAGATTCGGCCCGGGCAAAGAGGCGGATCCGCACGCCGAAAGATATATCTGGGAGGGCGAGCGAACGACGGTGAGGCTGAAGAGCGCCTTTGACATGTCCTGAGACGGCGCCCACGGGGAAGGATTCCTCGTTATGAGAAAGGCGGGTAAGAGGTAAGGGGCAATGGGTGATGGGCGAGAGGCAAGAGATAGTTTTTAAAGGATTTTATAAGTCTAATAGGTCGTATAGGACTTATAAAATCCTCTTCGCGCGGTTATATTGGGTCCGTGGTTTTGATGCTTCGAAGGAGGTTTTATGGAGATTCTGGTGCTGTATCATTCGCGATCGGGAAACACGAAAAAACTGGCCGAGGCGATCGGCGCCGGCGTCGAGTCGGTAAGCGGCGTCACATGCGTCATGAAGGACACGACGGCGGTTGTGAAAGAGGACTTTCTGCGGGCCGACGGGATCATAGCCGGTTCGCCCGTCTATTTCGGTACCATGGCTGCCGAACTGAAGGCGGTCTTCGATAAATTTGTCCCCGTGAGAAAGAAGATGGGCGACAAGATAGGCGCGGCGTTTGCCACATCGGGAGACGCCTCGGGCGGCAAGGAAACCACCATGATATCGATTATCCAGGCGCTGCTTGTCTATGGGATGATCGTCGTCGGGGATCCCCTTGATGCAACCGGCCACTATGGCGTATCCTGTACGGGAGCGCCCGACGATAAGGCGGTGGAAAACGCCCGGAAGCTGGGAAAGAGAGTGGCAAGCCTGGCGCAGGCATTGAAACAGAATGCGTGACGTTTCACGTGAAACTCCGGATAGGCGGCCGCGGGCCGAAAACCGGGGCATAGAGACCTTACGAAGACAACCGGCCTCCGCGTGAGGAGTTCGGCCCCTTTCTGCGGACAGGGGACCCGGAGCCTGGAGTTCGGTACATGAATGGTCGACATCGGTCAGGTGCTGGTGAGAGTGAAGAATTCGAAGACAGTAACTCATAACAAAATAACGGGAACAACGGGCATTACCGGACGGGTCGAGGCCATTAGAAGGGCTGCGGCCAAACTGGAGGCCTCTCTCGGCGAATTTCAGGCCGTGGAGAAGGCGCTCGAGGACAGCGAAGCCCGCTACCGGCTTCTCGTGAGCCATTCATCTGACGGAGTGTTCCTCTTCAATCCGCGGACCCTGAACATTCTCGAAGCGAACACCAGTTTTCTGAAAATCACGGGATACAGGGAAGAGGAGATTACCCGCCTGACCCTACCGGACATCGTGACCATGAAGAAGAAGGATATCATGGCCAATGTCCGCGGCGTTCTTCGGAACAGCGAGCCCGTTTCAGGTCTTCGTCAGTACAGGAGAAAGGACGGCACGGTGACCGATGTGGAGATCACCTCCGCGCTCATAAATTACAGAAGTCAGCAATTCATTATGGTAAACGTCCGTGATGTGACGGAAAGATTGAAAGCGCAGCATGAGCTCGAGCAGCAGGCAAGCATGCTTCGGGACCAGGCGGAGATCATCGATATCGCAGAGGATGCGATAATCGTCCGCGATATGAAGAACCATGTCGTGTTCTGGAACAGGGGAGCCGCGGCCCGCTTCGGCTTTTCCTTCGATGAGGCCCGGGCAAAGAATCTTTCCCGTCTTCTCAAGACGCGCTACCCGGAGCCGCTGGCGACAATCCGGAAGCACCTTCTTTCCAAAGGAAAATGGGAAGGAGAACTGATTCACCACACCAAGAGCGGCCGCCAGATCGTTGTGGAAAGCAAATGGAAACTCAGGGCCGACAAAAAAGGCAAACCCGCCGCGGTGCTGCAGATAGACAACGATATCACGGAGCGCAAACTGGCCGCGACGTTGCTGCAGAAATCGAACGAGGAGCTGGAGCGCAGGGTGGTCGAACGCACCAGCGAACTCACGGAAGCCAATGCCCGCCTGGTTCAGGAGCTGAAAAGACGGCAGCAGGTCGAAGAGATGCTCAGGCGGGGGGCCGAGCGATACAAGAATCTTTTTGAGAACTCCCCGATAGGCATCTACCGGACGGATCCTCAGGGAAAGATCCTTATGGCCAATCCCACCCTGATCCGCATGATGGGCTACTCCTCATTCGACGAATTTGCCGCCGTCAAGTCCGTCAGAAAAAGTTGCGAGCCCACATACCTCGGCAAGAAGATCAAGGACCGGCTTGAAAAGGAGGGGCGTGTCAGGGGGTTCGAAGCAAGATGGAAACTGCGAAACAAGTCGAGCATGTACGTGATGGAGAACGCCAGGGCGATACGCAACGGAGAAGGGAAAACCCTTTACTACGAAGGGACCGTTGAAGACATCAGCGAGCGCAAGCAGGCGGAGGCACGAATAGAACAGTACCAGACCCAGCTCAGGTCGCTTGCATCGGAACTCTCCCTGGCGGAGGAGCGCGAGCGGCGAAGGATATCCAACCTGCTTCACGATCATATCGGGCAGCTGCTTGCAACCGCCAAAATGAGGCTCGGATGGATCGAGAGCGTGGTTAAGGATGAAGTAATCGAAAAAGAGATTGATGAGATCCGCAACCACATCGGCCAGGCCATTCAGTTCGGCCGTTCCCTCACATTCGAACTGAGCCCGCCCATTCTCTATGACCTGGGGCTTGAAGCCGCCCTGGAATGGCTTACGGAACAGGTGCAAGAGCAGAATGCCATCCGGCGGGAGTTTGAAAACGACGGGTTGCCCAAACCGATCAGTGATGAGATACGGGTGCTTCTCTTTACGGCGGTGCGCGAACTTCTCGTCAATGTCGTCAAGCACGCCGGGGCCACCCGCGCAAAGGTAACGGTACGGCGGGTTGACGAAAACATCTCCATCCATGTGGCCGATGACGGGACGGGCTTCAATGCCTCGAAGCGGAGCTACCATATCGCGGAGGCCCGGGGGTTCGGTTTGTTCAGTATTCGCGAGCGCCTCCACTCGCTCGGCGGTCATATGGACGTCCGTTCACAGGTTGGAAGAGGGGCAAGGATAATACTCGTGGCCCCCCTCAGGCGGAACGAGAAATAGGGGTTATACATGAAGATCAGGATAGTCGTGGCAGATGACCATAAGATCATGCGGGAAGGCCTCAAGGCCCTCATCGACAAGCAGCCCGACATGGAAGTGGCCGCAGAAGCCCAGGACGGGCTGACGGCGACAAAACTCGCCCGGAAGCTGCTGCCGCACATCATCATCATGGATATAGGGATGCCGGAAATGAACGGCATCGATGCCACACGCCAGATCGTCTCGGAAAACAAGGACGTGAAAATCGTCGCCCTGTCGATGCATTCCGACAGGAGATTTGTCCTCGAGATGCTCAAGGCGGGGGCGTCCGGATATCTCCTTAAGGACAGCGCCTTCGAAGAGCTCGTCAACGCCGTCCATACGGTGATGGAGGGCCAACCATACCTGAGCCCCAGGATCACCGATATCATAGTGAAAGAATATCTCTACAATCTTCCCAGGAACGAACCCAACGTCTTCACCATCCTGACGGTGCGCGAGAGAGAGGTGCTCCAGCACCTTGCCGAGGGAAAAAGTACGAAGCAGATCGCTTCAACGCTGAATCTCAGCGTAAAGACGGTAGAGACGCACAGGCAGCAGATAATGGACAAGCTCGAGATACGGACAGTAGCCGAGTTGACAAAATATGCCATACGGGAAGGCCTGACCTCTCTTTAAGCCCTCACCGACCACCTCGCGTGGTCATTTCACCACATTTCTCAGGAAAAACACCCCCTAAATTCAGGGAAACCCCGATACCCCCGCATGGCGGGTCCGGATATACTATCCTTGTCAGTACCAGAGAAGGAGGCAGCACACCATGACCGACCTGATAAGCACCGCTCAGATAACGAGCGCCATGGACCTGATAAACGCCTACATGTCAGGGGGCTTCCTTGTCGATTTTGTGACTGTAATGGTCGCGAATATCGTGCTCTCCGGGGATAATGCGGTTGTCATAGCCCTGGCGGCCCGGTCTCTTCCCCCGGCCAGAAGGGTTCAGGGCATCGTTTTCGGGACCGTTGCCGCGATCTTCCTGAGGATCATACTCACCTATTTCGCGACAATGCTTCTCAACGTCCCCTATATGAAGCTTTGCGGAGGGCTGCTCATACTCGGTATTGCCGTGAAACTCCTTCTCGATAAAGACGCGGAACCGGAAGGAAAGGAAACCTCGGGAGGTCTCTTAAAGGTGATCGGGGTGATTCTTCTCGCCGATCTCGTGATGAGCGTCGACAATGTTCTGGCGGTAGCGGGTGCCAGCAGGGGCAATCCGGCACTTCTCTTCCTGGGGCTGGGCCTCAGCATCCCCATCGTGGCATTCGGCAGCGGCATAATCTCCCGTCTCATGGGGCGCTTCCCGTTCATTATTTATATCGGCTCCGCTATCCTCGGCAAGGTTGCGGCGGAAATGATTCTGGCCGATCCCCTTACGCTCAAATTTATACACCAGCCGGGAGCGGCCGTGCGTTACAGCGCCGAGATCATACTGGCCCTTGGGGTTGTGGGAGCAGGAATGCTCTGGGCCAGAGCACGCGAGTTGAGGCAACACCCGGTTCCTGACGGTAATTCGGGACCGTTCTATGTCGCGGGATGGGATATACGGTAAGGCAGTTCACAAGCTTGAAAGATAGAGAGTCAAAGAATACAAAGGGGTTGCTTGTAGTGCGGATGACGGTTGGCCAGACGATGATGCTGCGGGGAGAAGGGGGTAGGAAGCTCCATTCGGCCGGGAACACCGGCATTGGGTGCGGCATTTCCGCCTGGCGGCACGAAGACCTCGCTCCAAGTGCTCCATAATTACCCCGACGGAGGTCGGGATCCACGCGCCCTTGCCCTGCGTGGTTAGCCGGATTCCGGCCTCCGTCGGGGTCAGTCCACCACGAAAGTCAAAACCATGCGATACTCCCCGGAGCACCAGACATTTGTAACCCCCCGGACCGTTCCTATCTCAACCACCTGTACAGGAAGAACCACGCGATTTTGCCATACTCGCTGGTTACCTTCCTTATTTCCGATTCGTTGAGGAGCCACAATCCGTCATTTTGCTTTTCAAAACGCGTGGGAACGAAGGTTGTCCGGTATGTCCTGCCGGGTATTACCCTGTCGGTGATCAATTTGATACGCCTCATATGGTAGGGCGAACTGACGAATATAGCGGACGTCAGACCCTCTCTATCCATCAGCTTCCTTGCTTCGAGGATCTCGACATGGGTATCCTCGTAGACGACGGGATAGCCGGGGGGCCGGGAGGCGACGGCATTGCGGGAGGCCTCGGCATGATTTGGCGCCTGCGCCACCTTGCCGTACGCGGGGATGACAAGATAGGCGGCATACCCCTCGTTGATCAGTCGGAGGGCTTCCGCCCGACGCTCCTTGTATTCAATCCCCAGGAAAAGCACTACCGCCTGAGCTTTCCGGGGAGGGTCGGAATACAGGAGGAAGTTGGGTGCATAGACAACAAGGCCGGCAAAGGCAAGAAGTACGACAATGGCCGCCGCAAAGGTCCTCATCGATCAGATCCTTCAGTCCTGCCTCGCCGCTATCTTCTGCTCCCATTTCCATGCGGTATCGATAATAAACGAAAGGTCGTCATAAAGGGGTGCCCATCCCGTGAGGCTCTTGAGCCTGGAGCTGTCGGCGACTAGCTCGGGCGGGTCTCCCGGCCTGCGACCTGCCAGCTCGACGGGGAAATTAACACCCGTCACCTTTTTGGCCACGTTGATAACCTCGAGAACGGAAAAGCCATGGCCGTAGCCGCAGTTCATCACATCGGAGCCACCCTTTTCCCTGAGATACATAAGTGCAAGAAGATGTGCGGCCGCAAGGTCTTCCACGTGAATGTAGTCCCTGACGCAGGTACCGTCAGCGGTTGGATAATCGGTGCCGAAGACGCGGAGCTTTTCCAGCTCTCCCCGGGCGGTCTTGAGCGCCCGGGTGATAAGGTGCGAGGCTTCCCGGTATGCCTGCCCTATCTGTCCCTCCCGGTCGGCGCCGGCCACGTTGAAGTAGCGCAGCGCAATATAATTGAGGCCCCGTGCGGCGGATAGGTCCCGGAGCACCCTTTCCACCATGACCTTTGTCATTCCATAGGGGTTTATGGGAGACAGCGGCGTGTTCTCGTCGACGGGGCTCGTCTCGGGCACCCCGTACGTGGCGGCCGTTGACGAATAGATGAAATATCCGATCCCCAGTTCGGTGACCGCCTCCAGGAGATTCATGCTGTTTATGACGTTGTTTCGGTAATACAGAAGGGGTTCCCTGACCGACTCCTCTACCTGGATGGATGCCGCAAAATGCATGACCGCATCCGGCTTGTACTCCCTGAGCGTGTCTTTAAGAAGCTGCCTGTCTCCGAGATCGCCCGTGACGAGTCTCCCCGACAGCACAGCCCACTCGTGGCCCGTGGAGAGGTTGTCGTAAACGAGGACGTTGTGGCCCTGTCGACCCAGGAGCTTTACGACGTGACTTCCAATATAACCGGCACCGCCTGTGACAAAGATCTTCATGACTTATCCCTCCCTGTGGGATATTCCCGAACGATAATCCGAAGGCCTAACCGGTGGCAAATAGTCTGCCGCCGGACATCCGGGAGTCTTACACCTCCATGCCGACACGCTTCCTGACCGCATGGTGTCTCCACGATGGTGTACCCGGGCCTTTGATATATTGCCCCGCCTTACGCGATGGGCCGACGACCCGCCTGTTATTCTACCACAATCGTTTTTGATAAGTAACCCTTTCCGAGGTCCCGAAGATAATCCCGACGACCTGACGTCGGCACGACACCCGCTTTTCGTGCGTCCAACCCGGGGCATCCGCAGCGCGTAGCGATAAGCGCCTTGCCGCGCTGGGCAAGGTATTAGGAAGTGATGCACCGGGAGTTCGGCTTTTCAAGCCGTCGATGTTATGTTATACTGATGTATCGCAAGCCACTGGCGAGTGTTTGCGACAGATAGTGCAGCATAAGGGGGCTGGTAATGAAAAAAGATGTCACAATATGTTTTCGGACCAACGAGGAGTTAAAGCAGACGCTGGAAAAGATAGCCGAAGTCGAAAGGCGGTCTCTTTCGTCGATCATAGAGAACATCCTTCATGGGCAGGTCAAGGACAAGGTCGAACTCAAGAGCGGCAAGAAAGAGCGACGACGCTACGGCAGGAAAGAGGTTTCGCTGCCCGCCTTCGTCTATAAGCGCGAAGTCAAGGATTCCACCCTGCAGACGGGCATTGTTATCGACATTTCACTGGGGGGGCTGAAGATCTCCATCCCGCAGGAGTATGAGGCGGTAAACGATGGCGAGTTCGATACGATCTTCACCATCCCGAACGAAAAGACGCCCGTCAAGATGCGCTGCACCATCAAGAGGATTGTCGAGGGTGGCGAAACGACGAAGGAACTCGGGGCGGACTTTGTAGACGGAGATTTCCCCAGCTATCAAAAGCTGCATAAATATTTGTCTTAGGGGCGGGTAATAGGCAATAGGTTATGGGTAATGGGAAAAACGAAACACTTGCGGAGAGCGCCGCTACAGATACATTGTCCGCAACTGTCTTTTACCCATAACCCATAACCTATCACCCATTACCCCTCTTTTACATACCTCTTCAGAAAATTCAGGTCGTCTTCGGTGAAGTCTTTCCAGGCATAGGGGAAGAGGGCGTTGTTCTGGTAGACCGCATCGTCGGCAACGGGGAACCTCGCGGAATCCTTGAATGCTTCGAACATCGGGGTGTGGGGTATGGGTGTGTATTCGGCCAGGCAGGGTGTGACCTCGAGGGCCTTTAAGTAATCGATGGCCTCTTTTACCTCCCGCCAGGGCTGTCGGGGCAATCCGGCCAGGATGTAAACGGCGAGTTCGTCCCTTCCGTATCCGGCCCGCTTCAGGGCCTCAACCGCTTTTTCGAATACTAAGGCCGTTACTTTACCGCCGGTGTCTGCCTGAACGGCGGGGTCGATCGATTCGAGGCCGATCCGAACCTCCTTGAAACCGGAACGCACAAGCAGATCCGCCAGTTCGTCGTCCACAAAGGCGGCATTGACGGCGTTAGGGTTGTAGATGTCGACAGTGAAGGGAAGGGATGCGATCCTTTTGAGAAGCGGTTTGGCGAAGTCCTCGCTTTTGAAAAGGAAGCTGTCGTCATAGATGACGAACCGCTGAACGCCCCGCTCGTGCCAGTGGCATATCTCTTTCACGACGGAATCCACACTACGCCGTATCATCCGGGGGTACATATAGGAGGTGGCGCAATAGGTGCAGCGAAACGCGCACCCCAGCGATGTCAGGAGGGGAACGAAAGGTATCTGCCCGTAGAGGTCGTAGGCCGGATAGGGAAGAATATCGAGGTTGTCCATAACCGGCGCGAAAGACAGCGTCGCGCCCGTCGTGTCTTCGATAAAGCGGTAGAAGGACCTTGTCTGGTCGGACCTGACAATCAGGTCGGCTCCGGCAAAATTTGCGAGGGCCTGTTCGTGACAGAGTGTCGGATATATCCCGCCCACGACTATCCTCGACCGGGGGTGGATACGGCGCACGAGATCCACGACCTCGGCTGCCCCGGCATACCAATAGGTCATAATGGAGGTGATAAGGACGATATCGGGCGTCTCGAGCCTCTCGAGAGAGGCGCACAGTTCCCCGGGGGACATCCCGTACCTTCTCATGTTCTTCCGGACGCCCTGGAGTGTTTCCGGTTTGGGAACTTTCTCCTTGAGGTAAGGGCCCCGTCCGTCGGTTTTGCGTTTATCTTCCCTGACCGACATACAATCCGCCAGATCCACGTGAAAACCATTCTGCCTGAGAATGCCGGAGATATAGAGCAGCCCGAGAGGGCTCGACCAGAAGTTATACGCGGCGAAGTCGTATATGTAAGGATTGATCGCAAGGGCAGTGGGCGTTTTCATCGATCAGGCCTTTGCGGACCCGGCCGGGTGCTTGCTGTCCTTATGAAAAGAAGGGCGAAGATCAGGCCGAAAATGAACCCGCCGACATGTGCATACCAGGCGATACCGTCCACACTGGAGTAGAGGAACTGCATGAAGAACCAGATGGTAAGGAGCAGAATGGCGGGAATATCTACGATCTTAATGAGGATCAGTATTATAATGAGCGTTTTTATTCGTGCATGGGGGTAGATGACAAGATAGGCGCCCAGTATCCCCGAGACAGCTCCGCTTGCCCCTATCATGGGGATCTCCGACAGGGGGTCGTAGAGGAGTTGGAAAGCGGCGGCAAACATGCCGGAAAGCAGGTAAAAGAAGAAGAAACCCACATGGCCGAGCCTGTCCTCGATGTTATTCCCGAATATCCAGAGGTAAAGCATGTTCCCTACGACATGAAGGATGCCGCCGTGAAGAAACATGGAGGTGAAGATAGTCATTATGTTGTAGGGCAGCAGATCGTGCCTCGTAACGACAGAGGCGATGAATTCCCTGGGCACGAGACCGTAGTAGGTGTAAAGCGTTGCCCCTGCGGAGGCGTGCAGGGCTACGTTTTGCCACACGAAAATAACGATATTTACAAAGACCAGACCCACTGTTATAATGGGAAAGGTGCGTGTTGGGATATTGTCTTTTAGCGGTATCATTGAATTCTTTCTTATCATGCAAAAACGGCCGTGTCAAAAAACGAAGATCCGGAGTAATGTATGCCTGAATTAAGAAAAGATCCTATCATCGACAGATGGGTTATTATTTCTACAGAGAGGGGGAAAAGACCCGTTTTCTTTGTTGAAGAAGCGCCCCCAAGCAAGGTTGCGGTTTGTCCGCTGTGTCCCGGCAATGAGAATATGACCCCGCCGGAGGTTTACGTGGTCCGGCCCCCCGGTTCGACGCCGGGGTCCCCTGACTGGTCCCTGAGGGTGGTTCCCAACAAGTTCCCGGCCCTGAGAATTGAAGGCACGCTCGACCGTGAAGGGCTCGGCATCTACGATAAAATGAACGGGATCGGAGCCCATGAGGTCATCGTGGAGACGCCCAACCACGGCGAAACCCTGTCGGATATGCCCGTCAACAGGATACAGAACGTATTCGTCGCGTACCGGGAGCGGATACGGGACCTGATGAGAGACACACGACTCAAGTACATCATGGTCTTTAAGAACAACGGGTCGGTAGCAGGAGCGTCCCTCGATCATGCCCATTCGCAGCTCATTGCGCTCCCGATCGTTCCAAGGCGGGTCTCGGAAGAGATAGGCGGCGGGCTTACCTACCACAAGTTCAAGGAGCGATGTATCTTCTGCGACATCATAGCCCAGGAAAAAGAGGAAAATACACGCATCGTCTATGAAAACAGCCGCTACATCGCCCTATCGCCCTATGCGTCGCGTTTTCCTTTCGAGACATGGATCCTCCCGAAGCAACACGGCGCGGTTTTTTCCGAGCATGACCCGGCCGACAACTACTATTCGCTGGCCGAGGTCCTTTCGACTATTCTGAAAAAATACGTCAAGGTACTCAACGCCCCGCCTTACAATTATATCGTTCACAGCGCTCCCGACATGAGTGTCGGCATGGAGCACTACCACTGGCATATCGAAATTATCCCGCGCCTTACGAAAATGGCCGGCTTCGAATGGGGTACCGGATTCTATATCAATCCCACGCCGCCCGAAGAAGCCACGACTTACCTCAAAGAAACGCAGATATAAGGGGGTACAATGAAGATATTGATCGCTTCTCCCGAGATATTTCCCTTCGTGAAAACGGGTGGCCTCGCCGATGTCACGGGCGCACTGCCGAAAGCCCTGAGGGCGCTGGGGGTAGATGTCCGCGTCATCCTTCCCAAGCACAAGGGCATAGAGGAACTCGGTTTCCCCATGAAATACTCGAATCACAGGATATCCTGCCAGGTGTCCCAGTCTTTCGTTGACGCGGAGATCGTCGAGACCGAATATGACGGAATAACGGCCTACCTTGTAGAAAAAGACGAATATTATTACCGCGATTACCTCTATAGCACGCCTGACGGTGACTACCTCGACAATGCCGAACGGTTCATCTTTTTCGCCAAGAGCATCCTGGAAACCATCAAGGTCACCGGTTTCGTCCCCGACGTCCTCCACTGCAACGACTGGGAGACAGCCCTGGCACCCGTCTTTCTGAAGACAATCTATGAAAACGATCCCGAACTCAAGAAGGTGGCGTCCCTTTTGACCATTCACAATCTCGGCTACCAGGGGATATTCTGGCATTACGACATGCATCTTCTCAACATCGGCTGGGAGTACTTTACGCCCGATTCGCTTGAGTTCTTCGGGCACATAAACTTCCTGAAAGGGGGCATCGTCTTCGCCGACCTTTTGAGTACCGTGAGCAAACAATACAGCAAGGAGATCCAGACGCCCCTGTTCGGCTGCGGTCTCGACGGCGTTCTCACGACCAGGCGGCACGATCTCTATGGAATCGTCAACGGTATAGACTATGAAGACTGGAACCCACAGACGGACACGTACCTTCCCGGGCAGTACGGCATCGGGAAGATGGAAAACAAGGCGGTCTGCAAGAGAGCCCTTCAGCAGGCCTTTGATCTGCCCCTCAATCCCGATGTCCCGCTTGCCGCGACCATATCGCGACTTGCCGACCAGAAGGGGTTCGATCTCATTGCGGATGCCCTGGGAGAGATGAGGGACATGGGCATGCAGTATGTCGTCCTCGGTACGGGAGAGAGGAAATACCATGATCTCTTCACCGAACTCGCCAAAAAATATGCGGGGTCCTTTTCGATTAAAATAGCGTATGACAACAAGCTGGCACACCTGATGGAGGCAGGGGCGGACATGTTTCTCATGCCGTCGCAGTATGAGCCCTGCGGATTGAATCAGCTGTACAGCCTGAAGTACGGGACCGTCCCTGTTGTCAGGGGTGTCGGCGGGCTTGAGGACACGATCGTCGATTTCACCGGAAACCCTGAAAACGGGACGGGTTTCAAGTTCTACGAATACACGAAAGAGGCGATGCTGGATGCGATCGACCGGGCGCTTGCCCTTTATAAGGATTCGAAAGCGTGGCCGAATCTTGTCAACCGGTGCATGAAGGAAGATTTCTCCTGGGAAAAGTCGGCACGGGAATACCTCGAACTTTACAGGAAAGCAGTTGCAAAACATGAATCAAGCTGAACTGATCGGCAAGATCATAGAGGTCTCGCACTCGAACCTTGAGCTGACTGCGCGCATCAACGCAATCCTGAATATTATTTCGCAGGAGCTCAGGTTCGAAGAGGTCATAATCTATACCTTCGACAAGGACAAGCGGCTGACGTGCCGCTATGCCAACCAGAAGAGCACGCTTTTCGCGATACTGAGCCATTACCGCTGCCACATCGGGGAAGGCATCGTCGGCAGTGTAGCGCAGAGGAGATCTCCCCAGTTCTTTACTTTTAAAGACATATCGCCGAGGTTCGGCTGTCTGTTCTACCCCGAGCTGGACGACCACCTGGAAAGATTCAGAACATTCTCGTTCCTTCCCCTTTCCGATGACAGCTATCTCTTCGGCGTCATCGTCCTGTGCTCTTCGGCGCGCGATTCCGTGCAGAACCAGGAAAAGGTCCTTTTGTCCGTGATATCCCGGGAAGTGGGCGGTATTCTTCGGGCCTTCGACCTTATCCTTTCATCGAAGAAGCGCATCAGCGAACTGGCGATGCTCTCAGAACTTGGCAAGATCCTGACATCGAATGTCGGCCCTTACGAGCTGTTGAAGAGCATAGCCCTCATCATCGCCAAGTCGCTCTCCGCCTCCTTTGTCTCCGTCAAGCTCGAGTACCCGCTTCTGAAGCTCGAGACGCAGCGTTTCACCTACGGCGTCATCGACGCCGCCGCGAAGGAGTACGTGGACCAGCTTGAGAAATCCGCCATCAAGCTTCTTCGCCCCGTATCCCTCACAAACGGCTCTCAGGAGCAATTTGATAATCCTCCGGCGTTCTCCCTCTACGCCGCCCCTATTCTTTCAAAGAACCGGGTGCTCGGCACGATCACGCTGGGCAGCGAAAGGTCGGACGAACAGCACAGCATCGAGGAGAACGGCCAGTACATAATCAATACCATCTCCAACTACATATCGAGCGGTCTGGAAAATACCCTGCTCAACACACGGCTCAGAAGCGTGGTGCGGGAATTGACGGACGCACAGAAAAGATTGATCGAACAGGAGAAATTCCGCAGCCTTGGGGAAATGACGGCCAACATCGCCCATGAGATCAAGAACCCTCTTGTCATCATCGGCGGGTTTACGAAGCGGTTGGCCAAGAAGATGCAGAACGACCACACGGAAAACCGGTATATCGACATCATCCTCAACGAAGTCGCGCGCCTCGAGACCATTCTCAACGAAATACTCCATTACGTCAAGGAAACCCAGCCCTTTGAAGACTTCTGCAGGCTCCAGGATTTCCTGGAGGACATCCTGTACATTCTTTCTTCCGATCCCGCCTGGGAGTCCATCAAGATCATCAGGGATTTCGCCGGTGACCTGGAGCCCGTACCCTGCGACAGCCAGCAGCTCAAGCAGGTTTTCATCAACCTCCTGATGAACGCCTTCGAGGCCATGCACGGCGGCGGCACCATATCGGTAAAGACCCGAAAAGTGATGTATAACGGGCAGTCCTTTGTCGCCGCATCGATAACGGATACCGGCGGCGGCATCGACCCGGCCATTATCGATAACATATTCAACCCCTTCTTCACGACAAAGGAACGCGGCACCGGCCTCGGCCTTGCCATATCCAACAAGATTGTCACAAACCACAAGGGACATATCGAGGTAGAGAACGTGGCTGGAAAGGGAGTGACGTTTGTGGTGTACCTCCCCATGAAAAATAATATGCTGCAAGAGGAGTTCGCATGAAAACAATAAGGGTGCTCGTCGTCGACGACGAGGAGAACATCAGGCTTCTATTCAAAGAGGAACTCGAGGAAGAGAATTACGAGGTGGAAACCGCGTCAAACGGCGTGGAGGCGCTGGAGAAACTGAAGAACTCGCCCTTCGACGTGGTGGTCCTCGACATAAAAATGCCCGTCATGGACGGCATACAGACTTTGAACGCGATAAAAAACAGGAACAAGGACCAGCCGGTAATCCTCTGTTCTGCCTACGGAGAGTTCAAGCAGGACCTGTCGAGCTGGGTTTCGGACGGATATGTTGTCAAGTCGGCGGACACACGGGAGCTGAAAGAGACCATCAAGGGAATTCTGGACCGGTGAGAATTTCGCAAGGAACCCTAAAGATGCCGATCCCCTGTCGTTGCCATAAAACCCTTGATATCAAGGATAATATGAACTATGATTATGCCTACCCGGGGGTGTAGCTCAGCGGGAGAGCACCTCGTTCGCAACGAGGGGGCCACGGGTTCAATCCCCGTCACCTCCACCAAACCACGCAACACCGGATTTTCCTCTCACGGGCCGGGAACGACCTGCACTCAAGCATCGATATGCACTGAAGCAACGCAACCGGACTCTGATCGTTCCTTGCCCATAACCCGGAACCCATAACCTCTCTTCTCCCATGAGCCTTTACTCCAAAATCCTCCTTTTCTTCATAGGCGTGATAATCCTCCTTTCCATAGTCACGACCTATTCGGGCATACAATCCATCGAACAGATCGCCGTCAATGAGCTTGAAAAGAGTCTTGGTTCGGATATCAACCTTTTTTCCTTTTCCATGGACCGCGAATTCTATCATATCGAGGCCCAGCTCAGGTTTCTGTCGACAAGCAGCGGTTTCAGGGAGGCGGTGGCGCGGCGGGATGTCGGAAGGATCGGCGAGGTCTTCGCCGGGCAGCTTCGCGGCGGGAATGTTGATGTACTCCACCTTACCGACGACAGGAACAAGCCGATACTTACAGTGAGAAACCGCCTTACGAACGAGTCCCTGACCATCCCCCCCATGGATGCCCGGAATGCATCGAAAGGATTCACGTCCATCGAGAACGGTACGGGGAAGAGGGCGGCCCTCTTCGTTTCCGTGCCCCTTAAGGGGCAAAAGGCCATTCTGAGCCAGCTGGTCATTCTTGATAACGCAAGTCCCCTGGTGAGAAATCTGAGCGACCTCTTATCCCGCAAACGGGACGAACCCGTCTACGTTTCCATCTTCATGAATGAGAAACGAATGTTCAGTACTATTTTTTCCCTGACCGGTGCGCACACCCAGGATCTCCCCGAAGAGGTCACCAGCGCCCTTCACAGGGAGGGAAAGAACTATATCGGCAAGACCACCATCGGCAAGGCCCGCTATTACACTATCTATAAACCCTCGCCTTACAACGTGGAAGGATCCGGCGACTGGGCCTACGGCATTGCCGTCGATGAAGAAATCTTTTTGCCTTTCAAGAAACGCCTCCTTTTCATCCTGGTCATGGTATCTGCCCTGGCAACGTCCGCGGCTATCGTCATAACCCTTTTGCTGACCCGGGGCGTCAACCCGTCGCTAAGGAGCATCCTGTCCATCTGCTCAAGCATCGGGAAGGGGGACGCCCTGTCCCGCATTGACGAGAAGACAATAAAAATACGTGAATTCAGCCTTATAGCGTCATCGATCAACACGATGCTCGATTCGATCTCTCAGCGGGAACGGACGATCGCCGAAAATATGAAAGAAATCAGCGCCATCAATACCGAGCTGAGAGAAAAGACAAAGACTATACGGCGGGATCGGATGCGGTTTCTATCCATATTGGAGACAATGGATGAGGGGGTGGTCGCCCTCGATCATGAAGGCACCATTATTTACTACAACAGGGCCGCGGCGGCCATCACGGGGACGGACTCCGCGGAGGCGATGGGCAATTCGTACAGGATCGTCTTTCCGGCACTCAACGTTTCCGGGAATAATCACACCGTTCTTCAGGAATTCGTCATCAGCAGGCAGGGCTCTGAAGAGCCCCTGTACCTCAGGGTCTTCGTATCCCCCTGGTCTCTGGAAAACAACGCGCCTCCCGGGCATATTCTGCTTCTGCAGGACGTGTCGAGGGAGAAAAAGATAGAGGAATTCAAGGCCGACTTCGTTTCTTCGATAAACCACGACATAAAATCCTTTCTCATGCCCGTTTCGGGGTTTCTCGGCAGGATCCTTCGGGGAAAGTACGGCGCCGTTGAGGGAGAACTCAAGAACAGGCTCTTCAGTATCCAGGAGAACGTATCGAAGATCCACCATCTCGTCGAGAACTACCTCAACGTGTCGAAGATCGAATCGGGAAAGCTCGATTTTGCCGTCAGCCCCTGCGATATAAATGAAATCATACGGGATGTCGTAAGTCTGTATTCGCCAAGGGTGACATTCACCGAAGGCGCCGGGCACGCTCTGGTTCTCGCGGACAGGGATTACATCGAACGGGTCATCATCAATCTCCTGGTAAACGCCCTGAAGTTTTCTCCCGAGGATTCAGAGGTGGTAATCGGCACCCGCAGGGAGAATAACATGCTCGTAGTCTTCGTTAGGGACCGGGGTATGGGCATACCCGCCGCGGAACTACCCTTCATTTTTGAAAGATACCGCCGCGGAAGTCTCGGACGCAAGGAAGAGGGCAGCGGCCTCGGCCTTTTTATCGTCAAGTCCGTCATTGAAGGCCATGGCGGCTCGATCCGGGTCGAGAGTACCCCCGGAAAGGGAAGCGTTTTTTCCTTTTCGCTGCCCGTCTTTCAGGGAGAGATATAAAACGTCATGAATCGTAACATTTAAAAATTTGACTTTTCCTTTCATCACATTTATAATCACACGATGCGAAAAATCATACTTGTTTTACTGGTAGTTTTCCTTGCCTCCTGCAGTTATTTGCCCTGGGGCAAAAAGAAAGACGAAGATCCCTCCAAGACCGCCAAAAAGACCGACTCGGCCACCCAGAAAAAATCGGTTCGCGGCGATCCGGAAGAGGTCGCGGAACCCCAGTTGGGCGATATCAAGGTCATAGACGGTGTAGAATACATCTATACCCGTAACCGGAAATACATGTTGACACCCTACGAGCCGCCCTACGTGTGGATTCGTAAAGACCAGTACACCCCGGGCATAGGCGAGGCTCTTTCCTTCAGCGTCGGCGGCAGCGGCGGTCCCAGCAAGAAAGAGCGCGACGAGCTTGAGAAAAGGATAGCGAAGCTCGAGGAAGAGTTGAAAAAGAAAGGCATTCAGCCGCAGATGGCCTATCCCACGCAGATGGGATATATTCCCGTGGGTCTCGGGTACATGCAGGGTCTCATTTCCTTCGAATATCCCTCCCCGAAGATGAAACGGCGGATCATCGTCCTTCCCGTTATAGACAATACGAACTACAAGTCGGAAGGCCTCGGGGAATTGGCCACAAAGCGCCTTATATCACGCCTCGAGAGCACCGGGACCGTTATCTGTATGGACCCCAATACGCTAAACATACGAGGTTCATACTTCGACGGAGCAAATGCGAAGAAACTGAATGATGATTTCGGCATCCAGGCGATCCTAAAAACCACACTCTCTGATGTTTACACCAGTTCGTCCCGCATCGAGGGCAAGGACGAGAAGGAAACCTCGTTCGCGATGTCGAAGCTGGCAATAGATGTATTCAACACGGAAACCGGTAAAACGATGAAGCAGCTGTCAGGCAGGAATCCGATATCCCTTTCACGGGAGAAGGGAGACCTCAGCACGGAAAAGGCGAAAATCAAGGCGATCGACCTTGCCATCGAGATGATCGCCGAAGACGTGCTCAAGACGGTTCTCTCCGTCGATTGGCATTCACGCGTAGCCTCTGTCGACGGTACCAAGGTTTACATCAATGCGGGCAGGCTGTCGGGGCTTGAAAAAGGCAAAGTCCTTGAGGTCTACGCCCCCGGCGAAGAGGTCATCGACCCCAGAACCAAACAGCCTCTGGGCAGGAAAAAAGGCGCCTTCAAGGGTGAACTGGAAGTCGTGGAGCTTTTCGGCGTCGATGCAAGCTGGGCGAAGACCAACAAAGGCGGCAGTTTTTCTCCCACCGATCTCGTTTATGTAAAGTGAAAACAGGTTATTGGTTATAGGTAATGGGTGATAGGCGCCGGGCTGAGAAAATCTGCCCGGCATTCTGTTATTTTTTACCTTCCGTTTTTTTCAGGGGGAGATCGACCGTTATCTGTGTTCCCGGCGCGTTTGCCCCGGAGATTTCAAGACGCCCGCCGATGAAGGCGGCCCGCTCCCTCATTCCCAGAATACCCAGAGACCCGTTGCTAAGCATCTCCTTGTCTGAGATCCCGCGGCCGTTGTCCCGGACCATTAGTTGGACGGCGCCTTCAGTCCTTAACAGAGAAACTTCGAGCGTTGTCGCGTTAGCGTGGCGCATGACATTCGTCAGGGCCTCCTGAAGTATCCGGTACAGAGCGATGCTGGTGTTCTTGTCCGGGTCTATGGTTTGATCCATCCTGAGGGTCGTTTTCATGCCCGTCTGGTCGCAAAATTGCGTGACGGCATGGTCGACGGCGGCAGCAAGGCCGAAGTCGTCGAGGACGACGGGCCTCAATCCCGATGACACCCTCTGCACGGTGCCGGTGGCTTGTTTGACGAGCGTAAGCGCCGATGCGACCTTACCGAGGAGCTCTTTTTCATGAGCGGGTATCTTTTTGTTGAGCCAGCGCAGGTCCATGTTTATGACGGCCAGAATCTGCCCGAGGACGTCATGAAGTTCCCGTGCAATGGCGGCCCGCTCGTTCTCTCGTACTTCCTCGATGTGTGCCGACAGCCTGCGCATCTCCTCATAGGAAGACCTGAGTTTCTCCTCGGCCACAGCGTAATCGGTTATGTCGCGGATAGATTCTATCGCTCCCACCCGGTTGCCACGGTCATCGAGAAGCGGTGTGGCCGTCCCCCACAGACATGCCCCCTTGCCCCCATACAAGGCTCCCGTAAACGCCTCGGCAAAGATCGTGTCTCCGTTTTTCTTAACATAAATATATTTTGATTCCGAGCTTTCATCGCTGTCGCCGACGAGATCTATAAGGAGGTTCCGTCGTCTGCCGTAGAAAGGTATGGCATAGACATGGTTCGATTTTCCGATCATGTCCTTCTTGCCCACCCCGGTCATCTCTTCGATGGCACGGTTCCACGCGATCACCGTTCCCTCCCGGTCGATAACGAAGGTGGCATCGGGCAGGAACTCGATTATGTCCGACAGCCTTCGCTGGGACGCCCGGAGCACCCGTTCCATCCGCAGACGTTCAGTGATATCCCGGCCAATGGCGATCAGAAGCTTTCCATTCCCGGCGTCTGCAAGCTTTGCGGAGAAAAGGACCTTCCTTACCTCGCCGTTTCGTCTCGTGCAGTTGAGTTCGATACCATCGACGAGCTTTTTGTCGTAGAGCTCCTCGAGCATGGTGTTTCTGTCTTCGTTCCGGCCCCACATTCCGAGCTCGACGGTTGTTTTACCGAGCAATTCATCCCGTGTGTATGAGGACCAGCCTACGAAGGCCTGATTGATGTCGAGAATACGGCCGGTGCCAGGATCGGTCACGGCCATGAGATCGGAGGAGAAATCGAAGAATAAACGATAAAGGTCCACCGTGACCGCCGCCCTCGGATCACTTTCCGGCTGTGGTTTCTGCCCCCTATGTCCTGACGGGAAAGCGTCTCCGGTCTTGAGAGAATCCTTCATGCAACCTCCGCCTGATGTAATCATCCGCCGTCATGGACCATAAATGTCCGGAACATTGGATCTGATCCCCATCGGCATTATCGCATGATATCCGGGGAAGGTATAGAGATTACTTGACGAGCGGCAATACGGCCTTAAACTCGTCGGTGCCTGCTTTCACAAGTATCTCATAGATGAACATCTCCGTGGAGGAGATGACGGCCCCGGCGTCGTGTATCCTTTGAAGGGCGATCACCTTATTTTCGGGCGATCTTGACGAGACCGCGTCGGAGATGACGTGGACCCGCCATTGGGGCGCTGCGGGGATTGCAGTCTGGGCGACACAGATGTGGGACTCCACGCCGGTCAGCACCAGCGTTCGTCGCCCCGACCTTGCGACCGCGCCGGAAAATTCATCATTCAGGAAACAGTTGAAATGTATCTTTTCCACGGCGATGAAGTCCCGGGCGGCATCCCGCACCTGGCTCAGGGTTGTTCCCAGCTTGAGCTGCTCGGTAAAGATCACGGGTATGCCGCAGATTCCGCAAAATCTGACAAGCGTTGTCGTGTTGGCCACCACCCTTTCCCTGTCATGAATGGCCGGCATCAACTTTTCCTGAACGTCAATAACGACGAGGATACAATCCTGCCTGTCGACGAGGGCGGGATCACATGCGGTCTTGTTCATTGTTGGGCTCCTCTGTAAGTTCGGTTTCGGGCTATGGTTCCGGCCTAAGCGCTGATCCGGGTTCCTCCACAGGCACTGCCGGCTTCGACGGGAACCTGGCGTCCCCGTGCACATACATCATATTTCCCGGTCACCAGTATAAACCGGTTGGGTGGGTCCGGTAAAGAGGGTTTAGCCGTTTGGGGTACGTTTGCTGGAAAAGGGGCACCGGTGCCATCGCAATCGACCTGAAAACCTGTCTTTTGAGGACTCGCGACCCTGTGGTGCCGTACTCTTTCATCGGGGTTTCACCGCAAAAGGCTGAAAAAACAGTCGATAAACCCGCCGAGAACCAGGCCGGGCAGGCAGGCAAGGTCCGCAGGCCTCTCCTTCCGGCATCTCCCGGTGTTTTGTGCCAGCCTTTAAGGTTGACACGCCCAGTCCAGATGGTTTACAGTTATCACATATAAGGTTTACATCATGGCGAGATCCAGAAAAAGAGGCGAGGCGGTCAGGGCTTTTATAATAAGGAACGTCGAAGATCAGGCCGGCGGACTGGTTTCCAGGGTGATGGGGGAGTTTGCGATCAGTCGGCAGGCAGTCCATAAGCACCTGAGGTACCTCGTTGACGGAAAGATACTTTTCCAGGGGACGCCTCCCGGTCGCTATCAGCTTTGCACGCTTGGCGATTCGAAGAAGATTCTCTCCGTGGCGGGCAACCGTGAGGAAGATATTGTCTGGCGGACCGAGGTGCGCGAGATGCTGGGCGACCTCCCGGAAAACGCCCTCGATCTCTGGCGATGCGGGTTCACGGAGATGTTCAACAATGTTGTTGACCATTCCGGGACCGAGAGTGCCTTCATCCAGGTCAAAAAGACGGCTTTTTCGACGAAAATGACCATATGGGATCGGGGAGTGGGGATATTCAGGAAAATCGGGGTTCATTTCAACTTCATCGATGAAAGGCACGCGGTCGTGGAACTGGTAAAGGGGAGGCTGACCACGGACCGGGCCGGCCATTCCGGCGAGGGGATTTTCTTCTCCTCGCGCATGTTTGATGCCTTCAGCATCCTCTCGGGCGGAATTCTCCTCGCGCATACCACGAGCGACGACGGGGACGACTGGTCGCTTGCGACCCAGGAGGACCGTTCCGGCACCCTGATAACAATGATACTCAAGAACGACACATCGCGACTTATAAAAGAGATATATCAGAATTTTTCATCAGATGGTACCTCCGGTTTGTCCACCACGGTCGTTCCTGCACACCTGGCTCAATATGGGACCGAAAAACTGGTCTCCAGGTCCGAGGCGAAGCGTCTGTTGACCAGGTTAGCCCGGTTCAAAACAGCCCTCATCGACTTCGGCAGCATCGACTCCATCGGAGAGGCCTTCGCCGACGAGGTCTTCCGCATCTTCCCGGCGGCGCACCCCGGGGTCGAAATTCGGGAGATCAGGGCAAACAAGGAAGTCCGGAGCATGATCGAAGAGGTAAGAAAAAAAGCCGAAGCCCGGGCGGCATCACCCGCAGACCTTTTTTGAATACCGGCCTTCACGGGAGGACGGAAATAATTACAACCTACACAAACCCCATGTTCATTGCATAGTGCCAATAACGTCTAGGAAAAGAAAGCCATAGCCGTTTTGGTAGAGATATGTTGGCTCGGCCCACCCGGTGGCCTTGAGTCCCCTCAGGGATTCGGGCAGACCAGAGGCGGTTTCTTCTGTCTAGCTCAGTTTCACCACGTGCACCTCTGCTTCTTCCGATGAGGCGTAAGGGCCGAAGAGGAGCCTGTCCGGGGTTCCCTGCACGCGGACGTAGTAGGATGTGTTTCGTTCAAGAGCGTTTTGGACCGCCCAGGCGGTGAATTCATCGTCGCCAAGCTGGAGCTTCAGACCCTCCTGGGGATATTCGAGGACGGCGCGTTCGGGTACGCCGTGGGCAGGACCCACCCCGTGAAAATCTATCTCGCCGCCGTGAACGCCGAACATTGCTCCCTGCCACGCCAGGGGGGAGGAAGGCCCTGCCTCGAACCACAGGCCGATGCCGGGAAGGCCGTGGACATCCAGCTGATACTCTTTTTCGATCTTCTTAAGAGGTGTGTTGGGGAAGGAGACGGCCTTTACGCCAAGGGATGGATTTGAGAGGGGGATCACCTCGGCCGTCGGAGCGAATATGAGGGGAAAGGCCTGGCCCTTCACGGCGAAGACCTTCATCGCGAGAAGCGACAGGCCGAAAGCGACGGAAGGCGTTTTCAGATCCTGCGGGGCGCCCGCAATGATCCAGAGGGCGACATCCGCCTTGAGGAGTTCCTCGGCGGGTGCCTGCCATGACATGTGCGTGAGATCGTCCACCCAAAAGTGACCGTTGGCGGCAAGGCCATACTGTTTCATGGCAGCCATGAGCTTTGCTATCTTCTCCTCGTCCTTAACGAGGGCTGTAATCCACACTTTTTTCATCATACCCCCCCGGTTTGTGTCGGATGCATACTTTTCACGTGAATTGTGTCTACAATAGTATCAAAGCTGACCCCGATAGGAAACTAAAAAAGCATATCATTTCCACACCGCCATCGAGCACTTCCTGTATATCTCCCGGAAGGACCTTTCGATCACCGTGGCATGGCGCTCGGAGATCCAGATGTCCTTCAACGTATCGGCGTGGAAATCGCCGAAGGTGTAATCGAAATGGTAATCGTTGCAGCACAGGAGTGCCTTGCCCAGGGCGTTGACGTGGAGCCAGCCGAAGTGGCGCCCGCCGATGCCGGTGAAGGTGTTGTTACAGTCGACGACGCGGGACCTGCCCGCACTCATGCGGCCGATCTCATCCCTGTTCGACAGGGCTCCGGTTTCATGGAGTATCCCGGCCCGGTCCGAAAGGGCAAGGCATGCGCGGACAGTAACTCCGGGGAACATCCGGCGTGCAATGTCCGCCTGTTTTTCTGCATCGTCGGAGTTAGCCTCATTTATCTGGATGGATACGGCCCCCAGCTGCCGCGATGCGTATTCGATGTTTTTCATCGTACGGTTGAAGGCGCGACGCTTCGTTGGCTCACCGGAGCCGTTTCCGGCAACGGTATTCGCAATCCATCTTTCCCGCTCGAAGGCGCTGATATTGAGGCACACCTGCCCGCCGATGACATCGTTATACTCCTTGATGAGGTCCACCTTATCCTTCGGCGGCCCCAGCGACGATTGATGGGAAAGATCTGCCTGCTGGAAATGCTGGGGTTGCAGGAAGAGCCCCTGGTACCAGAAAACGGGTTTCTTCGGTTCTGTCATGGGTTTGGCACCTCCTGGATACTGCTGGGACCGAGATAGAGGTTCATTCCCAACAGCCCCATTTTGGCTTCGTTTGTCTTGAATATCATTCCCTTGGTGTCGACGAGCACGGGCCATTCATAGATTCTCGTGACCTGCCCCGGCGTCAGATCGTAATAGCCCGCCACTATGCCCACCCATTTTACGTTCTCGTAGCGGTCTATGTCAAGGCGGTTGGTATCACCCGGTTCAATGAAAAACCGGTCCACCGCCATGACGCTTGGATCGAATTTCTCGCCCTGGAGGAGTTTCGTGAGCCCCGTTGCGTCCTTGGCGAGGCCGTTGAAAGGGTTGATGTCGGTAACCTGATAGACGACAAAGACGAGGGTGTGCGGCTTATCCTGATAGGTGTTCAGGTTGGCGTCGGCGCGGTACTGGATCTGGATGGCTCTGGAGGCATAGGGCCGCGAAGGAGTGAGCCCGAGGTTCGCGAGCTTTTCATTTTGCTGCGGCTTGGGTCCGCTTTGCTGCACCGGCGCCTGAGCCTGCGGTCCGCCCTGCTGCTGCCCTGTGCCCCGGGCCTTGCTGGCCGAGCGAGGAACACGACATGGCGGAAAGGACGCAGATACAGAACGCTATGGACGGGGCGACGGAAATCGATCTATAGGCGTGCAATCTCATGTGATGCCGCATCTCTCGTACGTTGATTATCGCGTAATTGAAGCTTTTATAAATCCGGGTCCGCCCCTTAACCACGCTGGACGGTGCAAGCCACGTGATGGACCCGGAGTGAAAATATCCGTGCTGTCATTAAGGATACTATCTCAGAGGGATAGAAGACATAACAGATATTTTCGTTTAGATGATATGGAGACGTGCTTATAAAGTCAAGAGAAAAGAGGTTATGGGTAATGGGTTATAGGTGATGGGAAAAAAGGAGAAACTTTCTTTCTGGCACCATATTTGCTATTCTATTTCGTCATGGTCGAGATGACTTCGGAAAAAAGCTCCTCCACCCTTCAATCGGTTATGCGCCTTTTGTGCGGGGGGTCCTTTCTTGTCAGCAGGGATCTCAGGATTGAATGGGTCGGGTCTGTCAACCGCCGGTGGTCGGGGGATAGACCCGCCGATCAGCTTCGCGGGAAGCACTGCTACTCGGTCATCATGAACAAGCGCAGGCCCTGCGCCGACTGCCCTGTGCTGAGGTCGTACAAGAGCGGCAAGACGGAGCAGTCGGAGATCAAGATCGGCAAGGGCGCCGGCGCCGAGTACTTCGTCCTGACGGCATCGCCCCTTGAAGACCGGGGCCTTGCGGGCGTCGTGGAGATCATACGTGATGTAACGGCCTTCCGCAGGACGGAGGAAGACTTGAGACAGCTCGGCGAGTTCAACTACGAGATCGTCGAGAACGCGCCGATAGCGATCTTTACCATTAATAAGAAAGGTGAATTTTCCAGTGTCAATCCGGCGCTTGCCACCCTGTCGGGATTTGACACGATAGCAAAGGCGCAGGAGAAGCTTCTGGGCTTCAGCTGGATAAAGAATCCCTTCACGGTAAAATGCGGCATGGCCAATTACATCCGGGAGGGGTTGAAAGGCAAACCCTTTCAGCTCTGGGACTTTCCCTTCATCAACTACTGGGGGATTCCGCAATACATCTACTTCAAGGGTGTTCCCATCAAGGATAAGGACGGGAGGGTCGAAGGGCTCCTGTGCATCATCGAAGATACGACGGAGCGCGTCAAGGCCCGCGACCAGCTGATGCAGGAAGCGAAGATGTCCATGATAGGCAGGCTTACGACGGGGATAGCCCACGAGCTCAACAATCCCCTTGCCACCATAACGGCCAATGCCGAACTGGCCCTCGAGTCCATCGAGAACTTCGAGGTCGGCTCGTTCAATAAACGGGACCTCGAAGAATTCAAGGAGAGCCTCAAGGTCATCGAAGAGCAGGCCTTCAGGTGTACGAAGACGATCAAGAGCCTCCTGGATGTAACGAGAAAGAAGGACCTGGGGAAAACGAGCATCGATCTCAACGGGCTCCTCGACGAACTCCTGGATCACATAAATTTTCAGAAGCTTCCCATCAGGTTCATTCAGGACGTGCCGTCGCCGCTGCCGGCGGTTAAAGGCGATTTCGATGCCATGCGTCAGGTGTTCCTCAACGTCATCGTCAACGCCGTCGATGCCGTTGAGGGTCAGGCGGACGCAACAATATGGATAAAGGCGAGGCGGCTCGCCGGCAACATCGTCGAAGTAGCCGTCGAGGACAACGGACCGGGTATCCCCGAGAACATCAGGGACCTCATCTTCGAGCCCTTTTTTACGACAAAGGGCATAAAGAAAGGAACCGGTCTCGGGCTCACATTGTGTTATGATTTCTTGCAGAGGATGGGAGGCGGCATTGAGGTCGGCCAGCGTTACGACGGAGGGACCGCTTTTCGGATCTCCCTTCCCCTTTATGCCGGGTAATCGCTACCGAGGAGGCTTTGCGTGATCCGTGTGCTGATCGTTGATGATGAGGAACAGCTTGTCGAGGCCTTCAAGAAGAAACTTTCCCGGGAAGGCCTGGCGGTGACCGCGGCAGCCACGGCGCGGGAGGCGATGGCCGTGATGAAGAAGCAGACCTTCGACGTCTGTGTCCTCGACATAAGGCTTCCCGACATGGATGGCGTGGAACTCCTTGAATCCATCAAGAAGAACGAACCCAAGCTGGAGATCATCATGCTCACCGGCCATGCCTCCGTCGACACGGCCATACAATCGATGAAGCTCGGCGCCTACGACTATCTCAGCAAACCCTGCAAGCTGACGGAACTCTCCAACGTCATTCAGAAAGCCTACGAGAAGAAGGCACTGAGGGAGAGGAACATCGTTCTCCAGGAACAGCTTCAGAGGGTGGAGGCACACGACTCTTTCATAAGCACCTCAGAACCCATGAACGAGGTGAAACGTCTCATCCGCCTCGTGGCGCCCTCGGATGTCCCCGTCCTGGTGCTGGGCGAGACAGGCACGGGAAAGGAACTCGTTGCGCGGGCAATCCACAACATGAGCCCGCGCTCCGCAAGCCAGTTCGTGGCGGTCAATTCGAGCACTCTCCAGGAGAGTATCCTGGAAAGCGAGCTTTTCGGTTACAAAAAAGGAGCCTTTACCGGCGCGCAGACAGACAAGATCGGCCTCCTGGAACTTGCCGACAAAGGCACGTTCTTCATAGATGAAATAGGGGACATGGGCGTGGCTATTCAGGCCAAGTTCCTGCGCACCCTTGAAACGGGCATCTTCCGGCGCCTCGGTGATACCCGCGAATCGAAAGTGGACGTCAGGTTCATATTTGCCACCAACAAGTCCCTCGAGAACGAGGTAAAGGAGAAGAAATTCCGCAAAGACCTCTTTTTCAGGCTCAACACCTTTATTATCACCCTCCCCCCTCTTCGCGAGCGCAAAGACGATATCCCCCTGCTTGCCGACTACTTTCTGGGCAAGTTTGCCCGCGGCGGCGCGAAGAAGATCCTCTGTCGTGAGGCCATGGACCTCCTGAGAGACTATCGCTGGCCCGGCAACGTCCGCGAACTGGCAAACGTCATGGAACGCGCCGTCCTGTTATGCGCCTCCCGCGAAACGATCCTCTCCGAAGACCTCCCCCAGAGCATGATGGAAGGCCGTTTCATCGACCGCGATCTCGACCGGAAGGATCTCCCGGAAGACGAACTGACCCTCCATCGCATAGAACAGGAACACATAGAACGCGTCCTCACCCTCGCCAAGGGCAACAAGAGCAAGGCAGCCCGCCTCCTCGGCATAAGCCGCAGAAAACTTTATCTGAAAACACAGGAAAAATAGAGGCGGTTCCCGTGCGCCCGTTCATGTTCCTTCCGGTTTAAACTGGTTAAAAGATACACACCCGTGTATCATTTATGCACACCCCGCTGAACTCGGCAGCCGCAAGGCTATTAATTACAGGCCTTCGGAGCGAAGCGGAGGTTGGCATCAAAATTGCTTTTGAACTTTGAGCAAATCCAAAATCAAGGGGGTTTTTTATGAAACGGTTTTTGTGTATCGTATCCGGTGTCCTGTTCCTTGCTGTAACCTTATGCCTGGTGTCGGTGCCGGCGAGCGCCCAGGTGAAGCTTCGTTTTGCCACGTTCTTCCCTGTGAGCCACCCCAATGCGGCGATAACGGCGGAGTGGTGCAAGGAAGTGGAGAAGAGGACCAACGGAAAGGTGAAGGTGCAGCATTACCCGGGTGCCACCCTGACCTCGCCTCAGTCGCAGTACGACAGTATCCTTACCGGTGTTGTCGACATGGCCAATTGCGTTCTCGGGTACACGATGGGGAAATTCCCCCTCTCCGAGATCCTCGACTATCCTCTCGGTTATCCGAGCGGCGTCGTGGCGACGAGGCTCGCCAATGAGTTCTATAAGAGCTTCAAACCCAAGGAATTCGACGATGTCAAGGTCATGTATTTCCATGCCCAGGGCCCCGGCATACTCCACACGAGAAAGCCCGTGAAGAGCCTCGACGACCTGAAAGGGATGAAGATACGGACCTTCGGCTCCAATGCGAAGATGATGTCCATGCTCGGCGGCTCGCCGGTGGCCATGCCCATGGGCGACGCCTATGACGCCCTGTCAAAAGGCGTAGCCGACGGCCTGCTGTGCGGTTATGAAGCCCTCAAGGGATGGAAGCTGGGAGAAGTCATCAAGTCCACGACGGAGAACTACGGCACCGCCTACACCGCCACCTTCGTCATCGCCATGAACAAGGCGAAATGGAACAGTATTCCCCCCGACGCGCAAAAGGTGATCGAGGAGATCAACAAGGAATTCATGGAAAAGCAGGGCAAACTCTGGGACAAGATGGACCAGGACGGAAAGGAATTCTCCACAAAGAGGGGAAACCAGGTGATCAAGCTTTCCGCGGAAGAGAACCAGAAATGGGTCACGCAGATAGAGCCGCTCTTTGCCGAGTATGTGAAGAAGATGAAGGAAAAGAACCTGGCTGGCGACAAGGCGTTGAAATTCGTGCGCGACTACATCAAGAAGAATACAAAATAGCCCCCATAAGACCTGGTTGCCGGGGAGAGTAAGCGGCCCCGGCAACCGGTCGCATAAGGAGGAGGATCAATGAACAGCGTGATCGGTGCCGCCAGAAGGTTCAGCGGCTGGATGAACGGTTTGAGCGGTATCGTATTGTTTCTGATGATGATGCTCACCGTGGTGGACGTCGCCCTTCGTGCCTTCTGGAGGCCCATAACCGGAACCTACGAACTCGTGGCGATGGCGGGGGCCGTTGTCGTGGCCTTTGCCATACCGCAGACCTCTTGGGACAATGCTCACATATTCGTGGATTTCCTGCTCGAGAAGCGCTCCCAGACCGTAAAGAGGACCTTCGGCCTCTTTACAAGGCTCCTCGGTGTGATCCTCTTCGTCATACTGGGCTATTACCTGCTCACGAAATCAAACCACCTTTTTAAAAGCGGGGACGTCTCTCTTACCCTGGGGATACCTTACTATCCCGTAGCCTATGGACTTGCGTTCTGTGCCTTCATGGAGGCCCTTGTCCTCGTTCTCCAGACCGTTCTCTTATTCAAGAAGGGTGAAAACAATGGATGAAATTACCATAGGAGTCATCGGCATCTTTGTCTTGCTGGCGCTCTTTCTCACCGGCCTGGAGCTTGCCTTCGGCATGGCACTGGTCGGCGTGGCCGGGTATGCCTACATAGTGGGGCCGGCACAGGCAATGAACATGCTTGCCAACGATTTTTACGACTCCCTCGAGTCTTACAGCCTCACCGTGGTACCCCTCTTTGTCCTCATGGGGCAGATCGCTTTTAACGCGGGTGTGGCCAAGCGCCTCTACGACAGCGCCCACAAGTTCCTCGGCCACATTCCCGGCGGGCTTGCCATGGCGACCGTCGCGGGGGCCACCATCTTCAAGGCCATATGCGGCTCGATCGTGGCGACGAGCGCCACCTTCGCGAGTGTTGCCGTGCCCGAGATGGACAGGTTCAATTACAGCAAGAAGCTCTCCACGGGCATCGTGGCCACTGTCGGCACCCTTGGCGTTCTCATCCCGCCGAGCGTGACGCTCATCCTCCTCGGCCTCATCACCCAGGTGTCCATAGGAAAGCTCTTCATGGCGGGACTGATCCCGGGCCTCATGATCTCCTTTTTCTTCGCCGTTGTCATTTTCGGATGGGCCCGCATAAACCCTGCCATAGGGCCGAAGAGCGAGAAGTACTCCTGGCCGGCCCGGATGAAGACCCTGCCCGACGTGATGTGGCCGGTGTTGATATTCCTCGTGATAATCGGCGGGTTGATGAACGGTTTCTTCACGCCCACGGAGGCGGGGTCGATCGGCACCTTTGCCGTCCTTGTGCTATGTGTCATCAAGGGTGACATAAAGTTCAACGGCATACGGCAGTCCATCAAGGAGGCTCTCCGGACCTCCTGCATGGTGCTAGTTATCGTGGCGTCTTCCACCGTTCTGGGCCACTTCATCGCCGTAACGAACATTCCCAACGGGGTGGCTGAGTGGGTCGTGTCCCTGCCGGTCCATCGCCACGTCATCATGATCTTCATCTTCCTGATCTATCTGATTGGCGGGTCCTTCATCGACGACCTTGCCTTTCTGATCCTCGCTACCCCCATATTCTACCCGGCAATAACGAACATGGGTTATGACCCGATCTGGGCGTGCATCATGCTCTCTCTCACCGTCTGCGTGGGCTCCGTCATCCCGCCCGTCGCCATGTGTGTCTTTGTCGTGAAGAACATCACCAAGGTTCCCATGGGTGTCATCTACAAGGGCGTATATCCCTTTCTTATCGCCCTGTTCCTCTGCGTGGCACTCCTCTTCGTTTTCCCCGAACTGACCTTGTACCTGCCGTCAGTTCTCATGAAATAGGCCGTTCGTATACTCCTGATAAAAGGGCCGGACGTTTGGCTGGCGTCCGGCCCTTTTAAGACGGTTTTGCGTCCCGGGCTACAAGAAAGAAAGTCTCTGGTGAAGATCGAGTTCGTCCCGGACGGACAACACCTCCCGCCTAACTCCCCCGCGCACCTCCGTCATTCCGGCGCAGTCCTTTCCTCCTGTGCACTTTATGCACACCTGTGAGCAATTTCAGCACATCCGGTGTGAAACCCGCGGTACAATTAGCCGAAAACACTGGCTTTACGGGCCCTGGCGGGGGCCGTGCTTCTGGCACGCTAATTGCTTTTGAAGTTGCGAATCTCACTGAAATTTCAGCTACCTCAGGAGGAGCGCCGGAAATGAGCCCAAACCATGAATTCCAGACAGTAAGAACGTTGATCGAGCGTAACGCCGCGCTGTATCCCAAAAAGACGGCCATGAAGGAATACGAGACAGGCAAGAGCTGCACCTTCAGCCAGCTAAAAGAAAGGGTGATGAAGATCGGCAGCGCCCTTTTCGCCCTCGGAGCCAAAAAGGGCGACAGGGTGGGGATTATGAGCCAGAACAGTTATGAATACATGGAGCTTACCCTTGCCGCCAGCGCATCGGGGTTTGTTTTTGTGCCCGTTAACTTCAGGCTGGCGGGACGGGAGATGGCGGGGGTCCTCTCCGACGCCGAGCCGGTCATTTTTTTCGTGGATGAGCAGTATGTGCCGACTGCGCAGGAGATAAAAGGGCAGATACCGTCCGTCCGCGAATTCGTGCACATCGGGCCGAAGGCAAGAAGGCCCGAAGGGTGGCACGGGTATGACGAGATGCTTCGGGGCGCCGCCGCAGGTTGGCAGGAGACCGTCCACGAGGACGACCTAGCCATGCTCATGTATACGAGCGGCACGACGGGGGCGCCAAAAGGCGTTATGCAGACCCACCTCAACATGTATCACTGCGGGCGGACCTGCTCCTTTAACAACAGCATAGAGACGGACGACGTCGGCTTTACGATCTGCCCCATGTACCACGTGACGGCGTCGACCTCCTTTTTGGGGCCCTTCTATCGCGGTGCGACGAGCATCCTTTTCCAGAAATTCGATCCCGAAGGCCTCTTCAAGGCCGCCCACGAAGAGCATATCGTGGCGGGCATGCTCGCAACCCCGATGGTCCGGATGCTCCTCGATGTCTGGCCTTCCGTGAAAAACCGCTATAATGTATCGAGCATGAACAAGCTCTGGTTCGCCGGAGCCGGGATCATCCCCTCTGTTTACAAGCAGTTCATCGACACCTTCGGCTGCATCCTCGGTGAGCATCACGGGACCACGGAGACGACGGGCGTTACCACGAACCTCTCCGCAAAGGACATAGAGAAGGAACTGACCGACGACAACCTGAGGATCCTGGAGTCCTGCGGCCTGGCCGCCTATGACTGTGAAGTCCTCATCGTCGACGACAACGACAACCCCGTTGCCGCTCCCGGCGAAGGCGAGATGAAGGTACGGGGACTCGGCACGTCTGTCGGCTACTGGCGCAAGGAGGAGCAGACGAAGAAGGCCTTTCGCAATGGCTGGTTCTACACTGAGGATATCTGTCACATCGACGAGAAGGGATATATCTATATCATCGACCGCAAGAAAGATATGATCATCACCGGCGGCGAGAATGTCTATCCGGCGGAGATAGAAAAGGTCGTCAACGAGCATCCGGCGGTGCGGGAGTCCTTGGCGATAGGCGTTCCCCACCCGGTGTGGGGAGAGGCGATCGCGGCGATCGTTGTGCTCAACGAGGGCCAGACCCTCGACAGCGCCGAGCTGATCCGGTACTGCAAGGGCAAGATCGCGGGATACAAGGTGCCCAAGGTAGTCCATTTTATCCCGGAGATGCCCCGCAATCCCGCAGGCAAGATCTCCAAGCCGGAATTACGCAGACAGTTTGGTGCAGCATAGATAAAGGAGTCAAATTCGGGGACTAACCCTCTGGAGGATGCATGGAACTGACAATGGAGCAGAAGGACATCATAAAGGCCGCCCGCGAATTTGCAGAAAAGGAATTCAGGGACAAGGCGAAAGAATTCGACGAAAAAGAGGAGTTCGACCTTTCCATCGTGAAGCGTGCCGCCGAGAACGGCTTCATCGGTGTCTTCATCAAGGAGGAATACGGGGGTGCGGGCCTGGGGTTTCTCGAGCACTCCCTCATCACCGAGGAGGTGTGGCGCGTCGACCCCGGCTGCGGCCAGAACATCTGCTCCGCCGGTTTCGGCGCGGAGATGATCCAGACCTTCGGCACCGAGGAGCAGAAGCGCTACTACCTCCCGAAGATCGCATCCGGCGAGGCCATCATCGGCACGGCCATCACCGAACCCGACGCGGGCAGCGACGTGACGATGGTGAAGACCCGGGCCGAGAAGAAGGGTGACACGTACGTCATCAACGGGGCGAAGATGTTTATCACCAACGGCTGCAATGCGAAGTACCTCCTCGTCTACGCCATCACCGACCCCGAGGCGAAGGACGTGCACAAGAGGAGCAGCATCATCCTCCTCGATACGGCGACCCCGGGCTTCGCCGCCACGAAGATCCACGGGAAGATGGGCATAAGGGCCTCGAACACGGCGGAGGTGAGCTTCAACAACGTGGAAGTGCCCGTCGCGAACCTCATCGGCAAGGAGGGCCGGGGCTTCTACCAGCTCATGGAGTTCTTCAACATGACCCGCAACCACGTGGCCGCACAGGGTGTCGGCGTTGCCCAGGGCGCCCTCGAAATGGCCATATCCCACGTGAAGAAGAGAAAGGCCTTCGGAGGATCGCTTTCCAAACTCCAGGGCGTGCAGTTCAAAATAGCCGAGATGGCGACTCGTATCGAGGCGTCCCGCAGCCTCTACTGGAGGGCGGCATACCTCCTCGACAACGGCAAGCTCGACCCCGCGCTGGTCTCCATGGCCAAGTGGTTCGCAGGTGAAACCGCCGTCTACGTGGCCAACGAGGCCCTTCAGCTCCACGGCGGGTACGGCTACATCGCCGAATACGACATCCAGAGGTTCTACCGCGACGCGAAGATCGTCGAGATCTACGAAGGCTCCAAGGAAGTCGAAAAGGCGGTCATTGCAAGTGAACTCCTGAAAAGGATATTCTAAGAACGCTTGTTCCGTGTCCTGAGGAGACGTTGTATCCTCAGGACACAGTTTTCCTGGACCGGGCGGCCCATCCAATCTTCAGAAGGTTCCGCGAAGGAAATCATGCCCTGCAGGCAGGGGTTGGGGACCTGCACTCCTGTTTCCATCGGAAGCACCGCCATTCTCCCGCATAACTCATGCATTTATAACTAACCGCAATTATTGACTAAAGTAACGTGGCACCAAAATTGCCCAAGGATGTTCCCAACTTATCAAAAGGAGGGTGACCATGGGTGGCGACAAGACATTTTCAACGATCCGGACCTTGATAGACCGGAATGCAATGCTCCATCCCGACAGGATAGCGATGAAAGAGGTGGAGGGAAACCGGGAGTATACGTATCGGGGATTAAAGAACAGGGTAAACAGGATGGGAAACGCCCTGCATGCCCTGGGTGCGAAAAAGGGCGACCGGGTGGCCATACTGAGCCAGAACAGCTTCGAGTACATCGAGTCGGCTTTAAGCGTGCCCAACGCGGGGCTCATCTACGTGGTCTGCAATTTCCGGCTCGCACCGCCGGAGATCGCCGCGGTGCTCTCCGATGCGGAGCCTTCCATTCTCATCGTGCAGGAGCAGTTCGTGCCGGTGGCGCAGGGGATTGTCGGCGCCATCCCGTCGGTTGAGAAGATCATCTATTTCGGGTCTCCGGAAAACAGGCCCGACGGATGGTACGACTACGAGGAACTGGTCAGGCACTCCAGCGCCTCGGAGGTCGATGGGTCAATCTTCGAGGACGACATTGCCATGCTCATGTACACAAGCGGGACGACGGGGCTCCCCAAGGGTGTCATGCAGACCCACGGCAATTTCTATCATGCCGGCCGCGTCTGTTCCAAAAACAACGGCCTTGTCATGGATGACCACGTCTTCATCGTCTGCCCCATGTACCACATTACGGCGCATTATACCTTCTTCGGCAGCATCTACACGGCCTCGACGGCGTTCGTGTTTTCGCGGTGGGACGTTGACCTCTTCCTGTCCGTCACTGAAAGGGAAAGACTGACCGCGGGGATGTTCGCGACCCCCATGGTAATGATGATCCTCGATTCGCCGAAAACCGGGAACTACGACCTGTCGAGCTGGAGATCGTTGTGGTTCGCCGGCGCCGGGATCATACCGGCCGTCTATGAAAAATTCATCCATACCTTCGGCAACATTCTCGGAGAGCATCACGGGACCACGGAGTCGACGGGTGTCACGACGAACCTTTCCGTCAGGGACATACACGAGGCATATGCCAGGGGCGAAAAGAACATCCTCGAATCCTGCGGAAGGGCGGGCTACGACATGGAGGTTCTCGTCGTGGACGAGGCGGGCAAACCGGTGCCGGCCGGCGGCATCGGAGAGATGATCATCCGGGGACCGGGGATGTCCTGCGGCTACTGGCGCAAGCCGGAAGCAACGGCAAAGGCCTTCAAGGGCGAATGGTTCCATACCGAAGACGTCTGTTCCATCGACAAGAGAGGGTACATACGTGTGATCGACCGGTTGAAGGACATGATCATCACCGGCGGCGAGAATGTCTACCCCGCCGAGGTGGAAAAGGTCCTTCATACGCATGAGGTGGTCAAGGAATCCTGCGTCATCGGCACGCCTCATCCCACCTGGGGCGAGGCGGTCACAGCCGTTGTCGTTCTTCATAACGGCTCGGTGATCGACCCGGCGGATCTTTCGAATTACTGCAAGGGCAAGATCGCGGGATACAA
>DIFE01000057.1 GCA_002418985.1 Deltaproteobacteria bacterium UBA5756
TCCAATTTGCGAGTTTGCTGACATCATTCGTATATGATCCATAATGTGACCTATACAATTCTTCCGCCTCTTTGATGCACTGCAACTGGGCTCTCGCGTTTATCTGTTCAGTCCTTTTGCCGCGCATAGCATACATGGGAAGCGCGATTAGAACTATAATACAGATAATTACGGTTCCTATGAGGAGCTCCAGTATTGTGAAACCTTTTTTATCTAGAACCATTCGATCAAACAAGGGGGCCCCATGGGGCCCCCTTTACCCTTCGTTTAGTTAATTCTTGGGCTGATATTTAGTCATACCGCCGGTAGAACTCCAAGTCCAAGCCTGAAAATTGGGATCAGCTGCACAAGTAAGGACAAGCGTACCAGTCACACCGCTAATGTTGGCTACCGTCCATGTAATAACCGCATCACCGGTCGCAAGATTAAGACCCGTAACGGCAACGTCACCGTAGTTCTTGGCTGCGTTTACGCTGGCACCAGGAACCGTAATACCTAAGCCAGATGCAATCTCAGCAGCAGTACCCATGGCCGGAATAACTGTGGCCGCGGTAGCCTCTGATGCAAATGCAATGATACCGGTCTTTATTGCCCCCATGCTATTGACGATCTCTGTGACCCTCGTCTTCCTCGTGTAGTCCATGTACGCCGGAAGTGCTATCGCCGCCAGGATACCGATGATGGCGATAACGATGAGAAGTTCAATCAACGTGAAGCCCTTTGTGTTCTTGTGAAGCTTTAACATAACAACACCTCCTGGAATTAAGTAAGTTAGTAATTCTAATTATCGCTATTTTAACACAACCATTAACGATGTAAATGATTTTCATCACATTTCGGAGAAAAGACATCCGTCATGACGAAAATGACTGCTACATTTCAAAATTCTTTAATTATAATACGTTACCATAGGGAACGAAAAATCCGCCCTTTGCCTCACTCCAGTACGCAGAATTACTTGCTCATAAAACATGCTACTTTGTGGTCGTTCCCGCCCGTAAGTTGGGGAACCTGTCCCCGGCAATGTTCTCCTTTGTCTTCGCAATTCTCGTAATAGGAGCACCCTTCCCATTCCCCGTCGGCCGGCGCCTCCTGCCTCAGGGCAAATTCCCCCTTCGAGGCCTTGATAAGCATTCTCGTGTAGGGGTGCAGGGGGTTCAGGAAGACCTCGTCACGCCCGCCCGTCTCGACCACTTTTCCTCTGTAAAGGACGAGGATTCGATCGGAGAGAAAACGTACTATGTTGAGATCATGAGAAACAAAGATCATGGAGATATTCGATTTCTCTCGGATATCGAGGAAAAGATTGACGATCTGGGCCTGTATGGACACATCGAGGGAGGATACGGGTTCGTCGGCAATGATGAGCGCCGGTTTCGTCGCCAGAGCGCGGCCGATAGCCACCCGTTGCCTCTGGCCCCCGCTCATCTCATGGGGGTATTTCCCGAGAGAATCCTCGTCAAGGCCCACGCTCCTCAATATCTCTCCCACTTTGGCACTCACATTCGCCCTGCCCTTCGTTATATTGTGGAATTTAAGGGGCTCCGCAATGATATCGGCTATTTTCATCCTGGGATTGAGCGACGAATAGGGATCCTGGAAGATTATCTGCATTTGCCTTCGGAGCCTGTTCATCTCTTCCCGGCCGGCAGTGAGGAGGTTGACACCGTCGAAGACGACCTCGCCGGCATCGGGCCTCTCTAGAAGCAGCACGCAGCGTGCCAGGGTACTCTTCCCCGAACCGCTCTCTCCCACGACACCGAGGGTCCGGCCTGCTTCAAGTTCAAGGCTGACACCGTCTACGGCCCTGATCGTCTCCTTTGCGACAGAGAAGACAGACCTTCGAACCTCATAGTGCTTCTTAAGGTCTAATACAGATAACAGCGAACCCATTGATCCTTTCTGACCTCTTTCATTGCAGGTTCCTCGCCTCTGCAGACGTCCATGACGAAGGGGCACCTTGGATGAAACTTGCATCCCGAGGGTAATTCGGACAGTTTCGGTACCGACCCGGGGATGGCTTTTAACCTCTTCGTGTCGCTCGAAAACCCGAAGATTGACTCCAGGAGTCCGCGGCCGTAAGGATGGAGCGGCTCTTTGAAGAAGTCTTCCACGTGGTTGCGCTCGACCATCCTGCCGGCATACATCAGGCCGACCGCCTGGCCCATGGACTTCATTATCGTCAAATCGTGGGTTATGAATATCATCGACATGCCCAGGGTGTCCACAAGACCCCTTATCAAACCCAGTATCTGGGATTCCGTGGCGACATCCAGGGCTGTTGTCGGCTCATCGGCTATAATGAGAGAGGGATCGCAGGAAATAGCCATGGCCATGAGCACCCGCTGCCTTTGTCCACCGGAGAGCTGATGGGGATATTGAATATACTTTTTTTCCGGTTCATCGAACCCCACCTGCTTCAGGAGTTCCAGGGTCCTCTTTTTTACAGCGCCGCGGCCACGGGTCCCGTGTATCTCTATGGCCTCGCCAACCTGCTCGCCTATCCGCAGAACGGGATTCAAGGCCGTCATAGGCTCCTGAAAGACCATGCCAATACGATTGCCGCGCACCTCTTCCATTTGTTTGTCGGTCAAGGTCAAAAGGTCGGTGCCCTCAAATACGATCCTGCCCGATACGATCCTGCCGGGCGGGTGGACAAGCCTCATGATCGAATGGGCCGTTACCGTTTTGCCGGAGCCGCTTTCCCCGACGAGCCCGAAGACCTCCCCTGCGTTAACCGTAAAAGTCACATCATTTACGGCAGGTATGATCTCTTCACCCGTAAAGAACGACGTATAAAGACCGGTTACCTCGAGAAGTATTTTGTTGTTTGTATTTGTCATCGACTATCGACGGTATCCAAAAGGAAAATTTTTTTGATTATTTGAACCTTATGCATTATACTAAACCCAAATAAAATGGCAAGTCTTTTATGTATGAGCTACCGTCTGACAGCACATACATATTTTTATATATAGAGACCTTACAAACACGTATACTATCCCCATGAGGTGAATCATGTCACAGAAAGAGCCGACAGATTTCAGGGAAGGACTAACCTTCGACGACGTTCTGCTTGTACCGGCTTCCAGCACGATCATGCCGGCGGACGTGGACGTTTCCGCCTATCTCACTCCGGCCATAAAGCTCAATATCCCCATAGTCAGCGCAGCGATGGACACGGTCACAGAATCCAAGACGGCCATCTGTCTCGCCCAGGAGGGAGGGATCGGGATCATCCACCGGAATATGACCGTGGGGGAACAGGCCAACGAGGTCGAGAAGGTCAAGAAATCGGAAAGCGGCATGATCGTCGACCCCATAACGATAGCCCCCGAAAACAAGATAAAGGACGCCCTGGCACTCATGTCCCGGTACCGCATCTCCGGCATACCAGTCACGAAGGGTCCGAGGCTTGTCGGCATCATCACCAACAGGGACCTGCGGTTCGAGACCAACCTGGACAGAAAGGTCCAGAATGTCATGACAAAGGAAAACCTTGTAACGGTCAAGGAAGGTATCGGCCTCGAGGAGTCAAAAAAGATCCTCCACAAGCACAAGATCGAAAAGCTGCTGGTCGTAGACAAGAATTTCGATCTTAAAGGGTTGATTACCATTAAAGATATCGAAAAAATGCGCAAGTATCCCAATTCCTGCAAGGACCAACTCGGAAGGCTTCGGGTGGGTGCAGCGGTAGGGGTCGGCCCGGACAGGGACGAGCGGGTCGAGGCCCTCCTCAGGGCCGGGTGCGACGTCATAATCATCGATACGGCGCACGGTCACTCCCGAAATGTCGTTCAAGCCATCCAGGCGATCAAGAAAAACTTCCCCGACATTCAGATGATCGCGGGCAACATAGCCACCGCGGAAGGATGCGAGGCGCTTATCAAAGCGGGATGTGACGCCGTGAAGGTCGGCGTGGGGCCGGGTTCCATCTGCACGACACGAATCGTGGCCGGTATCGGCGTACCCCAGATCACAGCCATCATGGACGCGGCATCGGTCGCGGTCCGGCGCAATATACCCGTTATTGCGGACGGAGGCATCAAGTTCTCCGGGGATATCACGAAGGCCCTGGCGGCCGGCGCCCAGACAGCCATGATCGGCAACCTCTTCGCCGGGACCGATGAGACGCCGGGAGAGACGGTCCTCTATCAGGGCAGAACCTACAAGGTCTACCGCGGAATGGGTTCCCTGGAAGCCATGCGCGAGGGAAAGACACGGGACCGCTATTGCATCCCTGAAGATGAGGTGGAATCCAAGATCGTCCCTGAAGGTATCGAGGGCCGGGTACCGTACCGCGGCTCCCTTTCAATATGTATCAATCAGCTGGTGGGAGGCCTCAAGGCCGGCATGGGATATGTAGGCACAAGGACCATCGAAGAACTTCAGGCAAAACGGAAGTTCATCAGGATAACGTCCGCTGCATTGCGGGAAAGCCACGTCCATGACGTTATCATCACCAAGGAAGCGCCAAACTACAGGATCGAGTAGAATATGAAGAACCAGTACAGCGACTACCACGATGAACTCGTGCTGATCCTCGATTTCGGCTCTCAATATACCCAGCTTATAGCCCGAAAGGTCAGGGAGCTTGGCGTCTATTGCGAGATATATCCCCACAATATGGAAATGGACACCATCAGATCCATGAAACCGAAGGGGATCATCCTCTCGGGGGGACCGAGCAGCATCAATCAGGAGAATGCGCCGATCTGCGACAGGGCCGTTTTCGACCTCGGCGTGCCCGTGCTTGGTATCTGCTATGGCCTTCAGCTCATCGCCAAGTTTTTTGGCGGCAAGGTGGAGAAAGCCCCCAAGCGGGAGTTTGGCAAGGCCCATGTGTATATCGAAACGAAAGACAGGTTCCTTGACGGCATCAAGGATGGCGACGTCGTCTGGATGAGCCATAGCGACAAGGTCCTGACCATGCCGCGCGGTTTTGTCGCACTGGCGCGATCGGACAACTCTCCTTATGCGGCTATCCGTAACAAAAAAGGTGACATCTACGGGGTACAGTTCCACCCGGAGGTCCACCACACACCGAAAGGCAATCGTATTCTCAAGAACTTTCTCTATAAAACATGCAAGCTCAAGGGGCTGTTCTCGCCAAGATCATTCGTCGAGCTTGCAACGGAAAAGATTCGCCAGGAGGCGGGAAACGAAAAGGTTATATGTGCTCTGAGCGGCGGCGTCGATTCCTCTGTTGTTGCCGCCCTTATTCACCGTGCCATAGGGGACAACCTCCGCTGCGTCTTTGTCAATAATGGTGTATTGAGAAAAAATGAGGCCGAAGAGGTCATCGCCGCATACCGGGATATTCTCCATCTCAACCTGAAATATGTCGATGCCGAGGACACCTTTCTCAACGCCCTCAGAGGTGTAAAAGATCCGGAACGCAAGCGGAAGATCATCGGGAGAATCTTCATCAGGATATTCGAGGAAGAGGCCCGTACCAACGGCTCGGCCCGGCATCTCGCCCAGGGCACCCTCTATCCCGATGTCATAGAGAGTGTCTCCTCCAAGGGACCCTCCGCCACTATTAAAAGTCATCATAACGTGGGCGGCCTCCCCAAACGAATGAAGATGACTCTCATCGAGCCCCTCAGGGAGCTCTTCAAGGACGAGGTCAGGGTCGTGGGACGAGAACTCGGCGTTCCCAAGAACATTGTCGCACGGCAACCCTTTCCGGGCCCCGGTCTGGCCATAAGGATCATCGGCGACGTGACGAGAGAAAGACTCGAAGTCCTCAAGGAAGCGGACAGCATCGTCCGGCAGGAGATCGAACACAATCCTTCCTTCAAACACATCTGGCAGTCCTTCGCTATACTCATACCGGTAAAGACCGTGGGAGTCATGGGTGACGAGAGAACCTATGCCAACGTCATAGCGGTTCGGGTCGTCGAGAGCGAAGATGCCATGACGGCTGATTGGGCGAGGCTTCCCTACCCTACCCTCGACACCGTGGCGCGACGGATCATCAATGAGGTCCCGGGCGTGAACAGAGTGGTATACGACATATCCTCGAAACCGCCGAGCACGATCGAGTGGGAGTAAAGGGACATGCCGGATTTCGTCCACCTGCACCTGCACACACAGTACAGCCTTCTTGACGGTGCCATCCGTTTCGACCGCCTTTTCAAGGCAACGAAAGAGTTCGGCATGCCCGCCTGCGCAATCACGGACCACGGCAATATGTTCGGTGCCGCTGAATTCTACCTCGAAGCCGGGCAGCAGGGGATAAAACCTCTCATAGGTTGCGAGGCCTATATCGCCCCGCGGTCCAGGTTTGACCAGAAAAGGGTGAAGGGCGAGGATGTCGCTTACCATGTCGTTCTCCTCGCCATGAACCACACCGGCTACCAGAATCTCCTCAAGCTCATCAGTCTTGCCCACCTCGAGGGGTTTTATTATCATCCGAGGATAGACCGCGAGATCCTGACCAAATACCATGAAGGGCTCATCTGCCTTACCGCCTGCATTAAGGGAGAAATACCGAACTCCATCCTTAAGGGCACCGACGAGATGGTCCGCAATAATATTGATTACTACCTGTCGCTTTTCGGTGACCGGCTGTTCTTCGAGCTTCAGGACAACGGTCTCGATGAACAAAGGATAGTCAACGAACGCCTCATCGAGCTCTCCTCTTACTACAACGTCCCCATTGTTGCAACGAATGACTGCCATTACCTTCGGCGCGAGGAGGCAAAGGCACACGAACTCCTGCTATGCATCCAAACGGGGAAAACCATCAACGACAAGGACCGTCTGAGCTTTTCCACCGATCAATTCTACTTCAAATCACCCGAAGAGATCGCGCTCGCCTTCTCCCGATATCCTGAAGCACTCTCCAATACGATGCGCGTTGCCGATATGTGCAACGTCACCATCGATATGGGAACTTATCACTTTCCCGATTTTCATCCCCCCGGCGACATGGACCTCAATGATTATTTCGAGCAATTGTCTCGTGAGGGTTTCGACAAACGGCTGTCCGAGATAAGGTCCGCCTACGATTCTTTCGGCGAAGAGCTGCACGACCGGTATCGGAAAAGGCTCGACTATGAGATGGGTGTCATCAAGAACACGGGGTTCTCGGGCTACTTCCTCATCGTCGCCGATTTCATCAATTACGCCAAAACCCACAGCGTCCCGGTGGGGCCGGGCCGGGGTTCCGCGGCCGGAAGCCTCATCGCGTTTTGTCTCGGGATCACCGACATAGACCCCATCAAGTACGACCTTATCTTCGAGCGCTTCCTGAACCCTGAGAGGATCAGCATGCCTGATATCGACGTCGACTTCTGCCGGAAGGGGCGTGACAAGGTCATCGAATATGTCACGGAGAAATACGGTAGAGATAACGTCGCCCAGATCACCACGTTCGGTACCATGAAGTCAAAGGCCGCGGTACGGGACGTCGGCAGGGCGCTCGGTATGGCTTATGCCGAGGTCGATAAGATAGCCAAGCTCATAACCACCGCCGACAGAGGCATCCAGAGGGCCATCGACGAGGAGCCCCAGATTCGCGAATTGTACCAGACAGACCAACGGGTGAAGGAACTTCTCGACAATGCCTGCGTAGTGGAAGGACTGGCGCGCCACGCTTCCACACATGCCGCCGGAATCGTCATCGCCAACAAGCACCTTGCCGAGTACCTTCCGCTATACAAAGGCAAGCACGATGAAACAGTGACCCAGTACGACATGAAGATGATCGAGAAGATCGGGCTCATCAAGATCGACTTCCTCGGTCTCGAGACCCTCACGCTCATGGACACCATCGTGAAACTTCTCAAGATAGATGGGATCGAGATCGATATTTCCCGGCTGCCCCTCGATGACAAAAAGACGTATGAGCTCCTTTCATCGGGCAACACCTCCGGCGTGTTTCAGCTGGAAAGCCGCGGGATGCGCGACCTTCTCACCAAGCTGAAGCCATCCCAGTTCGACGACATCATGCCCCTCATAGCTCTTTACAGACCGGGTCCCCTGAAAAGCGGAATGGTCGATGAGTTCATCAAACGCCGCAGCAACCCGGCCCTCGTCACTTACGAGACGCCGAAGCTGGAGGAGATCCTTCACGATACGTACGGCGTAATCATCTACCAGGAACAGATCATGAAGATCGCCTCCGTACTCGCCGGCTTCTCCATGAAAGACGCCGACGCGTTGCGCAAGGCCATGAGCAAAAAAATCCCGGAACAGCTCGAAAGATACAAGCAGCAGTTCGTCGACGGCGCTGTTGCCAACGACGTCCCAAAAGACGTCGCCGAAAAGATCTACGATGTCATTCAACGTTTCGGCGAATACGGGTTCAACAAATCGCACAGCACGGCCTACGGGTACATCGCCTACCAGACAGCCTATCTGAAGGCCCATTATCCGACCCACTACTTCGCCGCCATGCTCACTACCGAGGTGGGCGATACCGACAAGCTTGTCAAATACGTCGGCGAATGCCGTGAATCGGGCATTGAGATCCTGCCCCCGGACGTCAATATGAGCCTGAGCGACTTTACCATTGTCGATTCAAAGATCCGATACGGGCTCTCCGGCGTCAGAAATGTCGGGGAGGCAGCCATTGAAAGCATCATCCAGGCACGCGAAGAAGCGGGAGGATTCAAATCCTTTATACACTTCTGCAGTATCATCGATTCACGCAAGGTCAACAAGAAGGTGATTGAAAGCCTTGCCATGGCGGGATGCTTCGACAGCCTCGGTCTCAACAGGGCACAGATACTATATCTGGCGCAGGAGATGCTGGATAAGCTGACAAAGCGGGACACAAAAAATAACGTCAATCAGGGCAGTATATTCGGAGAGACCGAAGTTGCGGAAACGACGGTATCTTTTGATATCCCCGCTATGGACGAACTCTCCCACGACGAGATTCTAAACGGTGAAAAGGAGTCCCTTGGCTTCTATTTCAGCAAACATCCCCTCAAGCCTTACGAAAACCTGATCGCCGAGCTTACCCCGCACGACAGCCAGACTCTGAAGGAAACGGAAACATCCGAGGATGTCAGCATAGCCGGGATTGTGAGCACATTAAAGGAGGTCACGACAAGGCGGGGCGACAAGATGGCATACGTTACCCTTGAGGATACGAAAGGCATCGTTGAAATCATCTGCTTCCCCGATCTCTACGGCAAGCACAATTATATAATCAAGAGCGGGAAACCTCTCATGATAACGGGCTCGCTGGAGAAAACCGAGGAGGCCGGGGCCAGGATAAAGGCAAAGGCCGTGTCGCTCCTTGAGGCCTTGACCGGGGAGCTTTTAAAAACGGTCAAGATACGGATCCACTGCGAAGTCATCAAGAAAGAAGAGCTGAGGGTGTTGAAGGACATCCTCATCAGCGTCAGGGGCAGATCGGCTGTCGTCCTGGAGTTTCAGCTCAACGGGGAAAAGCAATCCCTTCCTCTCAAGAATATCAGGATCGATCCCAAGAAGAAAGACGTCCTCCTGAAGCACTTCAAGAAGGGTATGGACGTAGAGGTTATTGATGAGATACTACCTTGATTTTGAAAAGAAACTCGAACCTCTTGAAAGAAGGATCTTCGAGATAGAAAGATTCTACGATGAGAAAGATCCTTATTACGCAAAGGAACTTGTTGTACTGCGGAAAAAGATCGCCAAGATCGAAAAAGAAACATACGCCGAATTGTCGAACTGGCAGCGATCCCAACTCTCACGTCACCTGAACCGGCCGCACACTCTCGATTATATTCACAATCTGTTCACCGATTTCGTCGAGCTCCATGGTGACAGAAAGTTCAAGGACGACCCGGCGCTCGTCGCCGGTTTTGCCCGTTTCCAGGAAATAAACGTGGCCGTTGTGGGCCACCAGAAAGGCAAGGACGTCCGGGAGATGGCCCACAGGAACTTCGGCATGGCCCATCCCGACGGCTACCGCAAGGCAATGCGTGTTATGGACATGGCGGCGAGATGGGGCAAACCCATCATCACTTTCATCGATACCCCGGGGGCTTTTCCCGGTGTCGGAGCCGAAGAGCGCGGACAGGCAGAGGCGATCGCCTCCAATATCTATTTCATGTTCTCCCTCGGTGTTCCCATCATCTCCCTCGTTATCGGCGAAGGCGGCAGCGGCGGGGCGCTTGGCATCGGCGTCGGCAACAGGGTGCTCATGCTGGAGAACGCGACCTATTCCGTCATATCCCCGGAAGGATGCGCGGCCATCCTCTGGAGGGATGGCTCCAAGGGCCCGCTTGCGGCGGATGCCCTGAAACCCACGGCTCGCGACCTTTTGAAACTCAAGGTCGCCGATGAGATCATCAATGAGCCCTTTGGAGGCGCTCACAGGAACTGGCAGACAACCTTCGACAACACGGGAGTACTTCTTGCCAAGCATTTGAAGGAACTCATGGGCTTCGATCCGGAAACTTTAAAAGAGATGCGCTACGCGAAATTCCGTAACATGGGCGTTTTCGAGGAGAGACGATGAAGACAATAACCCTGGACATAACCAACGCATTGGCTGAAGCAGTTGGAATCAACGGTATCGACCCGGCGGAATTCACCAAGACGCTGCAAACGATAAGCGACTATTATGCAAAACTCCTGGCCAAACCGTTTCCCTTCATGACGCTCCCTTCGACACGCTTCCAGTTCGATGAGATGCAGGCGCTTGCAGACAAGGCTGCCCGGATGAAGATAAAGAACCTTGTCCTTCTCGGGATAGGAGGTTCTTCACTGGGTACCCAAACCATATTCGACGCCCTCCTCCATCCTTTTCACAACCACGAGGAACGTTTTCGCGAGGAAAAACCCCGCTATTTCATCCTGGACAACATCGATCCCCACAAGATGACAGCCATCATCGAGACCATCATCCCCGACCTGGACCGAACCCTTCTCGTTGTCATCAGCAAGTCGGGCGAGACGCCGGAAACGATCTCCCAGTTCATGCTCTTCAATGAATTGATGAAGAAATCCCAGGGGTACAAGGAAAGGATCGTCCTTATCACCGACAAGGAAAAAGGCCTCCTCAACAAGATAGCGGGCAAGGAAGGATATCGAGTTCTCAATCTCCCCGAGGGCGTGGGCGGCAGGTTCTCCGTTCTCACCCCCGTGGGACTCTTCCCTTCGGCGCTCATGGGCATCAACATCAAGAAACTGTCCGACGGCGCCGCAGGAATGGCGGCGCACATTGTCCGGTACGATGGTGAAGAAAACATGGCTTTTGTCCTCGCCGCAATACTCCACCTCATGGACAAGGCCGCAAAAAAGATCCATGTCGTCATGCCCTACTGTGAAAGGCTGTCCGGATTCGCGGACTGGTTCAGACAGCTCGAGGCTGAAAGCCTGGGCAAGAAGGGCCTTGGCCCGACACCCACCAAATCCGTGGGCGTCACCGATCAGCACTCCCAGCTTCAGCTCTATGTGGACGGCCCCAAAGACAAGTGTATCATCCTCCTTTACAGCGCAACACAGGAGGTCCCCATCCCGGCAAGCTTCGACTACCTTGAGGACGTGCAATACCTCGCCAACAAGGACATGAAATCACTTTTCCATGCCGAATTCCTGGGCACCCGCCTCTCCCTAACGGAAGCACAAACCCCCAACATCTCCCTTACGCTCGATGAGGTCAGCGACTACAACCTGGGCGCCCTCTTCTACCTCTTCGAAATGGTCACCGCCATCATGGGCCACCTCCTCGGCGTCAACGCCTTCGACCAGCCCGGCGTAGAACAAGGCAAGATCTACACAAAGGCAATGATGGGCAAAAAGGGTTTGGAAAAAGAACGTGAACACACGGAAGCGCTGCTCCTGCGCCGAGCAAACACGGTGGTGTTCTGAGAGAACCAGGGGTCAGAGAACTGGTATAGGGGACACGCACATCTTCAACACCCCGGATAGAAAGATGAATATGCGTACATATCCTCCTCGTCCTCCGGATCATTCTCCAGGGCGGCTATTTCCACCGGACCTGTACCGTCCTGCCCGGCTTCATCGTTATCCGTAACGCCGGAGAGCGGAAGATTGCCATCAACTCTGCCCGTCTCCGCGTAACTTTTCAGAACATCCTCAACCGAAGAAAAAGGGACACCCCGGAAATCAGTGATAAATTTGTCTATGTCGATTTTGTCATTCAAATCGGGCATCGAATTCTTCATCGAGTCGTACAATTCTTTCATCTTGATATAGCCAAACTGAGAATAAGGCGTTTCGTAGTTGACTAGGTTAGTCTGAACATCGGCTGATCTGAGCAGATCGTTGACGAACATAGAGCATTGACGATCGGTGCTGTCAGCGGACGTGGCCGCAAGCACATGATAGTTCGGCGGATACTTGATGGCTTTATTGATGTCGCCGACTATCCTGTTATACTGCTCATCGGTCACCTCGAATGTCATCTTCGCCTGATAATCGCCCGCCTTCAATCGCCAGCCATCATTGGCTACTCTCCCCGGTTGTGTCACGGTAGGTCGCCCTGCCGGCTCAAAACCATACACCTCCGTCGAACTGTCTTCAAGCTGAATGAAAGAATGATTGTAGGTATCTGTTTTTAGGGAATCCGCCGTGGGAACCCTCACATATACTGTGACCTTTGGCACTGCGCACCTCTCCCGGTTCAATTTTCATTTTCCATGTCCTGCATGCATCTTCAAAACCAGCCCAATCCCTTCAGCCGATATGAAATCGGCGCAGTCGCTATCAATAAACCAAGCACCAGAAACAACAAAAGAAGGGTCGATATCGCGGTTGTGGTTCGTTCGGACCTGAATACTCCCGATAGAATAAAACGGTTCGTGAAATACGAAGCTGTCAGCGGGACCATAGACAGCAGATAGATAATCGAGAATTCCGTTATGCGGAACGCTATCAGGCAACTCAGGATCATCAGGGATGAGAGCAGTACGAATTGAAGGGGCGTCACCCTTCTGAAACATTGGAACGCGATCGCCAGTGTCCCGAAAAGCCCTGTCCAGGCATGCCAGGGGTTAAAGCAAGTGACCCAGAACAGCAACATGAAGGACAGGACGATTATGGTACCAACAACTCTCCCGTTATGAATCAGATCCTTTGTTTTCTCCGGGGCGTTTTGAACAGGTGTTAAGAGCCTGTAAAAGAAACCTGTATTGTCATTTATACGAAACAACCCTATCGCAATGAGCAATAGCAGCGACAGGTCAAGCAGCAACAGAAAGTTCAGGTAGAATTTAGACAGGCTCATCGGAAACCCTCCGTCGCATTTCTGATCTCATACATTCCTTCCTTCTCTGTCACGGCCTTACTCCTTCGCAATCATGTCTCCTGTCCGCCATTCTCTTCCCGAGAATCCCCTCTCCTCTCAAAAGATCGAGAATACAGGTGTGACCCATCCCAAGCGGGAAGCAAACAGAGGATCGCTTCGGTGAATTGACTGGATGAGCGATTCTAGTACTCAAGGATGAAAACCGGTAAGAAAATGTTGCAATCAGGCCGTACCGGATGACAGATGGGATACGAGGGGGATCAGCCATACACGAAACCGTGCGTAGAGTTTGGCAAGACCGCGGTGGCAGGTTCTTCTGGCGAATAGGGATATAACGGGATGACCAGCTACAGGATGTCTCTCACTTCGACCTTTCGAACTTGATCTTGACGATCCTTCTACCGTCTATGTCGACGACGGTGAAACGGTAGCCGGCGTAATAAATGTCCTCGCCGCCTTTGGCGAGGCCCTGGAGCTGGGTGGTTATGAAGCCGCCCAGTGTTTCGTAGTCGGGGGATTCGGGCAGGTCGAGGTCGAGGCGGTTATTCAGGTCTCTTATGGAATAGGAGGCGTCTATGAGATATGATCCGTCACGATGGCGCTCGATCTTGTCGTCCACATCGGTTTCGTCCATGATCTCGCCGAAGATCTCCTCCATGATATCTTCCAGGGTAATGATCCCGATCGCGGTGCCGTATTCGTCGATGACTACGGCCAGGTGGCGGCGCGTGCGCTGCATCTGTTTGAGGAGAGCGCTAACTTCCATTGTGGCGGGGACGAAGAAGGGGTGCTTCAGGAGCTTCTCCAGTTGGAAGGGTTCCTTGGTCCTCCATATGTGCCGCGATACGTCCTTCTGATAGATGAAACCGATGACGTTATCGAACGTTTCCCGGTACACGGGATAACGGGAAAATTCATTTCCGATGATATAGTCGAGAATTTTCTCCGTGCTGTCGTCGGCATCGATGGCATAGACATTCGGGCGCGGCACCATCACCTCTCTGACGGAACGGTCACCGAAACGAAAGACCCTGTTGATCAGTTCCTCTTCGGTCTTGTCAAAAACACCCTTTCGCCTCCCCTCTTCCAGGAGGATCTTGATCTCGCCGGCACCTACATGCTCCTCTACCTTTTTGAGGTTCAGCGCCTTGACGAAAAACATGGTCGTGACCGAAAGAAAGGTAACGAAGATTGAAAAGATACGCGACACGAGGCTGAAGAAAGGGATTATCGCAAGGGCGGCCCTTTCCTTGTAGTTGAGACCGATATACTTGGGTACCAGCTCTCCGAAGACGATGAAGAGATACGTCAGGATAACCACGGGAACAGCCAGGCCGATGGACTCCGAAAAGGGTTTCAGGAACTCGACCCTGGCAATGAAAGGTATAAGATACTTTGCCGCCATGACGCCGCTTATGGCCGACGCCAGGGTGCCGAAGAGGGTAATGCCTATCTGCACGGTTGAGAGAAAACGCTCGGGGTTCTCTTTCATCTGCATAAGGATTTCCGTTTTCCGGTCCTTCCTTTTCCTCAGAAGTTCCTTTATCTTGCTCATGCGTGAAGCGATGATGGCCGTTTCCGCGGCGGAAAAGACCCCGTTCAGTACGAGGAGTACGAGGATGATGATTATGTCGACAAGCGGATTGCCCATTAATCTCTGGCGTGCTCCTTCACCTGGTGCATGAACGCCTCAAGCCTCGTCAGAATGTTCGTGGAACCCTGACCGTCATAGGCGATGTTGATAACGGGCAGATCGTGGTTGTTCTGGATGAGACGCATGATGGCACTCGATACCGTCCCGGGCATGCATGTGAACGGCATGGCATTGATGATCCCCGCCACGCCCTTGTGGGCGAAGTCCACGCTTTTGCCCACGGTGAGGACGGCCTCGCCTTCAAAACTGTCGTGAATATAGGGGCTTGCCTTTTCAAGGATGTCCTTTATTTTGGGTTCCGGGCCGTACCTGATGAAGGGTACGAAGATGTCCTCCATCAGGTGTTCGTCCTTATTCTGAATATACTGGGTTATGATGAATCCAAGGACACCGAGCAGAGTGTCCCGCTTCCTGCTCTTTCTCTTACCCGTGTAGTTCACGTAGGAAATCCACTCCGAAACGGGCGCCAGCCACACTACACCGCCGAGATCCTCCACCGTCCTGATAAGCTGGGAGTTGCTGAACTTGTTGGAGCGTATGTATATCTCCCCCACAAGCCCAATTGTCGGTCTTTTTTCCTGACGGCGCTCTATCGCCGAGAATTTCCCGAGAACGTCCTTCAGGACCGTATCGATGTCCCGGGCACCATTCTCGATACAACGGCAAACCTGGGATAGTGCCTCGCCATACACCCTGTCTGTCTCTCCGGGCGTCGTCTCATAGGGACGCATCTCGTGAAGCATCTTGATCAAAAGATCGGCGGCCACTACGGCCCTCCATCCCAGCCGGGTGAATTTTCCGCCGACGATGTCAAGTTCCTTGTAAAACCGGTGGTCCTGGTTCGGCGCATAAATGGGCACATTCGTAAAACCGGCCTCATCGAGCACCATTCTATGAAAACGGTTGTACTGGCCGAAACGGCAAGGACCTTCGCCGGAGGGCATGAAAAACGCGCTCCGATCCGGATCGAACTCATCGCTCCGGGCGGTGCGCAGCATGTCCCCCGTGGTGAGAATGCAGGGATAACATTCCTTGCCCGATGTAAATTTTCGGCCAACCAGCACGGTCTCTTCCGTTGATTCCTTCATGACCTCCGCATCGACGCCACAGGCCCTGAACGCGGCCGCGAGGGTACGGGAATGATCGGACATGTAGGGCACATAGATTTTTCTGCGCTGTCCATTTATCGCGAAAGGCGTCACCGTGCGCTCAATGATCTCTTCATCAAACCGGGCGTTATTGATGCTGTCGAGGAACGCCTCGAGCCTCGTGACGACCCCCGCGTCGGCGCTGTGCTCATCGATCTCAAGGGAAAGATAAGGTTTGTTTCCCATTATCTTCTTAAAGAAGTGCGCTATGAAGGAATCGGGGCCGCACCCGAAACTCGTCACGTATATGGCGTAGAGGTTACGGTTATTCTTTACCGCACGCGCCGCTCTCAGTATCTTCTGACCGTACCCCCAGTACATGTGTTCCAGATCCGCAGGGTCCTCGATCATCTCGTTCACGGGAAGCATGTCCATGGGTATCGCCGGGACGCCGAGACTGAGAAGTTTCTTGTGGATATTGAGGTTGGCCCCCGCATCGGCGCTGTTGTATGGCCTGCCGATGATAACCATGACCTTGTCGTTTTCCTTCATGGAATAGAGAAAGGCGCTGCCCATCTCCGTCAGGCGCCGATAAAATGAATCCTGGACCTGAATCGCCGCATCAAAGGCTTTCCTGACGTTTCGTTTCGATATCTTGTAGGGTTTGAAGTACTCCGCAAGATCATTAAGGACAATATCATTCCCTTCCCCGAAGCGAATGATCGGTGTCATGACACTGGCACCCTTATCCTCAAAATTGATGGATCCCTTGATCGTATAAGGCAGCGATTGGGCATAGGGACAAGCGAAAGAGTTCCTGGCGTGCTTCGAGGACTTCTTCAGGCTGATGACGCTGGGTATGAAGATGGTGTCGATTCCCTTCTGAAGAAGATTTACAACGTGGCCGTGCGCGAGCTTTATGGGAAAACAGCTCTCCACAATGATGTTCTCGACACCGTCCCTGACCGTCTTCTTATTCGTCATGTCGGAAACCACGACGTCAAAACCCAGTTCGGTGAGGAAGCTCTTCCAGAAAGGAAGAAGTTCATGCATGTGAAGGACCTTTGGTATGCCTATCGTGCGCGTGCCGGCCTTCCTGTCATAAATTTCATTGAGTATCTCTTCGCGCATGGAAAAGAGATCGGCCATGTCCTTCTTCTCACCCCTGCGCACCACGTCGTATTTTTCGCACCTGCTTCCGTAATAGAGGGGAGTCTCGTTTTCGACGGTCACTTTGCGTATCTCGCAGAGGTTCTCACACCCTTTGCATTCAAAGGTATCAACCGTGTAAGGCCTCTTACTGAGGTCAAAACCCTTGAAGCCGCTTTTCTCCCAGGTCCTCTCCTTCATCGCAAGGATGGCAACCCCTATGGCCCCGGTCACGTCATGATGGGGAGGCACCGTTATCGGCATGCCGAGAACCTTTTCGAAAGCGGCAACGACACCTTTATTAAAGGCCGTACCACCCTGGAAGAAAATCCTTTTGCCCACCCGCCTGTCGACCACGACCTTGTTGAGATAATTCTGAACGATGGAATAGGCAAGACCGCTGACGATATCTTCCCTGTCGGCGCCGCGCTGCTGCTGATGGATGACGTCGGATTCTATGAAAACCGTACATCTCTCTCCCATCTTGACAGGTTTTTTCGACCTTAGCGCGAGGGAACCGAATTCTTCTTTTATCGAGATGTCGAGTCTCTCCGCCTGTTCTTCAAGGAAAGACCCCGTTCCGGCCGCACAGGCCTTATTCATCTCAAAATCGACGATGACGCCGTTGTCCACACTGATATACTTTGAGTCCTGCCCGCCGATCTCGAAGACCGTATCCACGGAAGCGTCGATATCGATGGCGGCCTGAGCCTGGGCGGTGATCTCGTTCCGGACTATGTCGGCACCTATGAAATCCGCCGTGAGATAGCGCCCCGAACCCGTTGTGCCGGAACCGATGATCTCCACTTTATCACCGACTTCGTCTCCGATCTCGGCCAGACCCCTTTTGACAGCCTCCAGCGGCCTGCCCTCCGTCATGAGATATCTCTTGGACAGTATATTTCTTTCTTCATCGATAAGGACAAGGTTCGTGCTGATGGATCCGACATCCACGCCCAGATAGACTTTCGTCTTTTCGGTGATGGGTTTCATGTCGTAGGCGATGTTCGTATTCGCGGCGGATAGAGAAAGGGGTTCGTGGGTGTCATCGCTCCTCTTCTCGAGGAGGTATTCATTGAGCCTGTCGAGTCCGGCAAAGGGCACCTTGAGCGAAGGGTCATCCAGGACCGCATAGACTGCCCCTACCGCCGCCACGCAGGTATAATTCTCGGGTACAAAAAAAGTCTCGTCCGTCAGCTCAAAAACCTCTTTGATGGCGCCCCTCATTCCGGCATTCGCCGCGACACCGCCGATAAAGGCAACGGGTGTCCTTAAATCCTTCCCTTTGGTGATATTGCCTTTGAAATTTCGTGCCAGGGCGTAGCAAAGGCCCGCCACGATCTCGTAATCGGGTGTCGCGATCTGCTGGAGATGGATCATGTCCGATTTAGCAAAGACAGTGCATCGGCCCGCTATCCTGGGAATGTTCTTTGCCTTGAGAGCTACGTCGCTGAACTCTTCTATCGTAAACCTGAGCCTGGATGCCTGCTGGTCAAGAAAAGACCCGGTACCTGCGGCGCAGAGGGCGTTCATCGAAAAGTCCTTCACGCGAAGCGGAGCGTTCTTTCTGCCCGAAGGCTCAAATATGATAAGCTTGGAATCTTCACCGCCGATGTCCACAACGCTTCCCGTCGATGGATACAGATGGCCCATTGCCCGTGATATGGCCACGATCTCATTGATGAAAGGAGCCCCGATGAGGGAAGCGAACACCTTCGCGCCGGTGCCCGTCGTGGAGATGAATTCCACATCGTAGGCGCCCACGGCCTCTTCAATAGCTTCTTTCGCCGCTACAAAAGGTTTCCCCTTGTGACGGATATAGCGCGACTTGACGACTTTCCGGTTTTCATTGACAATTGCTACGTTGACGCTCACGGAACCGATGTCTATGCCCAGTCTGTACATTTCGTCTTTCCCCCACATGGCAACACGGCTGGATTTTATGGGAATGTTGTGATAAGTATAATACAAAAAACCTTTACCAACAATAAAATGTTTACAGACGGGCGTTGGCGGGGTTTTGGTATACGGAGGTTCTTCTTTTTGGCGTAATGAAAGCACGGGCACATATAATAGTCCACGGCATGGTTCAGGGCGTGTACTTTCGTTACAGCACGCAGAGGGAGGCGCAGAGTCTCGGCCTTACGGGATGGGTCAGGAATCTCCCTGACGGCGGCGTTGAGATGGTCTGTGAAGGACCCAGAGACGCTGTCGAAAAGCTGGTTCTGTGGTCGCATAGCGGCCCTCGCGGCGCCCTTGTCGAACGTGCCGACGTCTCCTGGGAAGATTATACCGGGGGGTTCCTTACCTTTGATATCAGATACTGACCGACATCATTATTATCCCCTGTTTCTGGACGTCGCCGGAAAGGAATGCCTGATCGTCGGCGGAGGAAGCGTTGCCGAACGAAAAGCCTTGATGCTCCTTAAGTTCCATGCTTCGGTCACGGTCGTCAGCCCTCGGACAACAAAGAAACTGGTACATCTGGCCGATACGGGCGCCATTCGCATCCTGCGGCGCACGTACCGTCACGGTGATCTGGACAGGGCGGCTGTCGTCTTCGCCTGTACCGACGACAGAGACGCCAACGGGGCCGTCAGGAAGGATGCCGCTGAAAGGGGCGTCCCCGTGAATGTTGTCGACAAACCGGAGGAATGCGACTTCATCGTTCCCTCCATCATCAAGAAAGGTGACATCACCATAGCCATTTCCACATCAGGCCGTCTTCCCCTGGCATCGAAGAAACTGCGACAGGCCATCGAAAAAACGGTAACGAAGGACTACGTGGCCTATACCCGCATCATCGGCGCATTGAGACAGCATCTTCTGGATACCGTTCCCGATGGAGGAAAACGCAGGGCAATCATGAAGTATATAGCCGCCATGGACGTCAGCGACGTGGTAAGGACAGGGCTTAAGGGCATGAAGAAAATCCTAGGTGACCGGGTGCGATGAACGTATACCTTTACTATGCAGCCCTCGGCCTTTATCTTGCCTCAACGTTCGTCTATGCCCTGAGCCTCGCCGCAGACAAGAGCCGCCTCGAGAAACCGGGGTATTATCTCCTTGCGGCAGGTTTTGCGGTCCATTTCATATCCGCGCTGGCCCGTTTTTTCGAGGCCGGCTACACGCCCATCACAAACATTTATGAATCCCTTTCCTTCCTCGCCCTGTGCGTTGCCGGTTTCTATATCTACATCAGAAGGGCATACCGCGTTCAGATGGTAGGAAGCATCATAGCACCTCTTGTTTCCCTCATCGTTATCATGTCCCTCAATTTTCCCAGCGAAATCAAGCCCCTGATACCGGTACTCAGGAGTGCATGGCTTCCCGTCCACGCCGTCCTTTCCTTTCTGGGCAACGGGATTTTCGTCGTCGGATTCTTTATCTCCCTTCTCTACCTGGTCATTGAAAGAGAGATCAAGAGAAAGAAATCCTTTCCCTTTTCCGCCAGGTTTCCTTCCCTGGAGACTCTGGACAGGATCAATTACAGGTGCATGTCCCTCGGTTTTCCCTTCCTCACCGCGGGGATCATAACCGGTTCGATCTGGGCCGGTTTCGCATGGGGCTCATATTGGAGGTGGGACCCGAAGGAGACGTGGTCGCTCATCACATGGATAGTCTATGCGATTCTCTTTCATAACAGGCTCGCCCTCGGATGGCGGGGAAGAAAGACGGCTTACATGATGATCCTCGGTTTCTTTCTCGTCCTTTTTACCTTCCTGGGGGTCAGCTTCCTCCTGCAAGGAAAGCACACATACATGTAATTATGAAAAGACAGGCGATCGGCATACTCGGGCTCAACCACAACACGGCTCCCCTGGAGATACGAGAGAAGCTCTACATCAAGGAGGAATCGATACCCGACCTGCTTCAGAAGATCCGCGATAAGGGCATAGCGGAATCAGTCATCATTTCCACGTGCAACAGGACCGAAATCTATTTTTCCGGCGAGGACAGGGAAGAGATGATGAAAAAGGTCCACCTTGTCCTTTCCGAAGTATTCACCGCCACGGAAGAATGGTTCACCCGCTACATGTACAGCTTTTCGGATGAGGATGCCTTCCGCCATCTCTTTCTCGTCGCATCCGGTCTTGATTCCATGGTCATAGGCGAACCCGAGATACTCGGGCAGGTAAAGGACGCGTATCGTCTGGCGGCTTCAGCGAAATCGACGGGTTTCTTTCTCAACAAGACCTTTCACAAGACCTTCAACGTCGCCAAACGGATCAGAACGGAAACAAGGATAGGATACAATCCCCTCTCCATCAGTTCGATGGCCGTTGAACTGGCAAAACGCATATTCGGTACCCTTGAGGAAAAAAAGATCCTCGTAATCGGGGCCGGCGAGATGTGCGAGATAGCCCTGAAGTACTTTAAAAAAGAAGGACTTTCCAATATTCTCATCACCAACAGGACCTATCAGAAGGCGCACAGGCTCGCCGACGAGATCATCGGCGAGGCGCGTCCCTTCGAAAAGCTCTTTGAACTTCTGGCCGAGGTGGACGTGGTCCTGGCTTCAACAGGTTCCGAAAAGCCTCTCATAGGCTTGGAAATGCTCCACAAAGTCATGAAGAAGCGGAGGAACAGGCCCGTATTCTTCATTGATATCGCCGTTCCCCGTGACGTGGACCCCGCGGTGAACGACATGGACAACGTCTATCTTTACGACATCGATGACCTCAAGGAACTCTCCCAGAAACATCTCTCGAACAGGGTCAAAGAGTCTGAAAAGGCCCAGGTTATCATAGATGATGAGGCCGCGAAATTTTCCGATTGGCTCGGCAAGGTTGAAGTCAATCCCCTTATCGGCCATATTATGAGCCGGGCCGAAGAGATCCGGACCAGGGAAATGAAAAGGGCCCTTGGTAAACTCGGCAGCACCGACGAGGAGACGGTTAACAACATCGACGCCATGACGAGGACGATCATGAACAAGCTCGTGCATCCTTACCTGGCGCTCCTGAAGGAGAATGGAGATCCCGCCCTCTTCGATACGCTGAAAAAGTTGTTTCAATTTGAGGAAAACGATGAAGAAGACATGGATAGTGGGGACGAGGGGCTCTAAGCTGGCCCTGAGACAGACCCAGATCGTGATAGCCGCCTTAAGGGATGCCAATCCTGACCACGAGTTTGCAACGAAGATCATCAAGACAACGGGCGATACCGTCTGGGACAAGCCGCTTGCCCTGATAGGGGGCAAGGGACTTTTCGTGAAGGAAATAGAGGAAGCGTTGGTAAGTGGCGATATCGACATGGCCGTCCATAGCATGAAAGACCTGCCTGCCGACCTTGAAGCAGGCCTTGTGATCGGTGCCGCCATGGTCAGGGAGGACCCGCGGGACGCCTTTATTTCGGCGCGGCATCACAGCGTCAGTGAACTCAGCAGGGGCAGCCGCGTGGGGACAGGCAGCCTGCGGAGAAAGGCGCAGATTCAGAGATACCGCGAAGGGATTGACATCGTCCCCTTAAGGGGAAATGTGGACACGCGGATCAGAAAAATGGCAACCGAAAACCTGGATGGCATCATTCTGGCCGCCGCCGGCATCAGGCGGCTGGGCCTCGAGGCCGTGATCACCGAGATCATTCCCACGGACATTATGGTGCCTGCCGCCGGCCAGGGTACGATCGCCATCGAGATCCGCCTCGACGACGATGCAGCGGAGCTTCTCCGGGAGGTCAATCACGAAAGAACATTCAAGGAAGCAGCGATAGAAAGGGCCATCCAGGCAGCAGTGGGAGGCGGATGCCACGTCCCCCTCGGCATCAATGCGCGCATTGAGGAAGGCCGCATAGATCTTTCCCTCTCCCTCGGAAACGAAGAGGGCGCCATCCTTATCCACGAAACCCTCTCGGCGAAACCCGGCGCCGAACAAACCCTCATAACCGAAGCCTCAAACATTCTCCTGAAACACTTTCAAAAGGGATAGAGCCTTCAAACAGTGTAGAACTTACCCATGGCATACAAGCTGGTTTCATTAGCCCGCACGGCGGGCGAGAGGGGGAGGCTCCACGGGCTTTGCTCGTGGAGGGGGCGACGTAAGCCCCACTAATAAATATAAATGCCTCCCGAAAAAAGGAGGCATTTATAAAAAACTCAGTCCGAATGTGATTAGATTGCGTCCTTGAGAGCCTTTCCTGCTGTGAATTTAGGAACTTTCCGTGAGGGAATTTTGATCTCTTTGCCGGTTCTGGGGTTCCTACCCTTGCGGGCTTTTCTTTTTGAAACGGAGAAAGTACCAAAACCAACAAGCGTTACCCGTTCGTCTTTCTTCAGAGCTGCCTTCACCCCATCAAGAAAAGCTTCCAAGGCCTTGCCGGCAGCGGCTTTGGATATCTTGGACCCTGCTGCCATTTTGCTAATCAATTCTGCCTTAGTCATATATACCCCTCCTTTAGATTATTGTTTGACGCTGGTTGACGAAGCAACCAGCGTCTAGATAGTTTATACTCCTCTATCTACAAAATATGCAACATTTTTTTTCCAGATTTGTGAAAAACCATTCACACTCGGAGTTTTGCTGTAGTTCCCCTATTTACGCCCTTCCATAGTCATCTGCCACCCGTTCGATGTCGTCCTCGCCGAAATAGTCGCCGATTTGCACCTCGACGAAAACAAAATCTTCCCCGCCGGTATTCTCAACCCGATGTAGAGAGGTGCGGGGGATATCGAGCGATCCGCCCTTGCCGAGGGCTATGTCCCTCTCGCCAACCCGTGCGACGGCGCTGCCGCAGACTACAAACCAGTGTTCATCGCGCCGCCTGTGCCTCTGAAGGCTCAAGCGACCGCCCGGATGGACTACGATCCGTTTCACCTTGCAGTCAGGCAAATCCGCCACGACTTCAAAATAGCCCCATGGACGGTCATCTCTTTCCATCTTCTCTCCCGCCATTGTTTTGAGAGTCCTTCCCTATAACCAATAACCTGTTGCCCATCGCCGGCAAGCGGGAGCTCGCGTCCGCTTGTCATGGTTTCCGTTTCGCTACAATATCACACATGTATTGCTGAAACAACGGTAAGGGCTATTTTTTTTGACTATCCGATGGGGATTTCGAGACAATTATCTCTATTCTGCGGTTTCGGGAGCGGTTTTCGTCGGTATCATTGGGTGCCACGGGATGGTATTCGGCGTAGCCCACCGCGGATATTCTCCGGGGTGACAGGTCATGCTTTTCAATAAGGTAACGCACCACTTCGGTGGCGCGTCTCACCGAAAGCTCCCAGTTGGACCTGAACTCCGTCGTGGCAATGGGAATGTCGTCCGTATGGCCCTCGACACGCAGCGGATTTTCAACGGCAGCGATGACCGGCGCTATCGTATTCAGTGTCCGCCTGGCCCCTTGCTTGAGATCGGCCTTGCCGAGATCGAAGAAGGCCTCATCAAGGACCCTGATCACGATTCCCCGCTCATCGGTGATAACGGATATATTCTTTTCAAGGGCATCATTGCCGGAGAGCTTGCTGATCTCCTTCTCCAGCTTTTGCTTCACTTCCTCGGCGGA
>DIFE01000077.1 GCA_002418985.1 Deltaproteobacteria bacterium UBA5756
AATAAAGGGGAATTACAATGCGGCAACTTGTCATATTGGCCTGCGGGGAATGCAAAAGACGTAACTATACAACGACGAAAAATAAGCAGAAGACCCCCGACAGGCTTGAACTGAAGAAATACTGCAACGCTTGCAGGAAGCACACGAGCCACAAGGAGACGAAATAACACATAAAGGCCAGTAGCTCTAACGGATAGAGCACCGGACTCCAAATCCGGGTGTTGGGGGTTCGAATCCCTCCTGGCCTGATAATACGGTGAACTGAAATGGATTTCAAGAGCAGACTAGAGCCTATAAAGGATTATTTCCGGGAAGTGTATCACGAAGGGAAAAGGGTTACCTGGCCATCAAGAAAGGATGCCATGAAGGGGACGTATATCGTTCTCATAACCGTGGTAGTCGCGGCGCTTTTTCTCGGCATAGTCGATATAGGCCTCGCGAAGATCGTTCAGGCCCTCATACGGTAAGGACCGGTGGAAAATTTAATGGATAAGAAATGGTATGTTGTCCACACCTATTCGGGATACGAACAAAAAGTCAAGGAGATGTTGGAAGAGAACATCAAGATTACGAAGATGGAGGAGTATTTCGGAGATATCATCGTTCCTTCCGAGATTATCATGGAGAAGGTGAAGGGACAGGTGAAAAAATCCCAGAGGACAGTTTTTCCGGGATACATTATCGTGAACATGCTCATGAACGACACCACCTGGCATTTCGTGCGCAATACCCCGAAGGTAACCGGTTTTGTCGGCTATGACAAAATGAACCCTCCGGCCCTGCCCGAGAAGGAAGTAAACGATATCATAAACGCGATCCAGGAAGGCAAAGGAAAGATCAAACCCAAGATCAGGTTCGAAAAGGGTGACGGCATCAAGGTTACCGAGGGGCCGTTCACGAATTTTACCGGCAACGTCGAAGAGATAAAACCGGAGAAGGGCAAAGTGAAAGTCCTTCTGAATATTTTCGGCAGGACGACACCGGTGGAACTTGATTTTATCCAGATAGAGAAAATCTGAAGGAGCATAAGAAATGGCAAAGAAAGTTATCGCATTGGTAAAACTCCAGTTACAGGCAGGCCAGGCCACCCCGTCGCCTCCTGTCGGTCCTGCGCTCGGCCAGCATGGCGTCAATATCATGGAGTTCTGCAAGGCCTTCAATGAAAGAACGAAGAGTCAGGAGGGCACCATCATTCCTGCCCTCATCACGATATTTTCAGACAGGACTTTTACCTTTGTGACGAAGACGCCGCCGGCGTCATTTCTCATCAAGAAGGCGGCGAAACTCGCCAAAGGTGCCCATGCTCCGAGAAAAGAAGTGGTGGGATCCATAACGAAGTCTTCAGTCCAGGAGATCGCACAACTGAAAATGGTCGATCTCAATGCCAAGGATCTCGAAGGCGCCATGAAAATCATCGAGGGATCGGTCAGAAGCATGGGTCTTGAGGTTGTAGAAGGTTGAAGCAGGCAGGCACCCGGCACGTTCACGACAGCGCGCTGGTGTCTATTCAATAAAGAGGTGAACACATAATGGCACTTTCAAAGAAATATGTCGAAGCGAGAACGAAGATAGATCGCGAAAAGCATTACGAAATGAACGAGGCACTCGACCTTTTGCCGCAGGTTTCATATGCAAAGTTCGATGAAACAGTGGAACTTGCCCTGAGATTGGGGGTAGACCCCCGTCACGCCGACCAGATGGTCCGTGGCAGCGTGGCCCTTCCGAATGGGCTTGGCAAGACGGTCCGGGTCGTGGTGTTCGCAAAGGGCGAGAAGGAAAAAGAAGCCCAGGATGCAGGCGCGGACACGGTCGGCGCCGAGGATCTCATTGATAAGATCCAGAAGGGATGGATGGAATTCGACAAGGCTATTGCAACCCCGGATGTCATGGGTATGGTCAGCAAACTCGGAAAGATACTGGGTCCAAGAGGTCTTATGCCGAACCCCAAGGTTGGCACAGTCACCTTCGATATCGCCAAAACGGTGAAGGAGATGAAGGCCGGCCGGGTGGAGTTCAGAGTGGACAAGGCAGGCAACCTCCATGTTCCCGTTGGGAAGATAAGTTTCGGGAAAGAGAAACTTCTTGAAAACCTCAATTCACTCCTCGATGCGGTTATCAGGCTCAAACCGCCCACAAGCAAAGGAACGTACGTTAAGGGAATGGCGATCAGTACCACGATGAGCCCGGGTATAAAGATCGACCCTTCTTATGCGCGAAGCCTGACGAAATAGGGAAAAGGTCAGAGAAAGCAGGTGTGATGCTTCAGACGAAGCGTCAGTAAACGAACGCGGCCTGCCGAGACTTTTCATTAGCATGGTCTCCCTGACTTTCCATACATATTCTACAGAAAGGAGGGAAAAAAACCATTGGAACGGCAAAAGAAAACAGAAGTTGTTGAAGAACTGGGATCAAAGCTGAAAGAGCTCGATTGCCTTTTCCTGGCGGACTACAGTGGTATGAACGTGGCCCAGGTGACGAAGCTGAGAAGAGAGCTGCGCAATGTCGGCACGGAGTTCACCGTTGTCAAGAATACTCTGCTCAGAATAGCCTCAAAGGGTACAAAGGCAGAAGCTCTTTACGACAAGTTTGATGGTCCTAATGCGATCATCTGCACCAACGCGGACCCGATCGGTCCTGCAAAGGTGATTGCCGGTCTGGCCAAAGAGATGCCCAATCTCAAGATGAAGGCGGGATATATCGGCACCCGCGCAATCACGGCGGAAGATATCCAGAAGCTCGCCACGCTTCCATCGCGAGACATATTGCTCGGCAAATTGGTAGGTCTTCTGAAAGGCCAGCCGACGCGTCTCGTCTACGCATTGTCCGGGAATCTGAATAAGCTTATGCTCGTGCTTAATTCGATCAAGGCACAAAAAGAACAAGCATGAAGGAGGATTAAATAAAATGAGTATTTCACGGGAAGAAGTTGTCCAGTTTATTGAGAATATGACCGTACTCGAACTCTCGGAGTTCGTCAAGGAGTTGGAAGACAAATTCGGCGTACAGGCTGCGATGCCCATGATGGCTGCAGGTCCGGGCGCGGGAGCCGTGGCACCCGCGGCGGAGGCCGTGGAAGAGAAGACAGAGTTTAACGTAACTCTGACGGGATACGAAGCAGAAAAGAAGATTCAGGTCATTAAAGTTGTCCGTGCCATCACGGGCCTCGGACTCAAGGAAGCCAAAGATCTCGTAGAAGGAGTGCCGAAAGCGGTTAAAGAAGCTGTCTCCAAAGACGAAGCTGCCAACATCAAGAAACAGCTTGAAGAAGTCAGCGGACAGGTTAAGGTTGATTAACAGACAATTGTGCAGGAAACAGGGGTCCGGTACTGAAGCGACAAGCCTCGTACTGGATCCCTGTCTTCAGTTTCAACACCCAAATGAGGTGAGATAATTTTATGAAAGAAATTTTCCATAACAAGATATTCCGGAAGAATTACGGGAAGATCAAAGAGGTTCTCGAGATACCGAATCTCATCGAGATCCAGCTTGATTCTTACGAGAAGTTCTTGCAGAGAGATATTGCGGCAGAAAAAAGGGACGCCATGGGTCTTCAGGCGGTCTTTAACAGTGTTTTCCCCATACGTGACTCACACGAAACGACAACCCTCGAGTTCGTGAAATACGACATGGGCGAGCCCAAGAATTCTGAAGAAGAGTGTATCTTCAGGGGCCTCACATATGCAGCTCCCATGAAGGTGACCATCAGACTCGTTGTATGGAACATCGATGCGGAAACAAAGGCGCGGGATATACGCGCCGTCAAGGAACAGGACGTATACTTCGGGGAGATACCGCTCATGACAGAGCGGGGAACCTTTATTATAAATGGCACGGAACGAGTTATTGTCAGCCAACTCCACCGTTCACCCGGTGTCTATT
>DIFE01000072.1 GCA_002418985.1 Deltaproteobacteria bacterium UBA5756
GAGAAAGCCGGAATGACGTATAGAGAAAGCCGGAATGACGAATTGAACGAGATAAGGCAACCTGGTTTTGAAATGCGGGATTTACCTGTCTTAAATCATTGCTTTATAAACAAAGCAGTCCGAGAAATGAATTATTTTGGACAGCAGCGGCCTGGAGCCTCTAACCCATTACCTGTCTTCTGCCTTATGTGATATAATGACCGCCGGACATCATTCGGGACGGACATGCATACCAGAAAAGCTGAAAATCCAAAAAAACCTCTCCTTACGGAAGACCCGGATCAAAGAAGGCTGTCGACCGCCCTCAAGCGCGCCAGGGAAAAGATCCTGCGCCTCACGGAGTTGGACAGACAGCACAAGCTGGGGCGGAAGGAACTGGAAACGAGGACCCACGAACTGGGCGAACGGGTCAAGGAATTGAATTGCCTCTATACCATTTCGGGCATTGTCGAGAAGAAGGGGGCCACCCTTGATGAGATCCTGCAGAGAACCGTCGATATCATTCCCGACGCCTGGCAGTACCCCGGGATCACGACAAGCCGCATAGTTCTCGAAGACCGTGTCTTCGTCAGTGACCGTTTCGCCGAAACGAAGTGGAAGCAGTCGCAGAGGATTGTCGTTCATGGAAGGAACGCCGGTTCCCTCGAGGTCTTCTACCTGGAGAAGAAGCCGAGGGCCGACGAGGGGCCTTTCCTCAAGGAAGAGAGGAGTCTTATCAACGTTGTCGCCGAGCGCATAGGCGAGATAATCGAGCGGAAGTTCGGCGAGGAGGCGCTGCAGGAGAGCGAATCGAAAAACCGGGCGCTCCTGGAGGCCATTCCGGACCTTATGTTCCAGATCGATTGGACGGGGATCCTTCTGGGCTTGCATGTTGGAAATTTCACGGTCCTGAAAAGCATCGCCGAAAGAGTGGTCGGCGAAAGCGTCTATCGTATATCCGACACGGAAAGGCTCCTTCCCCGGCGGCTTCTCGACCAGGCCATGGCCTGCGTCAGACGGTCCATCTCCACCGGGAAGGCGCAAATCTACGAGCAGCACCTGTCTCTTGGCGGTGAAACGCGGGATTTCGAGGTGCGCATCGTTATGTCCGGTCCCAATAAGGCGCTGGGTATCGTTCGGGACACAACGAGGCGGAAGAGGCTGGAAAGGGAGATCCTCGAAATAAGCGGCAGGGAACAGCGCAGGATCGGTCAGGACCTTCACGACAGCCTGTGCCAGCACCTGGCGGGAATCGGTTTCATGGGTAAAGTGCTGGAAAGGAAGACAGCGACTCAGCAGCTTATCCAACCCGAAGATGTCCTCGAGATCGTGGATCTCATCGATCAGGCGATCACGCTGACACGGGGTTTCGCGCGGGGCCTCAATCCCGTCAGGCTTGAAGCGGACGGCCTGATGATGGCACTTATCGAACTGGCATCCAATATGGAGAAACTTTTCGGGATAGCCTGCACTTTCACATACGACAGGCCGATTCTCCTGGGCGATAACGCCGCGGCGACGCACCTCTACCGGATTGTCCAGGAGGCATTGAATAATGCCATAAAACATGGTAAGGCAGATAAGGTGACGATCTCCATGAAACAGGACGGCGACACCTGCGTTATGACCGTCGAAGACAATGGGGTTGGAATAGGCAATACGGCCGGTCAGGGGAAGGGTATGGGGCTCAACATCATGCAGTACAGGGCCTCGATGATCGGAGCGGTTCTGGACATAAAAAACAACGCGGCCGGAGGCGCCGTGATAAGCTGCACGTTTTCCAACCGGCCGGGACAGACAGGGTAAATAATATCCTGTTTATTCAGCCATCACGGGAGGATATCTGTGACCAAACGTAAGGTATTGATTGTCGATGACCACCCCATTTTGCGCAAGGGATTGACTCTTCTTATCAATCAGGAGCCTGACCTTTTCGTCTGCGCCGAAGCGGAGAATGCTCAGATGGCCCTGGAATCTCTCGACAATGTCGTACCCGACATGGCGATAGTCGATATCTCGCTGCCCGGCATCGATGGAATAGAACTCATCAAGGAACTGCGGCTTCGCCACAAGGAAATGCCCGTCCTCGTCGTCTCCATGCACGACGAAGCCCTGTATGCCGAACGATCGCTCAGGGCCGGAGCGCGGGGCTATATCATGAAACAGGAGGCCCTGGAGAAGGTGCTCGTAGCGATACGGAAGGTCCTGGAAGGCGAAATCTTCGTCAGTGAACGCATCACCACAAAGATGCTCGAAAAATTTGTCTCCGTGGAGGGGTTGAGCCAGGCCGCATCCCCGATAGATCTCCTCAGCAACAGAGAGCTTACCGTTTTCAGGCTCATCGGGCAGGGGCACAAGACCCGTCAGATAGCGGAAAGACTTCACCTCAGCATAAAGACCGTCGAATCCTACCGCGCACACATCAAGGAAAAGCTCAAACTGGGCGACGGCACGGATCTGCTCAAGTATGCCATTCAATGGGTCCAGATCAGCTCCTAGCCGGAGTGCCTCCCCGGGGTAATGTGGTTTTACCCTGAAACCTGAAATCATTTTTACATATCCCGCAAATGCTACCACTATCGCAGTAGCCTCGTAAATCGTTGACAACCAAGGGCATACAACCATGATGGGACTTACCCCCATGGCAGACATGGGGAATACCCCGATGCCAAAAACATCTTCACCCTGATTGTCAAGCCTGCCTTTATCGGGTTTTATATACTAGTTTTTTCTCATACCGGCAAAAGGAGAAAAGCGAAAGATATGAAAAAGAGACTTGTGTTTTTACAGCGGGGAAAAGCGTCAGACACCACGGCCCTCGAAGAAGCGCTCAAGGGCCACGGCTGGGATCTCGAGACCATCGTGCTTTCCGACGGCGAGCCGCTGCCGAAGAGCCTCGAGAATATTGACGGGCTTCTCATTACGGGTACGGACCTGAATGTCTACGAGCAGAGTTCCACGCCGCTGACAGTCTTCTAGGGGCATACGCTCCTTTTTGGTTTTCGGTAAGTAAGGCCGCGGTTGTCCTGATACAGGCGGGATTGCGATCTTAAGGCCGGCGGCTAAGGGTGGTTGCCGGTTTTCTGGCGGGACGGATTCGCTGAGAGTCCGGAGAGGCAAAAATATAAGAGAAGGTGGAGGATTTTTTTTATGTCAGTGACCAGCGAAGTATTAGACAAAATAAAGAAACAGGACCCTCATGAATTTGAGTTTCACCAGGCCGCCGAGGAAGTGCTCGAGAGCCTCGAGCCCACGGCGAAAAAACACCCTGAATTCGTCAAGGCAAAGATCTATGAAAGGATTGTGGAGCCTGACCGGGTGATCATGTTCCGTGTCCCCTGGCTCGATGACAAGGGCGACCTGCAGGTCAACAGGGGTTTTCGCATACAGTACAACAACGCCATAGGCCCTTACAAGGGAGGCACACGCTTCCATCCTTCAGTCAATCTCGGCATCCTTAAATTCCTCGGGTTTGAACAGATATTCAAGAATTCTCTCACAACGCTTCCCATGGGCGGCGCAAAAGGCGGAAGCGATTTCGACCCCAAGGGAAAATCGGACAACGAAGTGATGCGTTTTTGCCACGCCCACATGCTGGAGCTTTTCCGGCATATCGGTCCCGATTGCGACGTGCCCGCCGGCGATATCGGCGTGGGCGGCCGCGAGATAGGATATATGTACGGGATGTACAAGAAGATCATGAACGACCATACGGGTGTTCTTACCGGCAAGGGCCTTCCCTTCGGCGGCAGCCTCGTCAGGCCCGAAGCGACGGGTTACGGCTGCGTATATTTTGCCGGGGAGATGCTTGCCGCAAAGGGGCTCGACTTCAAGGGCAAGACGGTGGCCATCAGCGGCTCCGGGAACGTTGCCCAGTTTGCGGTCGAAAAGGTGAACCAGCTGGGCGGAAAGGTCATCACCCTGTGCGATTCCAGTTCAACGATCGTCGACGATCAGGGGATCTCGGGCGAGAAGTGCGGATATGTCATGGACCTCAAGAACGTTCAGAGGGGGAGAATAAGCGAGTACGCCGATAAGTACGGGTGTTCGGTTTGCTACATAGGAGAGAGCGTCTGGGATGTCATCAAGAGCCAGGGCCTCAAGGTCGACATAGCGCTTCCCTGCGCGACGCAGAACGAGATCGACGCGGCCCATGCCGAGGCGCTGGTGAAAAACGGCTGCATCTGCGTGGCGGAGGGTTCCAACATGCCTTCGACGCCGGAAGCGGTCCGGATCTTCCAGGAGAACGGCCTGTTGTTCGGTCCCGGAAAGGCCGCCAACGCCGGAGGCGTTGCAACTTCGGGCCTCGAGATGTCCCAGAACAGCATGAGACTGGCGTGGACGCGCGAAGAGGTCGATGCCAGGCTCCTTATCATCATGAAGAGCATTCATAAATCCTGCCTCGATGCCGCTGAGGCTTACGGCAGGAAGGGCGACTATGTTTTCGGCGCAAACGTGGCCGGTTTTCTCAAAGTGGCCAATGCAATGCTGGCCTACGGCTGGGTATGACGGGGTGACTTTGATCACAACGATGAAGTATTTCTTTACAGAGCGGTATAACGGAGGGAATGGATGAACAGGATCATGTTTTCCGTTCTCTCCGTTCTCGATAAAGCGGGCGTACCTCTCGGGTCCTCGGATATCGCCTCACGTCTTGCCCTCCACGGGACCGATCTTTCGGAAAGGACGATCAGGTATTATCTGAAACGCCTCGATGACGACGGCTTTACCGTCACTGACGGCAAGAAAGGCAGGAGGATTACCACCAGGGGCCGCGAGGAACTCAAGCGGGGATACGTGTCGGACCGGGTAGGCTTTATCATCAACAGGATAAACAATCTCTCCTTTCTTTCCGATTTCGGCCCCGATAATATCCGGGGAAAGGTGATCCTCAACGTCACTTTCGTTCCTGAAGAAAAGTTCGAACAGGCCATCAGCCTTCTCGGTGTCATACTGAGGTCGCCATACTCAATGAGCGACCGGGTGATCGCGGCGAAGGCCGGCGAACAACTGGCCGGCATTGACGTACCCGAGGGTTCGGTCGCCGTCGGGACCATGTGCAGCATCACATTGAATGGCATGTTCCTGAAGCGCGGCATCCCCATAGCGACAAAACTGGGGGGTCTCGTCGAGGTGCTGGACGGACACCCGCTGCGGTTCACATCCGTGATCAGCTATGAAGGCTCATCGGTTCCGCCCCTGGAGATCCTCATGCGCAGCAGGATGAGCGACGTGCTCGGTGCCGTGCACGAGGGGTCGGGGCTGATCCTGGGCAGCTACCGCGAAATACCGGAAAACAGCCTCGCGGACGCACGGGCCGTTCTGGCCCGGATGGCGTCTGTCGGTTTCGGCGGATTCGTTCTCTTCGGGAGCCCCGGGGAGTCTCTTCTCGGCGTCCCGGCGACGGACGGCAAAGTCGGTCTGGTGGTGCTCGGAGGCCTCAATGTGAACGCGGCGCTGGAACAGGCCGGGATCGGCACGGCCACCCAGGCGATGGCGACACTTTGCGAATACCCCCTCCTCGGTTCCATAGAGGCGCTGGAGCGGGCCTACCTGCCCCGGAACGAGGCGATGCCTTTTTTCGCCAAATACCTTGCGAGGGTGCGGGAAGAGAGCGACGACGGCTATTGGTCCGTCTTGAGGGCGCTGAAACAGATGACCTTCTGAGTCACGATATCCGCGAGCAACCGCATTTCGTCATCCTCTGTGTCCACAACGGTCACTATCCCTTCATATCGCGCACTTTCAGGAACAAGGAGTGAAAGGAGATTGTACTTCCTTTCCAGGATCTTTCTGTTGAAATAGGACCCGTCCTTATCGGGGAAGATGGCCACGTAGAAGACCCCGGTCTCGACGAGGTCCTGGAAAAAATGGGTGCCGAAAGAAAGCTCGGGCATGACGCTTCCGAGGCCGGCGCCGTGCGCCAATTCCACGAGGACGGCAATGTTGTTGATCTCCGAAAAACGGACGGGGACGCCGAGCGATGGGGTGGTGGTGCCCCATCTTCCGGGCCCGGCAAGGATCGTGGGAAGTTCCTCCTGACTGTGAATCCGCCGGTTGATCCTGCCGATAAGGCGGGCAACGTCATATTTCTCCGACAACGTCAGCAGACTGTATCCGTCGGGATCCACGACGATGACACGCTTGATCGCCTGGGCGATGTTGCTCCCCATAAAATTCCCCGATGTCTGGAAGAGTATCCTGTCGGCCGGTACTTTTCGGGGGATCCTGACTCTTTTCCCTTCGCCTTTCGTCTGGAGGGGCCTGCACTGGACAAGGTTGGTCTGAAAGGCGCCCTGGCCGGTAAAATTGACGGTGAACTCTATGTCGACAGGGTATTGATAGTTCGATTCGAGGGTCTTGAGCATCCTCTTCATGATTTCCGGAAGAGGTGTTTCGGACATGAGCCTGTCGAAGGTGACGATCCAGGATTCTCCGGTATCGAACCCGCGGTCTTTCATGAACTGCATTGCCTCAACGTCCCGCATTGCAATGAGTTCCCGGTCCGCCTTCATCTCACCCGTGATGATATCGTTGACGGGTACGGTTTCGAAGCTGTTTGTCCCGACATTGAGAACATCGGCGTTGTGCTGTGAATACTTCTTCATGTCGCTTGAACCGCTGTGGGGACGCAGCAGCGGGAAGTCAAGGGCGATGATGCCCGGGTAATCGTGCTCGACGCGGTTGACGGCCCGCGTGCCGAGGCCTGCCACAAGGCGGAGCATGCCTGCTTTCGGATCCATGTCGCGTCTCCAGACGAAGGTGTTGTATGATATCCCCACCCCGGCAAGATCGGGGTAGAAATAGTGCTTCCGGTAGGAACCCGAAACTCGTTGCACAAGAAGCGCCATCTGTTCATCCTGTTTGTCGAGGCCTCTCTGGAGACGGTATGCCAGGGCGTCTTCATTCATCGTGCTGGCGAATACGTGCCGTACATACTCGCCGAACTGTTTATACCGTTGTTCCGGCGTGCCCTGGTTGACGCAAAAAACGCTTTCGTATTTGCCGGCAAAGGCATTGCCGAAGGCGTCTTCCAGCAGACTGCTCGAGCGTATGATGATGGGCGATTGCCCGAAGTATTCGATGAGGCGCCAGAACTGCTCCTCTATTTCATCAGGGAAGGAACCTTCGAGCATGGATTCCCGGAGGGTCTTCGCGACATCGAAATAGCCTTCGGGGGTTTTTTGCTCCATGCGCAGCTTCCACCATCCGTTTTCAACGATGTAGGTATAGAAGACGTCGGAACCGATGAAGAATGAATCATGGGGTTCAAGGACGTGCTGCCAGTCGAAAGAGGTGTCGGCGGAGAGTATCTTCCTCGCCATGAGCATGCCCACGGTCTTTCCCCCGATGTACCCCGTCCCTATGAGTCGCGCCTTGACGGCAAGGAGGTCTTCAAGGGTGAAGTATTTCTTTGCGAGTCCCAGGATCCTTTCCTCGCGTCCGATCATTATCCGGCACAGCTGATCGAGGACGGCCTCTTTTTCTTCCTTGCCCACCTCCTGGTGAAGGAGGTCCTCCACCCCGATGAAGAGCCTGTCCCAGTGGTCGAGGTTTCTCTTTGCGGGTTCCGTTCCTTTTGCCGATATTCGCGTGAGGAGGCGGCCCGTATCGACGCTGCTTGTCACAGGAGAAAAGCGGTCCTCGCTCTTGAGATGGGGAAGGAACATGGTCGGCGAATGCCGCCCCCGGACCCTGAGAGGATGTACGTAGATATTGTTATCCACGTTGTAGACGTCGATGAGCACCTGCGTTGTTTCCCGGATGCGGGCGACGGTCTTGTAGGAATGGTTTTCCCTGAGAAGCGCGAAATAGGCTATGGTGTTGAGCTGGTAAAGATAGGGGCAGGCTATGGTGAAGAAGTTGCCGATCATGAGGTCCGTGGCCCAGGCGGACAGGAGATCGGAGAGGGAGTCGAAGACGTAGCGGACGTTAAGCCCTTCCGAGGTAATGATGTTATATACCTGCGATGTGAAGGATTCAAAGCCGCTGGGGGCATCCAGGTGATGGACCCGGACAGTGCCATCGTCCTCTATTACCGGCTTGTGATGGGCGAACCGCATATAGACGATCCTGTTCCCGTCTTTAATCGCCCTGTCGATAAAAGGCCGCGCGAACGACAGATAGTCGTCGATGGAATCCACCTGCCAGACGACGTTGTCGCCGCTGCGAAGTCCGTCGATGATCTCGTCGATGCCCTTGATTCCCGTGCTTTCACGTGTAAGTATTCTCGCCATATACACCCCGGCCTTTGCGTCGTAGGCTGCCTCCCTCCCTTTCCTATTTGCCGCCCTGCGTGAAGGCCTCCCATTCTCCCCGGCCCTTCAAGACTTCCCGGAAGACCTCGAGCGCCTTATTGACCAGCGGCATGCCGCCATAAGGGGCAAGCTGAAAAAAGACCTCGGCGAGTTTTCTCGGGTCGCAGCCGACATTAAGCGCCGCGTTGACGTGGAGTTTCAGCTCATCGGCGGCGCCGAGGGCGGCGAGCATGGCGCAGGCTGCCATCTGGCGCTCCGGCAGGGTAAGGACCGTCCGGGAATAGAGATTGCCCGTTATGAACATGGAAAGGTCGTTGGCGAGGTCCCTGTCGAACTCCTTCCAGGTGAGGTACGGCGGGTCCATCTTTATGCCGCCGGTCCAGAGCTTCTTCGCGGTCTCCTGAGTTCTCTTTCTTATCTCGTCGCTCACTGTCTTCCTCCATTTTTTCAAGGTTTTATCACGCATCTTTCCCCGGCGTCAAGGGTGGAAAATCTTTATTTCACCCGATGAAAATGGTACTATAGGTTTCGATAATTTCAGAACAGGAGGACTTGATGAAACGATCCTTTTTGTACGGGGTCATTGTGGTGGTAATGATGATGTTCACCGGCTGCGGGTACAATACGATCCAGCAGAACGATGAAGCCGTGAAGGCGGCATGGGGGGACGTGGAAGCCACGTACCAGAGGCGTAACGACCTGGTGCCGAACCTTGTCGAGACGGTAAAGGCCTATGCCAGGCATGAAAGCGAGACCTTTCAGGCTGTTACCGAGGCGCGGGCCAAGGTGGGCACGGTCCAGGTCTCCAAGGACATGATCGGCAATCCCCAGGCGATGGCTCAGTTCCAGCAGGCCCAGGCCTCGATGGGGGGTGCCCTGTCGCGGCTCCTTCTCGTTGCGGAGCGGTATCCCGACCTCAAGGCGAACCAGAATTTCCGGGACCTTCAAAACCAACTCGAGGGCACCGAGAACAGGATCAATGTGGCCCGTACCCGGTATAACAAGGCAGTCCAGACGTTCAACACGTCCATCAGGACCTTTCCGAACAACCTGACAAATATGCTGATCCTCAAGCTGCCCCTGAAGGAGGCCTTCAAGGCCGAGGCGGGTGCGGAAAAGGCACCGAAGGTAAAGTTCTGATACGGCGGACCTTACGGAAATAGAATGAAAGAGACGCGGAGAAAGGACGATACACAGACAGCACGCCGGTACCGGGGACCCGTGCAATGCCTCTTCGCCGCCCTGGTCTTTTGTGTCCTGTTGTTTATCCACGGCGGCGCGCAGGCACTCGACGTGCCGCCTTTGAAATATCGCGTGAACGACTATGCGAACATGATCTCCCCGGGGGTTCGTGCCCAGCTTGAGAAGGAACTCAAGGATTTTGAACAATCAGACTCGACGCAGATTGTGATCCTCACCATCGAGTCTCTTGAGGGTGAATCTCTCGAGGAATTTTCCATCAAGGTTGCCGAGACCTGGAAGATCGGCCGGAAAGGAAAGGATAACGGCGCCGTTCTCCTCGTCGCCAAAAAGGATCGCAAGACGCGCATCGAGGTCGGGCGCGGCCTTGAAGGAAGGCTTACCGACCTCACGGCCGGACGGATCGTACAGCTCGTCATCAACCCGCAGTTCAAAAGGGGCGATTTTGACGGCGGGTTTTCCTCGGGTATTCGCGCAATGATCGATGCGACACGAGGTGAGTTCAAGGCCGACAACGCGAGGCCGCGGGCGGCCAGAAAGACCGGTCTTTCATCCGTCATGCCTTTTCTCATCTTCGGAGCCATATTCCTCCTCGTTCTGGGAAGGATGTCCCGCATCCTGGGCGGCGGGGCCGGTTTGCTCGGCTTTTCAGCACTTGGGTTCCTGCTGGGATTTTCGCTGGTGACAGCCATTCTTCTCGGTGTTCTCGGCCTCGTTCTTGGCGTCTTCCTTCCCTTTTTGTTCGGCGGTAGAGGGGGCGGCGGTTTTGGTTCCGGGGGTCCGTGGATAGGTGGAGGATTTTCGGGCGGCGGAGGATTTGACAGCGGAGGCGGCGGTTTTTCGGGAGGAGGCGGCGATTTCGGCGGCGGAGGAGCATCGGGGGACTGGTGATGAACAAGGCCGTGAATTTTTTTACCCATGCTGAAAAGGAAAGGATCAGGGAGGCAACCTCGTCGGTTGAGACGAAGACCAGCGGCGAGATCGCCGTCATGGTCGTCGACGCCAGCAGCCGCTATCGCGAGGCTGAAGTCCTGGGGGCGATCACCTTCGGGAACGTCGCGGCCTTCCTCATTACCATTTTCTTTCTCCACGAATCGCTCTGGTGGTACGTTCCGTTGACCTTCGCGACTTTCCTGCTTTTCTGGCCTGTCTTCAAGAAGGTGCCTTCCCTGAAGGTCCATTTTACCGGGGTAAAGCGCCGCCAGAGGGCGGTACGGGACAGGGCGGTCAGGGCATTTTATGAGAAAGGGCTCCACAGGACGGCAGGAAACACGGGCGTTCTCTTTTTTATCTCCCTCTTTGAGAGGAAGGTCTGGGTCCTTGCCGACAAGGGTATTCATGAAAAGATCACCCAGGCCAGGCTCAACACATTCGCAACGACCATTTCCAGGGGTGTAAAGCAGGGAAACGCGGCCGATGCCCTCATTGAGGCGATCAGCGCGGCAGGGGAACCGTTGAAAGAGCATTTTCCGATCCGGCATGACGACACCAACGAACTGACCGATTCGGTCATCATCGGCGGCAAGCCGGAACAAGACTAGAAGCGGTTTAAAGCGTTGAACGCCTGGCCTCTCCTCATTTACATCCGGTGCCCTTTGGTATATACATATCGTCAGAAGGAAAATAAACATGGAAACCGGTTTCACGCACTCGCAGATGGATATGGAGACATACCTCCGTCCGACGGAAACGATAGACAGCGAAAGCAACCTTATCCGCGAGACGGCGCTGCGGCTTACCCGGGGACTTACCGGTGAAGGGCGGAAGGCGCAGGCGTTATTCTATTTCGTCAGGGATGACGTGCATTATAACGTCTATATGTTGTCCACCTTCATCGAGGATTTTAAGGCCAGCGTCGTTCTTGAACGCGCGAAGGGGTATTGCGTCCAGAAGGCGATACTGCTTGCCGCCCTGGCGCGGGCCGCGGGGATTCCTTCGCGCATTGCTTTTGCCAGGATTCGCAACCACAAGGTGCCCCCTGAACTCAGAGCCCAGATGGGCATCGATTATTTTCCGAGCCACGGCTACACCCAGCTTTACGTGAAGGGAAAATGGATAAGCGTCACGCCTGCATTTGATAAGGGACTCTGCGAAAGATCGGACCTGCCTCCCTGTGATTTCGACTCAGAACATGATGCAACCCTCGCCGCCGTGGATTTGGCCGGCAAACCCTATGTGGAATATCTTGAAAAGTACGAACCTCAAGCGGACCTGCCCTTTGAGTGGCTCTATGGGAAGATCTCTCCGATCTGGGGTCAGAAGCGTCCCTGGACCGATGCGGGCGATTCGCGGGGCCATATTATGCCGCTGTCGGGATACCGGTTCCCTTAAGAGGAGGTGCCCGTGAAACCGAAAACGGGGTACTGTATCGGATGCGATAACAGGCATGGCTGCAAGTCCAAAACGCCCCCCTGCATCGACGAGATGACCGCCCACAATGTCAGTGCGGATTCAGGAAAACAATATCTCAGGGAACGCAACCTGCTCGACCTTTGCAGCGGATGTCCGTTTCTTCGTTCATGCTGGACGATGGAAGAATACAAGTCCTGTATTCTTCGCTGAATCGGACAGCGGGACTTTCAGACCTGGTCTTGTCTGGTGTAGGTTATCTCCATCATCTTCTCTTCTCTGCCTTTACCGTCGATTACGTACATCTCGAAAAGCACCGTATCGTCGCTTGGAATGCTCGTCAGGGAGCGCCACTTCATGGGACCTTTAACAGGGTCGTCGTAGCTCGCCTCCTGAATTATGGTCTTTCCGTCCGGGCCTGCCGTCCCTTCAAAATACATGATGGCTGTGGACATGGAATCCATCCAGGTCGATACATATTTCCCGGTGTGGTTATCGTACCCTGTAATGCCTATGCCATCGAAGGGACTCCCCATGACCTCACTGGTAAAGTCCTGCTGGAGGAAACGGCCGCCGAGAATCATCTTCTGTTCGCTCGTGCCCGAGGATTCCGACACCGGCCCGCCCGGTTCCATCCACGACCTTATGCTGGCATCCCACCTGCCCGACATGGCCGCCAGCATCCTGTGGGGAGCGCCTGGTATCGCGAGCTTCTCGTATATATCCATCACCGCCTGCATATCCATCTTCGTTTCCCTGCTGTTTCTGACGGTCACGGTAAACCTCCTGTTTATGCTTATGGCTTGCCTGATACCGAAAGGCCGGTCTTCACTACGGTAACGCGAAGACCCATCCCGCTTCTGTCGCAGAATCGATAATTATTCTGTCATGGTTTTGCCGTTTCGCCGGCTCCCTGTGGTCGATCCATGCGACAGCAATGCCGGACGTTGCCTCGAGAGTACCCGTCAGGCAGTCTGCGGCACAATGCGGACTTCCACGCGCCTGTTCTGCTGGCGGCCGCCTTCGGTATTGTTGCTCGCGACCGGTCTGCTCTCGCCGTAGCCGAGGGTGGTCAATCGTGAAGGATTTACTCCCATGCCAATCAGGGCTGTCTTTACCGATTCGGCACGCTGCTCGGAGAGCCTCCGGTTATAGTCCTCGGACCCGGTACTATCCGTATGGCCGGCAATCTGGATATTCGTTTCCGGGTATTGCCTGATCACCGTCGCCACCCGCTGCAGTTCACTCTGGGCACCGGGGAGCAGAGTCGAGGAATTGACGGCAAAAAGGTAATCGGACTTGAAGGTTACCGTGAGCACATCAACAGACTGCTGCCGGGCCCCCTGGATAATCTCCTGTTCCCGCCGGACCGTAGCTGCCTCAGAGTTTGCGATGGCCTGGCGCATGGACTGTTCCTGTTTGTCCATGTAGTTGCCGATGGCCGCCCCTGTCAGGCCCCCGACAATTGCGCCGATGCCTGCCCCGATAAGAGTGGAAGAGGTGTCGCGCCCTATGGCCTGGCCAGCCCCGGCCCCGACCGCCGCTCCAACTCCGGCCCCGACCGCCCCTCCTGTTTGCGTCTTTGTTGCGCACCCCGCAATCAGGATGCCTGTGATGGCCACGACGATTATCAACGTTTTCATGTGTTGCCCCCTTTCACGGTTCTTTGTCAGATAAAAAGAATCTATGGACCGATCGGGTCTTGTCAAGGGGACGGACGCGTTACACGGTGTTGGCGTTGGGTTGAGGAGGAGGAAAGAGTAATTAGCGAATGGTACGGAGTAAAGAAGGGCTTACTGGGGTTTTTCCTAATTACTAATTACTTCTTTGCGAGGACTTCCCGGATCTTCTGGGAGAGGGTGGCGATGTTGTAGGGTTTCTGAATGAATCCGGCGCAGCCTCTGTTCATGATCTGGCGGGCCTCGCCGTTCATACTGTATCCGCTGCTGAGGATCACCTTTACCGAAGGGCGAAGCTCCCTCAAGCGGTCGAAGGTCTGACTGCCGGATAATTTTGGCATTATCATGTCGACAATGACGAGGTCGATGCTGTCCTTCATCGAGGTGAAGACGCGAAGCGCTTCCAGGCCGTCCTGGGCGGCATGGACGGTGTACCCCAGCGTTTCAAGCATCCTTTTGGTGACGCGAAGAACGTTCGATTCGTCATCGACAAGGAGGATCGTCCCCGAACCTTTTACGGTTGCCGGGGCGGTTCGCCTGTTCCGAACGATCTTTTTCCCCGATGCCGGGAAGAACAGGGTAAACGTCGTGCCGTGGCCGGGTTTACTCCTGACTTCCACAAAGCCCCTGTGGCCCTTCATAATCCCGTAGACCATGGCAAGCCCCAGCCCGGTTCCCCCGCCCATCTCTTTCGTGGTAAAGAAGGGATCGAATATCCGCTTCATCGTTTCCTCTTCCATGCCCACCCCCGTATCGGCGACACTGACCCGAACGTATTCGCCGGGGGATACGCCATGGACAGCGGCGTGGTTTCCGTCAAGGGTGATATTGGCGGTCTCGAGGTAGAGTTCTCCTCCCGCCGGCATGGCGTGCCAGGCGTTCACATACAAATTGAGAAGAACCTGTTCGATCTGACCCCGGTCAATTTCAACGGTCCGGAGGTTCTTTTCGTATTTTCCATGAACGGTCAATTCCTTCTTCGTTCTGTGAAACATGGCGGAGCTTTCCCTCAGGATCCCGTTCATGTCCGCGGGCCGGATCTCGTATCCGCCTGCGCGCGCAAACCCCAGGAGCTGCCTCGTAAGGTTGGATGCGCTCTCGACCTGTTCTTCGATGCACTTTAAGCGCTCGTAGTCGGGGTGGCCGGTGCCTTCCAGTTCGAGCATCATTATGGAGGCGTATCCTTGAATCCCCATGAGAATGTTGTTGAAGTCGTGGGCGATCCCGCCAGCGAGGGTTCCGATCGCTTCAAGCTTCTTGGCCTGAAGAAGCTGTGACTCGAGGAGTTTGCGATCCGTGATGTCCTGTATGATCCCGAAGACCACTTTTCTGTCCGGGTCATACTCCGCCACGGAATGGATGTCCACGATATGACCGGTATCGGGACGTTTTATCCTGAACTCCACATCATAGGGACGCCCCTTCTCGATAAGGTCCCTGAGGGCCCCGTCAAGCATCTCGCGATATATGGGAAGGGGTATCTTCTGCACCTCGGGGATCGTAAGGACTGTATTGTCAGTGCCGTATATCCTGTGGGCTCCTTTGGACATGAAGACCGTCTTCGATTCCATATCGAACTCCCAGTTGCCGGAACGGGAGATTATCTCTGCCCGCGACAGGCGGTCCCTGCTGATGGCGAACTGTTCCTCCATTTCCTTGCGTGCCGTAATTTCCGTTATCATGGCGCACATGCCGGTTACCGCCCCGTCCTGGTTCCTGAGGGGAAATTTTATCGATATGAAGGACCGTTTTCCACGCTTGTCTTCGAGAATTTCCTCCCTTTCCACCACCAATCCCGACTCCATGACCTCATGATCGTTCTGGCGGAAACGTGTGCCCGTCGTCCCCGGAAATAATTCTTCATCTGTCTTGCCTGTGGTATCCTCACGCGTCAATCCCGTTACTTCTTCCCATTTGCGGTTGACCATCTCGTAGCGCCCTTCACGGTCCTTGACGCAAATAAGGGCACCGCTGTTTTCGATCATATCCGACAGGAGGGTGCGGTTTTTGCGCAATTCTTCTTCCGCGCGTTTGCGCTCGGTGATATCGCGGACAATTCCCGCCACACCGACAACGGCTCCTTCGACGACGAGGGGGAATTTGTAAGTCTCGTAGAATCTTCCCTCTATCGGTTCAATGGTGATAACGGTCCGCTTCTCGCGGATGGCCAACCTGTCGCTCTGCTGGCATGCGGCGGCGGCATCCCCTGGCATGAGATCGTAGTCGTTCTTGCCTATTATTTCGGCCTCATTGCGCCCGAAGAACTGCACGTTTGCGAAGTTGACCATCTGGTAGCGTAGATCGAGGTCTTTAAGAAAGAAAAAATCGGGTCCGGCGTCGATAAGCAGCCGCAGCCATTGCACGGAGGCCACGAGCTCTTCCTTGGTCCGTTTGTGCCCGGTTTCGGAGCGTTCCAACTCCAGAATCCTGTCTTTTAAGACGGAAAGTTCCCGGATCAGTTCCGACTTCGTCTTGAGCGGGCTCGTCGTTTCCCCCTTTCCTATACTAATAGATATCCGGGCACCAGATCAAGACACAAAACCTTCCCGGCGTTTCGGTCCGGAAAAAAATGCCACGCAAGCGGCAAACGGTATGCTCCGGTATGCCGGGATTCAGGTGTCCGCAAGGGAGACTTCGCGATAGATGGATTGGATTGTGTTGGCATCAAGACGGTCAAAATCGCGTTCTACGGGCGTCACGATAATGCCCCCCATCTCCATGACGGCCGGGCTCACCACGATCCTGTCCGCATCATCTCTGTAAAAGGCGGCCGGGCGATGGGCACGGCGCGGGAAAACGAGAAGGCGCCATACCTTCCCGCTAAGAGAAGCGGCTGCGTTTATCATCGGTTCTTCAGGAGGTTTTTCCTTCGTGGCTGGTTCCGTGAGGGTGTCCATATAGTCTCTGAAGGCGGCAGCGATTAAGGAAACGTCATCCCCTTCGATAAGCAGGGCTTCGCGTCCGAAGCCTGTCGCCCGCCGGACGCGTGCGCCTCGGGTCTCTGAACAGGGGTTGAGGGGGATGAAAATTCCGGTGTTTTCGAGCTCCCCCTCTATCGGCATCTGCCCGGAAGGCACCGCCTGGAAGTGTAGATGGTCCGGGGCTGACGCGCCGCAGCGGGGTCCGTTGTAGAGAGTTATGAAACCGCAGCCAAGGTCTGCGGTGATCTTCAGGAATGTTTCGATGTGTTCGCAGAGGGCCTGGGGACGATGGTCCAGGTGGGCTATGGTCAGGTGAAAGGGCACGGTGGGCCTGGGATTTCCCAGTATCAGAAATTCGCGGTGGTAGAGGATCCCTTTCTGCGCGGAGGGAAGGTTGGCGGAGCACAGGAAGCAGGGCCTTTCACGGATCTCCTCGGGACGTACCGCGGCCGTGGTGTTGACGGCCCTGCCGGGATTAAAAACGAGACGAACCGAAAAGCCGTCGCACTCGACGGAGCGTGATCTGACGGTGTTGAGTGAATCGTATGCCTGTTTCAATTCGGCCCATGAATGCTGCTGCTGGGAAAGAAGTCCCCCGCAGAGTTCCTCAAGCGGCACACCGCCGCCGCTGAAGCTTGCGTAGATGCGGTCCCGCAACACATCGTTCACGGGCCGGCTCTCCGGGTGAACTCCTGACGTTCGAGAATCTCCGTGGTACGCAGTGAGTCCTTGAAGGCATCGTTTCTGTTGGCAGCTTCGACGGAAAGCGCCGCATCGGTATTGCCCGACCAGCGCCGGCACAGGTAGAGGCTTTCGTAGATTCTTCCTATCCTGTATTCACGGGACATGCGAAGCACGGCTGCATAGTCCTCCCCGTAGCTTACGTTGAGAAAACCTCCTATGCCGCGAATGGCGGCTGTGCTGAAGGCCCGGGGTGCCCCGAGCCCGTTGACTCGCAAGGCATTATTATGACCGTTTTCGCCGGTCCACTCACGATGATCGATCAGCCCCGGGGGTATCTGTTCCAGGCGCTCATTGACGATGGTATAGGAGCCGACCACCATTGCGTAGCTTCCATCCCGCAAGGTGTCGACGATTGTTTCGAGAACCAGGTGATTTTCATAGAGGTCGTCGGAATCCAGCTGGACGGCATAGCGGCCGCATCTTTCGTCCGTAATACCCAGGTTCCAGCATCCGCCTATGCCGAGGTCCTTTCCGGCCGGGATGATGTGTTTTACAGCCGGGTTCCTGCTTGCCAGGTCGGCGACGATCTCCGTCGTTCCATCCGTGGAATGATTGTCGATCACCAGCACGTTGAATGTGAAGTCGGTTTCCTGCGTCAGGGCGCTTTGCACGGCGTCGGCAATGGTCTTGCTCCTGTTTTTGACAGGGATGACGACAGAGGCCTTCACGGGAAAAGGTTCCTCCGGCTCGTCCATTTTCTTCAGCCTCTGAGGAGGCAGATAGGCGCCGATCCTCTTGAGATGGTCCGTGAAAACAGCCTCCATTTCTTTCTGAAGCGGCTGGTTGCCGGGATCGACATATGCAAAGTGTGCCTCGCGTTCATGACTTTCCCTGTGCGTGACGACACTGTAGAGCGGCTCGGCAATTCGATGGACGCCATGATCGATGGACATTTTGAGCCGGATATCATACAGGGCGGCATGTCGCACCGGCGGTGTCTCGCCGTACTTTCTGAGCGCATCACGGATCACGGAAACGTCAAGGAGGGCGAGATATCCGAAATTGAAATCATCGCGAACGCTTCCCGGCTGGTAGTCGATGAGGGGGTGAAGTGTTGTTCCGTGCCCCGTGTCATCATAGAAATCAGAGTAAACCGTTGCGGCTCCCGTCGATCTGGCGGCCCCGATCAGTCTTTCGAGCGTTCCCGGCCCCACGACGGGAATGGTACGGGGTACAAAAAGAAGGTAGTCCGTCTGTGCCTGTGCCAGGATCTTGTGGAAAGTCTCGCGGGAGGCGAAAGGACCTTTATCGATGATGCTGCATCGGGGAAGGATATCCGGTATGGGGTCCCGCGCGACGATGAGGACCTCTTCAACCAGGTCCGACCGTGCGAGATTCCTGAGCGCGGGCAGAAACAGAGGCTCCGCAATGTATGTGCAAACGACGGTGATCGGTCTCATGTGTCCATTATCCTACCACGGAAAAGCATGTAAGGAAACAGGGAATAGATGGACGAAGATCGGGGTTGGCAGCCCTGTTTCTGTACCGTTGTTCAGCCCCGCGCAATGTGGCATTCAGTGATAAGGTCCCGGAGAGCCGTGAGGCGTGGGACATGGGAGGCTGCCCTGCTGAGATTGTCGAGCCCTGCCGGGATGTGGTCGAGAAAACTCGAAAGCCCTTTTGTTCCGCCGAGAAACCCGTATGCGCCCAGGGCCTGCATGAGACGCTGAACGGAGGCTTGCCAGAAGGAGTCCTGAAAGGCATCCCAGTCCAGCTCCTGCGACGACAGGACATAATAGAACGACAGAAGCTCCTGACGCTCCTCATCGGAGATCGATACGTAGGGGTCGCAAAGGAGCGAGCCGAGGTCGTAGAATGGACTTCCGAAACGCATACCCTGAAAGTCAATGAGATAGGGCTCCCCATCGCGGATCATGACGTTTTGGGATTGCAGATCGCGGTGGATGAGGCAACGCTCGCATGCACCTATCGCCTCTGCCAGGGATGCAAGTTCCGACCTGAGTTTTGCTTCGAAACGGGTATCGGGGGTGATGCCGCAGTAGTCCTTCACAAAATGATCGAGGAAATAATCATGCTCGAAGAGATACAGATCGCGATCGAATCCCTCCATGAGCCTGACACGGTCCGAAGGGAAGTCCTTAAGGGAGACGCCATGGAGTCTTCTCACAACCGAAAGGGTCTTCTGGCAGAGGATGCGCCGCGTGGTCCAATCATGACCCGCAAATCCGTGGAGGTCGTGGTCGCCGATGTCTTCCATTGCCATAAGGTGCCGTGAAGGATCGTGGCCTATCATCTCCGGGACGCTGATACGCATACCCTTGAGATAAACGGCGATATCGGCATAATAGGCGTTCTCCGTCCTCGCGGGATCGTAGTCTATGATGATGACCGATTTGCCGTTTTCCCATGTGAACCGGTAAAATGACCGGTCCGAGCCCCGGGCGGACAGGGGCGCCGCGGCGGCCGGAACCGAGACGTTAAGATTGAGCGTTTCCCTGGCGAAGGCCATTACAGAGTCATAGCGGGTCATTGGTCTATCCTTGCAGATTCGTTTTTTGTCTGAGCATTCATTCTCCGATATACCTCAACGGATCCGATATCATGCCATTGCCCTGTGTCAATCAGGACCCCTCGTATGGAACCCGGTCTCGCCGCTATTCTCCGTAAAAAAACATCCACGACGGATTCTATCCTTCCTGGTTCACTATACTGAAGGATGGACGTTTCAACGGCATAGATCCCGGTAAAAAGACAGCTTATGACCCCGGGTTTTCCCAGGGTGCCCCGCATGTCGCATATCCGGCCGGAGTTGTCCATGTTGACATTGAGGAGTGGGCCCGTTGTCCTCAAGGCGAGGGTCGCCTCGCAGGGGATGCTTTCGTGGGCCGCAATCAGTTCGTCAAGAGGCAGGTCCGAGAGGACATCGCCATTGTAGCACAGGATGGACTCGTCCTCCTCAAGCAAATCCTCTATATTCTTCAGTCCTCCCGCGGTATCGAGAAGGACCGGTTCGTGCCGGAAGAGGATCGGGACTCCCCGCCACCGGCCATCGGGAAAGGCCTCGGAGTAAACATGCGGTTGATGATGGGTGTTTACTATAAAACGCTCGACGCCGGCCTTCATCAGGTGGTCCATGGCATAGGTAATGATAGGGCGGTTGTTAAGAAGCAGAAGCGGTTTGGGGCGGCTCTCGGTGAGAGGCCGCAATCGCATGCCCAGTCCCGCGCCGAGAATGAAGGCCGTTTTGAACCGTTTTCTTATCATGAGAACCTGTGATCTATCATGACGTTCTTCAATACAACTTCTTTATTAGGGCACCGGTGAAATAGTGTTCCAGTATCTGCCGGGCTGTGAACCCCTTGCTTGCCATGACGGCGGCGCCTATCTGACAGAGACCCACACCGTGACCCCATCCGGCCCCGTCAAAGACGAAGCCGTCGGGCACACCGTCGGAGGTACGCTTTACCGTTACGACAAAGGCGCTGCTGAACAGATGGCTTGGGGAGAGCCATCTGCGTATCTCAAGCTCTTTTCCGATGACGACGCTTTGTTTTGAACCGGTGATCCTGAGACGGCGGATCCGGCCCGACGGGCCTCGCTCAAGGGGTGTGATCTCGTGGAGGGTTCCCAGATCCAGACCCGATTTTTGCCTTATGATATCTTCGAGTTCGCCCCGGCCATATTCCACCTTCCAGCGGAAGAACTGACGGGTCTCGCGATCGAAGCCGGGAAGGATCTCCGCCAGGAGCGTCTCGTCCTTCGTGTTGCAATACGCATCGGGCGACGAGAATATCCAGCGATTTGCATCTTCTTCAGCCGCAACCGGCGTAAAGGGGATCGATGAATCGGCAATGCTGACAAGATAGGGGACGGGTGTGTCTTCCCAGGCCGTCTCGTAATTCTCCGTCAGCCCCCCGCACGCCTTATAATATCGGGCATCACACACCCTATCTCCGTATGAAAGTACCGTTCCCTTCGTTTGCTTGACCGCCCGGGCGGCCTCGTCGGAAATGATCTTTGTAATGCCCTGGTATCGCTGGCAGTGATCATCGGCGCAGACATCGAAGATATCATGATCTTCGCGGTTGTACCACCGTATCAGTTCTCCGGGGTTGTGAGCGTACGTTGTAATGGCCGCACTCGCGTCCTTCCGGTCAAGGGCTGCAAGGAGCCAGCTCCGCGACATGATGGCGTGGGCTTTGAGAAACTCTCCCGGCGAGCGCCCGCTCATCTCGGAGGAGATGACGCTCACAAGATAGTCTTCGACGAGGATTTCATTGATGACTGCGATGCCGGTGTCTTCGCGGGAGGTGAGCACAAGATTGCCCTGAAAGACCTGATCTTCCTTGCGTTCCCAATGGAACCGTATCCCGATGGTGACCCCGAAGATCGTGAAGGTCGAACTCTCGTGGGCCACAAGCCTGATGGAGGAAGAATGGGCGATGATGTGGCGGCCTTCGTCGAGGAGTTCTACCCCGGACCCTGCCGGCCTTGCATGGAAGGGCCCCGATACCAGTCCGATTCCTTCGATGAGGAAGTGACCATTGAGACTTCCCGCCACTTCGGGCTGCCTGTCCGCAATGCCAACGGTAATCTTCGGTTCCTGTATCGCGGCTAAAACCATATTCTCCCGGAATGTGCTTTTGGTTCGTTTACATTATTACGTTTCCAGGGAGGTTGTCAATGAGTCCGGGTTTCGACGCAATTGTCGGACGACCGTTCCCATGTCGACATATTTTGCCTGTCAGGTGTCGGCCCGCGCCGGCCATCAAGGACATGAAACCTGTAATATCAATCAGTTTAATGACAGGAGCCTAAAGTGGTATTGTTTTTGCTATATCAAAGTCTGACAGAAAAAAATAAGAAATACGAAATGGCGGAGGGGTTATGAAAAAGGCAATTTTGATCGTTCTGGTTTTTGCAGTCCTTTTGGTGACGGTGATACCTGCTGTAAGTGATGCACGGGGCCGGAGGTATTATCACAGGCCCTATTACGGTCACCACTATCACGGGGGCAGCGGATGGGGCCTTGTCGGGGCAGCCGCAGGCGGCCTCGTCGTCGGAACCATCATCGGAAGCACAATGCGGCCGGCACCGGTCTACGTAGCTCCCCCTCCCCCTCCGCCCCCTCCCAGGGTCTACTACTATTATCCGCCCCCTGAAAGGGTGTACGTATACCCGTACTAAAAAGGGTTTGAAGTTTCAGGTTCCAGGTTTCGAGCAAAAAAGTATTTCCTGCTTGAAGCCTGGAACCTGAAACCGCTTTTTGTTCTTTTGCCTTTACGTTTGGCATCGATGTACCGGATTCTATACATATCTTTTCGTCGTGAGGACCCCGGTCGAAAAGTATCAAGTCCGGGGAAATCCTCTCCCGTGTAACCTGCTTTACCGACGTGTCCCCCTCAAACAGGATAATGGTAATGAAACATTCCTGGAGGATAAAGGAAACGAGGGGGTCTATCTATGAAAAAAATCCCTGTTTTTACCGTTATTGTCGTCTTGGCGTTCTTTGTGCTGTCATCGTCCGCTCAGGCGCTGTGCGTGAAAGTATCCACTGCAAACTTGCGCACGGGACCGGGAACGCGCTACAAGGTGGCGTGGCAGGTCTATATGTACATGCCGTTGGAGAAGGTCGGAGGATCGACAGACAAAAACTGGTACGCCGTCAGGGACTCCGATGGAGATATCTCCTGGATCCATAGGAGCCTTGTGACAGGTAATTACCGGTGCGCAGTTGTTAATGTCGGGAAGGCAAAGGTGCGCAAGGGACCTGGAACGGGTTTCGCAATGGTGGAAGACGGCCCCGCCAGCCAGTATTATTCCTACCGGGTTATCTCCAGAAAGCGAGGTTGGGTTAAACTCCGGGACGAATGGGGCGCCACAGGCTGGATCAGAGAAGACCTGCTGTGGATACGATAGAAGAGAGGCAATGGGTAACAGGTGGGGGTTCCGGATAAAAAGAAGATTTGCTTCTTATCTTTCCCATCAGCTGTTACCCATTGCCTGAAACCCACATCCGTCCAAAATAATGTAAAGGCCAACCTCTTTCTGAGCCTCCGTCATTCCGGCGCCTCCGT
>DIFE01000084.1:0-3202 GCA_002418985.1 Deltaproteobacteria bacterium UBA5756
CGCAGGTGAAAAGGGCAGAGGATCGACTGCCCGACGCCATCGTCGCCTGTGTCGGCGGCGGAAGCAACTCCATGGGGATATTTGCGCCTTTCATCGCCCACGGGGACGTCAAGCTTATAGGTGTCGAAGCGGGAGGTCTCGGGATCGAATCCGGCAAGCACGCCGCGCGCTTTGCGACGGGAAAGATCGGCGTCTTCCAGGGCGCGAGGAGTTATGTCCTCCAGGACGACAACGGCCAGGTGCTCGCCACTCACAGCATATCGGCCGGTCTCGACTACGCCAGCGTCGGTCCGGAACACAGTTTCATAAGAGAGATAAAAAGGGCGCACTACAGCCACGTCAATGACGATGAGGCCCTCGAGGCCTTCCACCTCCTTGCACGGGAAGAAGGGATCATTCCGGCTCTTGAAAGCAGCCATGCCGTGGCGTACGTGGTAAAACACGCACCGTCGTTTCGCGGTAAACTCGTCATCGTCAATCTTTCCGGCCGGGGAGATAAGGACCTGGCACACGTGGAAGACCTGGAGGCTAAACTATGAAGCGCATCACACATCTTCTCACCACCCTCACAGCCGGAGGACGAAAGGCATTCATCCCTTACATCACCGCGGGAGATCCCGATTGTACCGCTACCCTTCGGATCCTCCACGTCCTTGAAGCGCAGGGCGCCGACATTGTGGAGATAGGTGTGCCTTTCTCCGATCCCATGGCCGACGGGCCTGTGATTGAGGCTGCCATGGAAAGGGCTCTCAGGAGCGGAACCACCCCGGGGGACATCTTGAGGACAGTGCGGGAGTTCAGGAAAACTTCATCGCTGCCTGTGGTCCTCATGGGGTACTTCAACCCCTTTCACGCCTACGGTATCGAACGCTTTGCGGCAGACGCAGGCGCCGCAGGGGTGGACGCGGTGCTCACAGTGGACCTGCCGCCGGAAGAGGCCGGTGAGTTTTCGGCGATGCTGAGAGAACAGGGCATGGCATCGATCTTTCTCGCCACCCCGCTGACCGATACAAAAAGAATGGCCGTGCTGAAGAAGATGGCACAGGCCTTCGTCTACCTCGTTTCTGTGACCGGCATAACGGGTGAACGCAACGGCCTTTCCGCGGGACTCGCCGCAAAGGCGAAAGAGCTCAAGAAAGAAACGGGGTTGCCCGTGGTCCTCGGCTTCGGCATATCGAGCCCGCTGATGGTCAGGCAGTATCATGACATCGTCGACGGCTTCGTCGTAGGAAGCGCCATCGTTAAGAGATGGGAAGAGGCGGCTGGCGATCCGGCGAAGATTGAGGAACTCAAGACCTTCATCGCCTCCATGGCGCGCGAATGCCACAGGAATAACATCGGGCCTTGTCTCGCCCGCTCATTCCCCGATGGGCAGCACAAGCAATGATAAAATGAGTGCGAGTCTGATCATCTTCATGGATACTCCTGATCGGGATTTCACCGGAGAAGGTTGGCAGATCACGCGCCGAGCGACAGACCATCGACTGCATTCGATGTTCTGCACGCGCATGAGACAAGCCGTTCGCCGCATCTGGGACATCGCTCTATGTAGCAGTCATCGTGATGAAAGCCGCCCGGCGCGACACCACACCTCGGACACCGGCCCGTTTCGTCCGCCGGGTAGGGAACACGGGGATGCGATTCCCCGTTCGGATAATCGATATATCCGCCCGCGCAGGTGGTCGTCCGGGGATCATGCATGTTCTTGCCGCAATGCCGGCACAGAAGCACCTCGACGGTTTCCTGAAATTGCACCGGTGTTGCATTTTGTGGCGGCGCTGCCGGCGGCATATCGCTCTTTCCGGACTCTTTCTCTACCGGGGCGGCGCCCTGTCCGGCATCTTTCCTGGTCTCCCGCGCCGGCTTTTCCTTTTTTGCCACCACTATCTTTCGCGTTCTCAGGTAGCTCGCCAGGTTGGTCGGCGAAGTCTCAAGGATCCGTGCCAGCGACGTCTTGCTCACCCCTTTTGACAGGTATTCGATAATAAGTTCTTTCCTGCTGTCGAGTTTTGACGGGGAGATGCTCCCTTTCGGCCTGCCCAGCACTACGCCTTCCTTTTTCTTTTGCGCAAGGGCCCCTTTGATGCGCCGGGAAGTAAGGTCCTTTTCCACCGAGGCCAGTGTATCGAAAAGCGCGGTCGCAGTCTTGGATGAACCGTCCCCGGGACCATTCAGATCGATGTCCTGCCTCGCGGCAACAAACCGTATGCCCTTTTCTGAAAGACCGCCTACTATAGTAATGATATCGGAAATATCATTACCCATACAGGCAAGGTCCGCAATAACCACAACATCCCACCGATTGACCTGGGAAAAGAGCTCTTTAACCCTCAGGGTGCGTTCCCTCCTGGTGGAAGGAACCTCCACGGTGATGTAATTGTCTATGCGAAGATTCTTGCGCCCCGCATGTTCCTCGATGACAGACCTCTGTGATGCTGCATCGTCATCGTCGGCATATGTCAGCAAGTATGCTATGTTCGCCATGGTTCATCCCTCACTACAAGAATTTGAAACGACGTTTCCCTGGTGGATGTGACAAAGTTGCAGTACGTTTTTTATAGTACATATTTGGTATTAAAAGCCATACTTTTAATGGTCGACATTATACCATCGAATAGTCATCATATCTATTGGTGCTCTGTGTCCGGTTCATCATACGGGGAAGTATACCACGCCATCACCCACAGATTGCCTACAAATGAAAACTTTCGTCCAGCGATTCGCGCGGCCCCTATGAGGCGCAATCCGACGGATCGCCCTTGAGTTTTGCAAGTGCATGGGGGATAGCGGCCATGACAAATCCGAGACATTCACTGGCGGCCTTCCGGCTGCCGGGCAGGTTTATTATGATGCTGTTGCGGCGGATGCCGCAGATTGCACGGGAGATTATAGCATGGGGTGTGATCTTGTAGCTTTCCGCGCGCATGATCTCGGCAAAACCGGGCAGGTCGCGGTCAATAACGGCACGTGTCGCTTCAGGCGTCACATCGCGGGGGGAAAGACCTGTCCCTCCCGTTGTGACGACAACATCCGCGCCCTCCTGATCGATGGCACGGATTATGGCATCGGCAATGAGGTCGGCCTCATCGGGCACAATGACGATGTCACCGACTATAAAATCCTTCTCGAGGGCCTGCTTGAGGGCCGGGCCGCTCGTATCGACGCGTTCCCCGCGTGAGCCTTTGTCACTGACCGTTATGAT
>DIFE01000084.1:3244-10550 GCA_002418985.1 Deltaproteobacteria bacterium UBA5756
TCTGTGAGCACCTCGGTGAATATACCTTCACGAGGCATGACGCAATCTCCAACGGCCTGGAAGATGGCACAGCGTGTGTGGCATTCCTTACCTATCTGGGTCACGCGGAGAAGGACACCCCGTGACGTCCTGAGATCGGTCCCCACGGGCAATTCATAGAGGACAATCCCTTCCGTGGTAAGGTTCTCGGCAAAGTCTCCGGCCGTGACATCAAGGCCCTTCGCCCTGATCTTTTCGATGCTTTCCTGACCCAGCAGACTAACCTGACGGTGCATGAAACCGGCGTGGGCGTCGCCGGCCAGACCCTTATCCTTCAAGAGTCGGCACGTTCCGATATTGTGTTTCTTTTCACCCTTGGCTTCACTGATATTTACGGAGACGATCCTGCCCTTCATGTTGGTCCCCCCGGTTCCTTCCTTTTGTAGGCCCCGCTTTTCCCTCCGCTCTTCCCGATGAGAAAGAACGGACCGAGTTCGATACCCTTGTCAACCGCCTTGCACATGTCGTAAATGGTGAGTCCCACGACCATGGCGCAGGTGAGGGCCTCCATCTCGACCCCGGTTTGCCCCCTGGTCTTCACCGTGGACGTGATCTCAACGGTGTGATGGCTGTCATCGAAGGCATAGTCGACATCGATATGGGTGATGGCCAACGGATGGCACAGGGGGATAAGTTCGTGCGTCTTCTTCGCCGCCATGATCCCGGCTATCTTGGCCACCGTGAAGATATCTCCCTTCGGGCCGCTTCCCGCCCGTATGAGGTCGTACGTCTCGCGTGACATCATTACCCTGCCGGACGCCACCGCCTCCCGATCAGTCTCTTTCTTCTGAGTAACATCCACCATCCGTGCATTACCCTTACTATCGACATGACTCAATTTAGTCAAAACAAACCCCCATAATCTCACCCATTGCCCATCACCTGTATCTCTATCCCCCTATATTTCTCAGGGTCCTCTGGCATTTCTTTATTGCACCCATTTCGAGTTTCTTTTCCGGTTTGACCTTCACGACGTTTACGATAAATTCCTTGATCTCCTGATCGTTTTTGCCGGACCTCAGGAGTGCCTTTACGTCGTATTCCACGTCTGAGAAGAGACACGGGCGAATCATACCGTTGGAGGTCAGCCTGATTCTATTGCACTCCGCGCAGATATGACTGGAAACGGGGCTGATGAAACCGATCCTGCCGGAACCTCCGTTTATGTCGTAAACCTTTGCCGGTCCCTTGCCGCGACTTGTCGATGGAACAAGCTCGAATTTCTCCCGGATGACGTCTTCGATCTGTTTCGACGTGATGATGTCGGTGGATTTCCACATCGAGGTGTCTCCGAAGGGCATAAACTCGATGAACCGGACCTCGTGGTCCCATTTACGGGCGATGCTGACAAAATCGAGTATTTCGTCGTCGTTGAAGCCTTTGATGATGACGGTGTTGATCTTGATCGGGTTCAGGCCGCCGTATGTTGCCTTCTTGATGCTCTCTATCACTCTGTCGAAGGCATCGACGCAGGCGATCCAGGCAAATCTGTCTTTTCTCAGGGTATCGAGGCTGATATTGATGCGCGTGAGACCGGCCGCCTTAAGCTCCTCAAGGTTGTCGGCGAGAAGGACCCCATTCGTCGTGAGGCTTATGTCGGCAATCCCTGCGATACCGCCAAGCTCCTTCAGAAGGTGAGGCAGACCTTTTCTGGTGAGAGGTTCTCCGCCGGTAAGACGCACCTTTTTGACCCCCATAGAGGCACATATCCTGACAAAACGGATGATCTCTTCGTAGGAAAGGACTTCCGTGTGGGGGATAAAGGGAAAATCGCCGTCGATGCAGTATCTGCACCTGAGATTGCACCGGTCCGTGACGGAAATACGGACGTAATCGATCACCCTGTTATAATCGTCGACAAGCATGGATATCATGTAGCAGCCTTCCCGGCCGGAGAAACGACATATTTCACCTTCCCCGACTCGACCGTATTGTATCCCCCCATATCTTCGAGTCTTCCCCTGAATTCGCGGGAGACGAGTGTGTCCATAAGGATCCGGAACCGCTCGTCACCGGCAAAATCCTCGGTGACGATGAGGTCATAGTCTTCCTCGGCCAGCGGGATGAAGTCCAGGGAAAACGCCCGTGCCACCGAGTATATGCCGATTCCCGCGTCTGCGATGGATTCTTTTACCAGGATCCCGACTGCAGTGTGTGAAGACTCCTCTCTATCATACCCGCTGACGGCCTTTTTTTCAACACTCTCCTTCGCAAGCATGAGGTCGAAGAGTATACGCGTGCCGGAACCGAATTGCCGGTTCACAAACTTAAGACCCGGTCGGGCGAGGTCTGAGATACCCCGGATAGACAGGGGATTCCCGTGCTTGACCAGTATACCCTGCTGTCTCTTGACGACATGGACAAGCTGAAGGGGTACCTCGGAAAGGTATTTCCTGATGACCGGTATGTTGTATGTCCTGCCGTCGTCATCAAGAATGTGGGTGGTCGCAAGACCTGCGACGCCCGCCTTCACGGCAAGTATCCCGCTCAAGCTCCCCGTGTGTGTCGAAATGAGGTCCACTCCCGGATGACGGGCCTTCACTATATCACGCGCCACATCCAGGGAAAGATCGTGGCTGCCTATGATGTGGATGCGCGCGGCGATCTCGCCTTCGGCCCGAAGAAGTTCGCAGGGCACTTCCTCCCCCTGCGTATAGCCCTCGACTTCAATCGGCACGTTGATAATGCCGTCGGCCCGAGCCATCGAAGAAAAAATGCTTGCGCCCCGGGCCAGCGGGATCGCGTAATACCTGCCCTTGTTCCTCACCAGATTTACCCTGATCGCCTCCTCGATGCCGATCCTCGAGGGCACCTTGTAGGCTGTAACACAGGGAACCACGTTCTTCGTGAACGTGATGCCCATGAACTTTTCGAAAACGGGTTTTACGAATCGCATGAAGGTAATGACCGCCGAAACGGGATACCCCGGTATGCCGAACACCGGCCTCCCCTCAACGATACCGAAGAGAAGGGGTTTGCCCGGCATCATGGAGACACCGTGGAAGACCACCTCGCCGAGTTCGTCTATGACGCTTCCCGTAAAGTCTTCCGTTCCGGCGCTGGAGCCGGCATTGATCATTATGAGGTCGTATCTGCCGGAGGCGTCCGACAGGGTCTTTGCAAGCTCCTGTCTTGTGATGACTATTCCGGACACGAAGGTTTCGCAGCCGGCCTCCCGGGAAAGAGACTGAAGGGTGTGGGAGTTGAAATCAATAAGTTGCGGCCTGTGTTGTGCGTCGGGGCTTTCCTTGAATATGTCTATTAATTCCTTTCCCGTCGGGACGATGAGCACCCTTGGCTTTCTCCGAACCGCCACCCCGGTTACGCCGACAGAGATGATCATGCCGATATCGAAGGCGGTGATGACATGATTGACGGGAAGAAGCATGTCTCCTTCGATGACGTCCTCGCCGACCATTCGCGTATTTTGCCAGAGGTAGACCGGCTTTCTTATCGTTATGGCGTCTTCCGAAACCTCCGCGTCCTCCACCATGATCACCGCGTCGGTCCCATGGGGCAGAACGTCACCGGTATTGACGGCGGCAGCATCATCGCCCTTTTTCAGGACGAGAGGTCTCGACAGGTCGGCTCCAAGGGTCCCTTCATGGAAAACGGCGAAGCCGTCCATCGCGGAGCACAGGAAGGGAGGATTGGAAAAAGACGCAAAAACAGGCCGGGCCGTCACCCTGCCCAGGCATCCATAGGAGGGAATCACCTCTTCTTCACCTGAGGGTTGGATGCGCTCCATGATAAGGCGCAGGGCCGCGTCACCCGGGATTGTCTTTAGATATCGCTTCATTCGGGATTACCCCGGCTCACATCGGATTCGCTATTCAAAACGGTGAACCTCGACCAGTTCATCTTTCTCGAGTCCTTCCATGCCCTCCGGGATCACGATGTACCCTTCGGCCTCGGACAGGGAGGAAATTACCGATGATTTCGCAAATATCGGCGTCACCAGATATCTTCCGCCTTCTCCGGAGATCTTTACGCGCACGTACTCTTCGAAACCATAGGATGAAGGGATGTTTGTCGTAAGGGTACCCGCTGAGGTCATCGGCGGCCGGAGGGCCTCCCCCGTCAATCTCCTCAGAAGGGGCAGGACAAAACGCACCGTTACCATGGCACAGGAAACGGGATGACCGGGGAGACCGAAAATCGGCTTCCCGAAGATCCGGCCGAAGATGGTGGGCTTCCCCGGTTTTACGTTTATGCCGTGGAGCATGATCTCGCCTCCGAGCTTCTCAATCACGTCGGTGACATGATCACGCTCACCTTTGGAACTTCCCCCGGATACGAGGATGAGGTCGTATTCCCCCGAGGCGGTGAGCTTCTCCGTGATGTCTTCGATTGTGTCACGCACAAGGCCCGTAAATGTGACATCGGCTCCCGATGCCCTGAGGAGCGCCGCTACGGTGTGCCGGTTTATGTCGCGTACCTTTCCGAAGGGTGGTCTTTCTTCGACGGGAACGATCTCGTCGCCTGAAGACAGGAGCGCGACCCTCGGCCTTGAGAAAACCTTGATCCGGGCGGCCCCGATTGCAGCGAGTACCCCAAGGTCAAAGGGGCCGATCCTCTTCCCCCGGGCAATCACAACGCTTCCCTTGCCGACATCCTCACCGGTATAGATGATGTTCTCACCCTTGTATACCGGCCTCGTGACCTCCACTTCTCCTTCCAGGGCGCGGACGTATTCCTGCATCACGACGCCGTCGGCGCCCTCGGGGACCATCGACCCGGTACTTACGAGAACACAGCTGCCCTCGGCGGCATGAACACGAGCGACGTCACCGATCCTCACCTCTCCGGAAAGTTTGAGAAAGGCCGGGCTGGTCTCCCTGGCACCCTGGGTATCCTTGGCAACCACAGCGTAGCCGTCGACAAGGGACCGCGAAAAACCGGGGATCGCCTCCGCGGCAAGGATATCTTCGGCGACCACCCTGCCCGAGGCCTCGTCGAGGCCCGTCATTTCCATTTCGGGGGTCGGGGGGGTCGAAAGGATCAATTCGAGGGCCTGTTGTACTGTAACCGCTTTCAGGAACTCCATAACTCCGTTATATTACCATAAAGGTAATGGTTTTTCCTTTGAAAACAGACTGTTTCACGGGATGGACCGATGCCGGCAAAACCTCTTTCATCATTCGCCCTTGAGTAATTTTTTGAAAACGGGTATCATATGCCATGGAAATGACAACGAAACGGATCATACTCGTCGATTTCGAAAACATTCAAAAATTCGATTTCGACAATATCGACACAACGAATACGAACATTGCCATTTTTGTGGGGAAGTCGCAGAACAAGATCCCCTTTTCCCTGGTGGAAAAGGCGCAGTCGTTCGGCGATCGCCTGATCTGGGTCAAGATAGCGGGAGACGGTAAAAACAATCTGGATTTCCACCTTGCCTTCGAGTTGGGAAGGCTCTGTGAGCGAATGGAAAAGGATGTCGAACTCATCATACTGTCCAAGGACAGTGGTTACGACTCGCTGATCAGGTACATCAATGAACTTGGCATAAAGACACGCAGAATCGCCAACCCGGCGGAGCTCTCAGACAGCAAGAAGCAGCTCCCGTCATCCAACTTCACGAAATACATCGTCAATAACCTCAACAAGATTGACGGCCAGAAACGCCCCCGGACCTTGAGGACGCTGAAAAAACATATCGAGTCGTTGCTGCGCGAAAAAGCGGGCCCCAGCGAGATCGACGCCGTACTCGAAGAGATGTTCATCTCGGGCCTCCTCAGCGAAATCAACAACCGCCTCAAGTATACCTTCGATACGTCAGAAACATAGAGATAGAAGATTGGCACTCATGGACCAATCGCGCAGGTACGCGTACCTTCTTATCGTCATAAGCGTCGCGTTCAGTTCCTTTCTCGTCAGGCTCAATAACTACATGGTGAACATCTCGCTGCCTACCATTACGCGCTCTTTCGGCGTTACCTCCAGCGAGGCCTCGCAGATCGTCTCGTCGTACCTGCTCATCATCACCACGACACTCCTCCTCTTCGGAAAGCTCGGCGACAGGATCGGTTTGAAGCGGATCTTTATCGGAGGCTACGTCATCTTTACCGTCGGCTCACTCATGTGCGGATGGTCCCACGATATCACCATGCTCATCGGTTCGCGCTTCGTCCAGGGGATCGGCAGTTCCATGCTTCTCGCGGCGAGCTTCGCCATCATCTCCCATTTTCTGCCTGCCGGGAATACGGGCTGGGCCTTCGGCATCACCTCCACCGCCTCCGCCCTCGGGGTGGCGACGGGCGCACCCATAGGCGGCATAGTCACCGGCTATCTTTCGTGGAATTGGACATTCTTCATCAACGTACCCGTCGGGATCATAGCGATATTCGTCGCGATGCGGTATATCCCCGATTCCGTTGCAGCCCGTGACAAAGATCCCGGGGGAAAACCGGCGCAGGGATTCGACTTTTTGGGTGCCGTCCTCAGCTTCGCCGGACTGGGGCTGCTTCTGTACGGTCTCAACAGGGGTGACACCTACGGGTGGCTCTCGCCCGCGATTGTCGGCTGTCTCACCGGTGCATTCGTTCTCATCGTTCTTTTTGTTTTCTGGGAAAAACGTCACAAGAATCCCCTGCTCGATGTGAGCCTCTTTCTGAACCTGAGGTACACATTCGCCCTGATCGCGACATTCCTCGCCTACATGCTGATATCGGGAAACGCCTTCCTGATGCCTTTTTACCTTGAGGTCATAAAGGGCCTCAACGCCCAGACCGCAGGCCTGATTCTCCTCGTCTACTCCGTCATCTATGTCGTTCTGTCCCCGGTGGCAGGCAAGCTCTCCGACAGGGTCAGTCCGGCGCTTTTGTGCACCATCGCCATGGTCTCAGGGACGCTGTGCGTTTTCGTCTTTTCCTTCACCCTGAGACAGGCCGGCCTCACAAGCGTCATAGTCTATCTCGTCTGGCTTGCCCTCTCCTTCGTCCTTTTCTTCTCTCCCAACAACAACCAGGTAATGAATTATGCCCCTCCCGACAAGAAGGGTGTCTCCTCCGGGCTCTTCAGCACAACGTCAAATCTTGGAATGGTATTCGGCGTAACCGTGATCGAAACGGTCTTCGCCGCCGCGGCCTACGGTCCGGCCGCTCCCTCCGCAAAGGCCTCCCTCAAGTCCCTTTCCACAGGCCCGGCCCTGAACGGCTTCCACCACGCCTACCTGGCAGGCGCTTTATGCTGTTTGCTGGCGCTGGTCTTTTCGCTACTGGGGAAGTATAGGAAAGGGACTAGTGTCATGTCACGTATC
>DIFE01000158.1:0-5842 GCA_002418985.1 Deltaproteobacteria bacterium UBA5756
CGGGAGGTATAATGAAGCATGCCCCATCTAATTCCGGGCAGCGTGCGACCCTTTCATTCCTTATAAGGGCCCTACATTACAGGAATTACAGGCTCTTTTTCAGCGGGCAGGGCGTATCCCTGGTGGGAACATGGATGCAGCAGATCGCGATAAGCTGGCTCGTCTATCGCCTGACAAATTCCCCATTCCTGCTTGGCCTCATCGGTTTTGCCGGCCAGATTCCAACGTTTCTCCTGGCATCGGTTGCCGGGGTTTTTGCTGACAGGCACGATCGCAGAAAGCTGCTTGTCCTGACACAGACGCTCGCCATGGCACAGGCCTTTGTGCTCGCATTGCTTACATTCACGGGCCATGTAGCCGTTTGGCACCTGGTGATACTGAGCATCTTCCTGGGTTTTGTAAACGCACTGGACATTCCGGTGCGACAGTCTTTCGTCGTTGACCTCGTAGAAAATAAAGAGGACCTGGGAAACGCCATTGCCCTGAACTCGGTCATGTTCAATGGCGCCCGGCTCGTTGGACCATCAATTGCCGGCCTTTTGATAAGTATCGTCGGTGAGGCCGTCTGCTTTTTCCTCAACGGGATAAGCTTTCTCGCTATTGTAATCGCTCTTTTGGCGATGAAGGTTCCCGAAAGGAAGAGGGAATCAGGGGCGGTGCCCTTTTTTCAGGGGCTCAGGGATGGCTACAGGTATACCTTTGGTTTTGCACCGATCAGATATATAATTCTGTTCCTTGGCCTCGTAAGCCTGATGGGAACGTCGTATCTTGTTCTCATGCCTGTTTTTGCAAGGGATATCCTTCATGGTGGTGCTCACACGCTTGGATTCCTCATGGGTGCTTCGGGTATTGGGGCCCTCATCGGCGCCGTTCATCTGGCTTCAAGAAAGACCGTCCGGGGTTTGGGAAGGCTTATAGTCATTGCTTCCAGCACCTTCGGCATAGGCCTGGCCGTTTTCTCCTTTTCCCGTTACATCCCGCTTTCTCTCGCCATGATGCTGTTTGTCGGTTTCGGCATGATCGTACATATGGCATCCAGCAATACGGTTTTGCAGACCATTGTCGAGGAGGATAAACGAGGCCGTATGATGAGTTTCTATGCGATGGCATTTATGGGTATGGCGCCTTTCGGAAGTCTTCTGGCGGGCAGCCTCGCAAGCGCCATCGGTGCTCCGAACACACTTGCCATAAGCGGTCTTGCCTGTATAGTCGGTTCTGCGCTTTTTCTTACCAGGCTTCCGTTGATTAGAAAACTTGTCCGGCCGATCTACGTGCAGATGGGCATTATAAAGGAGATGCCATCGGAACTTCAGTAATGGCGGCGTATCGGATCCCGGGAAACGGCAAAGACTGGAATGGTCTTCGATGTAGAGTCACGGGTGAGCCGCAAAAAACGTCTGCCGTTCCAGTAAACAGTTTCCTGAAACAATGCAGACAGCTCCCGGTAATTTCATCGCAGCTTTTCATGTGGAAATAAGCGAACTAAACCAGAAATTTCTCTTAATTTCTGACGGAGATCGTCGATGAGATAATAAGGCACATTGTTATCTCTTTTACGTATGATTGGTAAAGACAGTGTAGTAGCCGGCATAAATACAGATTGGATTTATCTGTACGTTTGCTATAGTATGGGAAATGTCTTGATACATCGGCACTCTTTATCACGATAGGGAGACCAGATGAAGGATCCGTATGGAACACATCAAGAACCGCTCGACGAGATACTCGCCTTAAAGCAAAGAATTAAAGAACTGGAACAATCGGAAACTGAACGCCGCGAGATTGAAGGGGTCCTCAAAGAGAGTGAGGCGCTGTTGAAAACCTGTCTCGAGAACGCCCCGGACGGTGTTTATATGAGCGACATGGAGGGCAATTTCCTGTACGGCAATCGCAGGAGCGAAGAGATCATCGGGTACAGCAGAGATGAATTGATCGGTAAGAATTTTCTGCAGGTAAACATAGTGTCGGAAAAAAGCCTGAACAAAGCTGCACAGTTGTTTGAGGCCAGCATCGAAGGCAGGCGCACCGGCCCGGATGAGATCGAACTGGTCGCGAAGGAGGGGCGCCTGATACCCGTTGAGATCAACACCGCCGTGGTTCAACGCGGGGATCAGAGAATCGTCCTCGGTTTCGTGCGCGACATCACCGACCGCAAGCGTGCGGAGGAAACACTGCAGGAAAGCGAGGAAAGGTATCGTCAATTTGTGGAAGGCGTCAGTAAGGGTGTCTTTGTCGCGCAGGACGGTATGCTCAAGTTTGTAAATCCCATGGGCGTGGAGATCTTAGGCCATTCAAAACACGATCTCACCACGCTGCCGTTCACGCATTTCATCCACCCCGACGATCGTAATATGGTGATGGAACGCCACATGAGGCGGATGACGGGAGAGAAATTTGCGACCAGGTACGACTTCCGGATCTTAACCAGCGCCGGAAACATGAGATGGGTAGAATTGGATTCAGTCACGGTACAGTGGGAGCACAGACCGGCTGTACTGGTCTTCATAAGCGACATCACCGACCGCAAGCAGGCGGAGGACGAGATACTGCTTGAAAGGGAAAAGTTGAAAACCCTCTCCGACAACGCGCCCTTCGGTATGGTGCTCCTTAATAAGGCGGGTCGTTTTACCTATATCAACACCAAGTTTACAGACCTGTTCGGGTATGACCTGTCCGATATCCCCGATGGCAGGACATGGTTCAGAAAGGCCTATCCGGACACCGAATACAGGCGCGCAGCCATATCGGCCTGGGTCAAGGACTTCAGGGATGCGGGTCCCGGCGCACAGAAACAGAAGGTCTTCTCTGTTACATGCAAGGATGGAACCCAGGCGATCATGAGGTTCACCCCTTCCGTACTGGCCTCAGGAGATTACCTGATGACCTGCGAGGACATCACCGAACTGCGCCGTCTCGAATCTCACCTTCGCCAAGCCCAGAAGATGGAATCCATAGGCACCCTGACGGGCGGTGTCGCCCACGACTTCAACAATATTCTCTCTGCCCTGATGGGATACGCCTCCCTCATGCAGGTGAAGATGGACAAGGACAGCCCCTTGCGGCCCTATGTGGACCAGGTCCTGTCGGCTTCCCGGAAGGCTGCCGATCTTACCCGGAGTTTGTTGGCTTTCTCCAGGCAGCAACCCGTCACGCTTGCCCCCCTTGATATGAACAATACGATAGAATCAACAAAGAAATTGCTCAAGAGGCTCCTGACCGAGGATATCGAACTAAGCACGTCCCTTACAACGGAAAATACCGTTGTGATGGCCGACAAATCGCAGATCGACCAGATCCTCTTCAACCTCGTCACCAATGCGAGGGACTCCATGCCGAAGGGGGGCACGCTCATCGTCAAGACGGATATCGCCGACATGGACAGCAGGTTCACCATGGCTCACGGGTTCGGGAAGCCTGGGAGATACGTGTTGATAAACATCTCGGATACGGGTGAGGGTATGGATGAGGCAACGCAGGGGAAGATCTTCGACCCCTTCTTCACAACAAAAGAGACCGGCAAAGGAACAGGGCTCGGCCTTGCCATTGTCTATGGCATCGTGAAACAACACGGGGGGTACATTACCGTATACAGCGAACTGAACCGGGGTACTGCCTTCCGTATCTATCTCCCCACGGTGAGCGCGAGAGCGGATCGTGAAGAGAATGCGATATTTCCTGTGACGACAGGAAATGAAACGATCCTGATCGCGGAAGACAACGAAGAAGTGAGGCGATTCATGCGGGAAGCGCTCAACGAATACGGCTACAGGATCATTGAAGCGATAGACGGCGACGATGCGATAGACCAATTCGGCCGACACAGGGACATAGACCTCATCATTGTCGACTCCGTGATGCCGAAAAAGAACGGCCGTGAGGTCTACGAGGAGATACGCAGGATAAATCCCCGTGTAAAGGTTCTCTTTACCAGCGGGTACACGAAGGATATCGTCCTCAATAAGGGGATCGAGGACAAGGAGTTCGACTTTATTGCCAAACCGTTGTTGCTCGACGAACTTCTCCAGAAGATCCGCGAGGTACTGGACAGATATCCGCGAACTCCTTTCAGAAGCGGGTAAGAACACATGTTCCTTCAGTTGTCCGGCCAGGATCTCTTTTTTCGACTTTGTCGATCTTCTTCGAAAATATAAAGGTACCTTCCTCCTGAAACAGCAATCGTTCAGGAGCAGTGAGGTCTCTGCAAAGGGTTGACATTAAAGGGTTCACCCCTTATAATGGCTGAATAAGGGACGGGATCTATTTTACTGGTATTTCCTCATCATGGTTGTAGCTCCCGGTCTTTATCGGATCAGCAAAATATCGCGCACGATTTTTGCCTGGCCTTTGGGGACGGTCATGGAAGAACGGGATAGAAAGAAAGGACAACCCATGAGTGAGCTGGAGGCAATGCGGCAGCGTATTGCCGAACTGGAAGAGATGGCGCGTGAACGTAAGCACGCCGAAACGGACTTGAGGGTCTCGGAAACGCGCTACCGGAGACTCTTCGAAACGGCCCAGGACGGGATCCTGATCCTCGATGCAGACACGGGTGAGATAACCGACGTAAATCCCTTCCTGGCAGATATGCTGGGATATACTCATGAAGACTTCATGGGAAAGCAACTCTGGGAAATGGGCGCGTTCAATGATATCAAGACGAGCAAAGCGGCTTTCAGGAAACTTAAGCGTGAGGGTTACGTCCGTTACGAAGACATCCCACTCAAAACAAAGGACGGGCGGGAGATCGCCGTGGAATTTGTCAGCAATGTCTATCAGGTCAACCATCGTAATGTCATCCAGTGCAATATCCGCAACATTACCGACAGAAAAGTGGTCGAGGCAGAGCTTCGAAACGTGCGCGAGGAACTGGAGGTGCGGGTAAGGGAGCGGACGGCTGAAGTTCGGACGGCTCTTTCCGAGATCAAAACCTTGAAGGACCAACTCGAGGCCGAGAACATCTATTTCCGTCAAGAGATCAAAAGGAGACATCAATTCGGTCACATCCTCGGGCAAAGCGATGGCCTCAAGTATGTTCTTTATCGTGCAGAGCAGGTCGCCCCTGCGAACACGACAGTTCTCATCCTGGGTGAAACCGGTACAGGGAAGGAGTTGGTTGCCGCCGCCATCCACCAGATGAGCCCTCGCAAGGCGCGTCCGCTGATCACCGTCAACTGCGCTGCCCTGCCGGCCAATTTGATGGAGAGCGAACTGTTCGGCCGGGAGAAGGGGGCGTTTACCGGGGCCGATTCCCGGCAGGTGGGCCGGTTCGAACTCGCCAACGGTTCCACTCTTTGTCTGGACGAGATAGGGGAACTGCCGCCGGAGATGCAGGCCAAGCTGCTCCGGGTGATCCAACATAATGAGTTTGAGCGTCTCGGGTCATCGCATACCATCAAAGTCGATGTGCGGATCATAGCTACGACCAACCGAAACCTCGAGGAGGAGGTCCGCAAGGGCCGGTTTCGGCAGGACCTTTACTATCGGCTCAATGTCTTCCCCATCACAGTCCCTCCGCTGCGGCAGCGGACAGAAGACATCCCGCTGTTGGCCCACGCCTTCGTCGAGCGATATTCCAAGAAATTGGGGAAGCAGATCACGTCGATTCAGAAGGAAACAATGAAGGCACTGCAGAATTACCCGTGGCCCGGCAACGTCCGGGAACTGGAAAATGTCATTGAACGGGCTGCAATCCTATGCCCCGGACCGGCCTTGCAGCTAGCCGATAAACTGGAGATTTCATGCCTCCCATTTTCGTCCACCGTGAAAACCCTGGAAGAGACGGAGCGAAATCAAATCCTGAAAACCCTTTCAGAAACTCGATGGCGCATCGAGGGAAAGGACG
>DIFE01000158.1:5899-14186 GCA_002418985.1 Deltaproteobacteria bacterium UBA5756
CGGATTAAACTGTCCTGATTCCTCATGGTTTCCCTCAAGATGTTGAGGCTCCACCAGATATTGAGGGCAAACCGGTCGTACCACAGATTTCCATCGTCCCCTCCTGTTGATCTAATCCCGTGTTATTTCAGAATGATCCAAAGTATTTGATAATGTTCAGCTCGTTGGCAGGCCATTTGCAATCACCATCAGCATGATTCTACTCATCATACGGATGAAGGTTATTCCCGAGAAGCGCATGGAGCTGTCACAAGCGATTGCTTCACTGGTCGTTTCCATAAGAACGGAGAGTGGGTGCGCGCGTTACTATTTTTGCCAGAGCATTGAGGATGAAAACGAACTCTGCCTGCTTGGAGAATGGAACACCCGGGAAGACCTTAAAAGTCACCTCGAGTCGGAGCGTTTCAGGATACTGCGAGGGGCGCTGAATCTTCTGGAGAAGCCCTATGACATGACGTTCTATGCCGTCTTCAGTCCGGGAGAGGATGAAGGAGATTTAACGGGCGCCCACCGCCGAAGATAAGGCGAAGCAATGAGAAAACGGTTCTAAAACGTTTTTAGAACACAGGAGGTGCAGTCATGGAAAAGAATATCGGTGAGGCAATCAAAGACGGCGTAACCGGGGTTTTGAAAGGTACCAGGGAAGTCGCGGTGGGAATCGTCGATGTCGTAAGCGCCACTATAGTAAAAGCGCTGGAAGGGGTAAAGGATGTTCAAACCGCAGCCAGTTCAGTTGTCGTTGGGGCAACATCGATAGTCATTAAAGCGGCAGGGACGATCGGGGCAGACCTCACCACAGTTACCAAGAATTCGATAATTGGTGCTATCAAGGGGGTCCATGAGGTGGGCTCCGTTACTACCGACGTCATCCGGGATACTGTTCACGAAGCAGTAAAGGCAACCGCAGAGATCGGCGGCGACGTAGAGTCCGTAACCAAAAGTGCCATCGTGGGAGCCATAAAAGGGACAAGGGATATCGCCGTGTCATCGGAGGAAGTTGCGGAAGAAGCCGCGCGTGGTGCTATCCGCGCGATTTCTGAAGCTGGGGCCGACGCAGGTATAGCCGCAAAAAACGCCGTCAAGGGTGCTATCGGTGGAGTGGCTGAAACCAGCGGTCACCTTACCGCGGTGATCAAAGACACTTCAAAAGGTTTGGTGCTCGAGGCTTCGCAATTCGGCGGAGACCTGGCCGCCATAGCAAAAAATGCCGTGATCGGAGCAATCGAGGCGGCAAAGGAGATCGGAATATCAGCAGGAGAAGCGGCTTCGGCGGCAGCAACGGGGGCCGTTGAGGCGGCGAGGACAGTTGGGGAAGACACGGCCTCGGCGATTCGCAAGGCAGTGACCGGCACGATCGCGGGTGTGAAGGTCGTTATCAAAGAACCCTTCAAGAAGGAAAAATAATTTGTAGAAGCCTGGCGAGGATACGTTGAGGAGAAAGAGTCCCGCGATGGACTCCTTAAGAATCAAACAACAGGGAGGAGTAAAGCTATGAAAAAGAGAAATATTTTTATCGGCTATGTTGTTGTCATTGCGCTGTTTGCCACCTTCATGGCCTGTGCATCGACACGCACACAGGAGAGCACCGGTGAATATGTCGACGATTCGGTTATCACAACGAAGGTAAAATCGTTGATTGCGGCGGATGATTTTCTCAAGTCGTTCCAGATCGGTGTAGAAACTTACAAGGGCGTCGTTCAGCTGAGCGGTTTCGTTGATTCTCAAAAGGCCGCCGATAAAGCGGTGCAGATAACGCAGAGCGTTAAGGGGGTCAGATCGGTAAAGAACAATCTGGTCGTGAAGTAGGTGATTGACATCCAGGCTGGAGCCTGGCGGTCTTAAGAACGCAGGATTGAAAGGAGCGGATCATGAAAAGAAAATCTTTTGCGTTAATGTTTATAACGGTATTGATAATATTTTCTTTAGGCGGCTGCGGATGCTTTTACCAGCAGATGAAGGGCGAGACCCCGCCCCCTGCGGCTCCGCCCGCTGTGGTTACACCACCCGAGACGAAGGTTGAAGTCCCCGTGGCGGCTCCGGTGGCTATCTCCCTGAAGGACATCAATTTCGATTTCGACAAGTACAACATCAGGGATACGGATGCGGCGATCCTGAAAGAGAACCTTGCCTGGTTCCAGGCACGGGAAAACAGCGGCAAGAAGGTCAAGATCGAAGGTCACTGCGACGAAAGAGGGACCGTAGAGTACAACCTTGTCCTCGGACAGAAGAGAGCTGACTCGACGAAGAATTTCCTCGTCGGTCTCGGTATAGACGGAAAGCTCCTTGAAACAGTCAGCTACGGGAAGGAAAAACCCGTTGATCCCGGGCATAACGAAGCTGCCTGGGCGAAGAACAGGAGAGCCCACTTTCTGGCGCTACAGTAAAGCGAATACAAAGAGCGAGCAGGAGGGTGGAACAAACACCCCCTGCTCGCCAGCCATGTAACGAAGGAATTAGCATATTATCTCACTGTATTAAAGCGGCCGAACATTGCGGTCCTGACGGGGAGGAGAGAATGAAGATACTTTTTGTATACCCCAAATATCCTGACACCTTCTGGAGTTTCAAGCATGCCTTGAAGTTCATATCGAAAAGGGCCCTTCACCCACCACTGGGCCTTTTGACCGTAGCCGCAATACTCCCCGGGGAATGGGAAAAGAGACTCGTCGACATGAATATCGCCAATTTGAAGGACAAACACCTTCGATGGGCGGACTATGTTTTTATCGGGGCCATGGCAGTCCAAAAGGACTCGGTGAAAGAGGTCATTGAGCGGTGTAAGGCGGCAGGCGTCAAGATCGTGGCCGGAGGCCCTCTCTTTACCGCAACCCCGGAAGAATACCCCCACGTAGATCACCTGATACTCAATGAAGCAGAATTTACCCTTGGCCCGTTCCTGGAAGACCTTGCCAGAGGGGAGGCTAAACACGTTTACTCCTCGGGGACCTTTCCCGATCTCGACAAGACACCTGCCCCTCTCTGGAGGCTTGTTAAGATGAACAGGTATCATTCAATGAATCTTCAATATTCCCGGGGCTGTCCATTTAGCTGTGAATTTTGTGACATTACCACGCTTTACGGGCGCAAGACCCGAAGTAAAACGACTCAGCAGGTAATCAATGAGCTGGAAGCCCTTTACAGGGCCGGGTGGAGGGGCAGTATCTTTTTTGTTGACGATAATTTCATAGGCAACAAAAAGAAACTCAAAGAGCATGTGCTGCCTGCCATGATTGAATGGATGAAAAAGAGAAGGTATCCTTTCGACCTGGCAACAGAGGCATCAATGGATCTCGCGGACGACGAAGAACTGATACGACAGATGATACGAGCCGGGTTTGAGGGCGTGTTCGTCGGCATTGAAACACCTGACGACAGGTCCCTTAAAGAGTGCAACAAATTCCAGAACAGGAACCGTGATCTCCTTGCCGGCGTGAAACGGATTCAGCAACTTGGCCTGCGTGTTCGAGGGGGTTTTATTGTAGGGTTCGACAATGACTCTCCTGAAACGTTCGAGAGTCAGGTCCGGTTCATTCAGGAAAGCAGGATCGTCACCGCCATGGTGGGCATGCTCAATGCGCCAAAGGGCAGCCGGCTTTACGAAAGACTCCGGGAAGAAGGCCGTTTGGGAAAGGATGTCTCCGGCGACAATACGGACTTTTCCACGAATATCATTCCAAAGATGGGTTATGAGAGGCTTGTCGCCGGCTACAAAGAGGTATTGAACGGTATCTATTCGCCCAATGCCTACTATGAGCGCGTCAAGGCATTTCTCAGGGAATACAAGCCCCTGGAAAAGAGAAAACGAGGCCTGCATTTCAGATATATCCGCTACAACTTCCACTACCTTGACGCCCCTTTCAAGACATTGGTGATATTGGGCATAAAAGATAGGGCCCGGCTGTACTACTGGAAGCTGGTTATCTGGTCCTTATTCAGGCGTCCACGGCTTCTGCCCATGGCAATGGCATACATGGTATACGGGTTCCATTTCCGGAAAGTTTTCAAAACCACCTCTTAAAGGCGTAGTAATTGAAAATATAACGAAAAAAGGGGCGGGCCCTCGTAAGATCTGCCCTGATCTTCATTCATTGACACAGTAAGGGACCGGTTTTCCGGTCCCTTACTTATGGTCGTGATTGGTGAGTATCTCAGGATGCTATCATGAGGCCGATGGCGAGTAGGGCCGGTGTGGCGAGATTGATGATTACGTTTTTGCCGAGATAGGGGACGAGGCTTTTCATTTCCTCGGAATATCTCACGACGCCGCGGGATGTCTGAACGGCGATGATCGTTGTGGCAAGGGCGAAGAAGACGTGGATGGGGAAGACACCGAGCGCATAGCCGAGAAAGAGGGGCAGGTAGGATGCGGCGAGGAAGAAAATATATATCCTCGCAACATTCTTTCTGCCGAGAATGATCGGAAGATGATTTCTTCCCACGCTCTTGTCTGCCTCCACGTCGGGAAACTGGTTAAGAAGAAGCAGGTCGCTGACCAGAAAGCCCGGGACGAGGGATGCGAGAAGTGCGGTCCATGAATAGCTGCCGGTGAGGACGAAGTGCGTGCCCAGCACCATGAGAGGCCCGAAAGCCAGCCCGGGGGCGATGAGACAGATGAAGGGTTTCTTCGTGATCCACTGGGTGTAAAAGACAATAAGCGCTATGCCGAGAAGCCCGAGGGGAAGCAGGAGAACGCCCACGGTGAAGAAGACGAAGTACATGCCGATGGCGAAACAAAGCACCAGCGATATTATCCCCGTCGCCAGGGCGGTGCCTGCCTTGTCGGGACGTTCCTGCAGGGCTCCGCTTCCGCCGCTGAAGGGCGTCCTCTCTGTCCTGAAATCAAGGCCACTTTTAAAATCGCAATATTCATTCAAGGCATTGACGCTGATATGGGCACAGACCGCACCGATGACTATGAGAACCACGGAAAGGACATCGATCTTCGCCCCGGCCCACATGGCTGTCGCTATTCCCACCAGGATGCACATCGGTGTGAGAATCAGGAACGGCACCTTCATGGGGCCCAGTATATATTTCATCCGCTATTCCTCCCCATGTGAATAAGTCCCTAATATTACAGGATCAGGCGGGGTTTTTCAAGAATAGAAACATGGATCGCCCCGGGGAGGGTACGAGGCCTCCTCTCATGTTAGCGTGACGCCGCCCTGCAGGGGACGATCGCGATGGTTTCCTTTCCTTCAAAGGCAGTCCCGTTGTCGGTTGTGCCCTTGAGCGTCCCTGCGGTGTCCGAGCATGTGAAGTCTGCCGCGCTTGTCCGGAAGAAGCACAGGAGGTCTCCATAACCGTCCCCATTGATATCCCAATCCCAGGGACTGCAGAAGGCCATACTGTTTTCGTTCCCCGTATGCCCGAAGGTGATCCGGTCGAGGTTGGCGGTCTGAAAGGCATCGAATGTGCGGCTGCTGAGAATCGCGACCGGTATGAGCCCGTGGCTTCTGTAATCGATCAGGTTGTTCCTGCTCCAGGGTCTGATGTCGATGGAGACGGACAGGAGGTCGGAAACGGGGGTAGCCAGAAAACCGTGAATGCCGGTGGAATCGACATAAGATCCGACGATCGACCCCGTGTCGTTTATTCCATGGACGACGGTTTCCGATGCCCCCGGATAGTCGATCGTAGCCCAGGTGCCGCCGCTTAACGTAAAGCCGTGGGTTCCCGCCGCATCCGTGTATTCACCGACGATCGTACCCGGCTTGTTGACATCCCAGGCGACTATGGAGTCGGCGCCGGGACGGTCATGGAATGCAAGAGTGCTGCCCGTCAGGGAACAGCAATGGGTTCCGTCGAAATCAAGGCACTGCCCGACGATCATGCCGCCGTCATTGATGCCTAAGGCATTAAAGACCACGCCGGGACTGTCGGGGTAATCCAGCATGGTATACACACCGCCGGTCAGGGAAAACCCGTAGTATCCGCCAAGCCCCTGGGGTACATCGGGCCTGAAGCCGGAAAGCCACCCGACGATCGTGCCCGAATTGTTGATGGAATACACATACGTTTCAGTGGCAGTGGGATAGGAGGCGATGCTGTTGTAGGTGGTGCCCTTCAGGGAATATCCGAAAGCGACTCCACCTGGACTCACGTAGGTTCCGACGACTGTTCCCTGATCGTTGATGCCGAGGCCGAAAGTCCAAATAGCCCCCGGGTAATCAAGGCTCCTCCATACCGCGCCTTTCAGCAAAAAGCCATGGGGCTCAAAATCCTGCCCGGTGTTTTGATCATAGTATCCGACGATAAGCCCGGAGTTGTTGATACCCCAGGCCTCTGTGTGTCCGGCCCCAGGATAATCGAGGGCGGTAAAGGTATAGCCCGCGGCCCGTACGACGCTGAAAAGGGCAAAGACGAGGGCCATGCCGATCATGACAGCCGAAGCTCGTTTCATTGCAAGCCTCCTTACTGGTTTATGAGACCTCTGACCGGCCGGGATTTTCCTTCCCCGCCCGTCGATTCCTGGGTGCCTGGTCCGGAGAGACGTTGTTGGTATGATATGAAATAACGCAGAATCTGTCTGTGGCAGAAAGAATGAATATTCTATAGCTGTTTCTGTATTTCTTCTGTCACGCTTTGGGGTGACAGAAGATTGGAGGGTGCGAGATAGTCTTTAAAGCATCTTCTTCAGCGTTTCCATGTCCTCCCAGGCGTCCGTTATCTTGCTCTGGCTGCGAAGGAGGTAGGAAGGGTGGTAGGTGGGCAGGAGAGGTATTCCCCGAAAGGTTGTCATCTTACCCCGGATACGGCTGATGGGGGCATCCACCTCGAGCAGGGTGTTGTAAGCGTGGCGCCCGAGGGTGCATATGACCCGGGGGCGGATGATATCGAGTTGTGCAAGAAGGTACTCTTTGCAGGAAGCCGCTTCCTGAGGTTCGGGATCGCGGTTTCCCGGCGGACGGCATTTAAGGACATTGCAGATGAACACATCGCCCCGACCCACTCCGATGCGTTCGATGAGCTGGTCGAGGAGTTTACCTGCCCTGCCGACGAAGGGCCTTCCCTGGTTGTCTTCTTCCTCGCCGGGCGCTTCACCGACAAAGACGATATCGGCCTTCGGGTTTCCTTCCCCGAAGACGACCGTTTTTCGCGTCTTCGCCAGATCACACCTTTCGCAGGCCAGCACGGTCTTCTTAAGATGGGCAAGAGTAGGGCCTGTTTTTTCGGCGAAAGCATACTCTTCAACACCCATATTCTTCAAAGCAGTCAGCAATCCTTTTGCCTGTTTCGCATCCATAGTATGATTTGCCCCTTAAAAGAGTTGTCTCACGTCCTGCGCGTGCTCAATCCGCTGGGGCGGGAGGGCACGCAACAATTGTTTGAGGCCGGTATCCGTAATCAATCTCTCAAACGCCCTGGCACTGTCTCTACTTTTTTCACCGATTCAAAGACGTGCGCTGCCTGGAGCATGCGGCCTTCGTCCAGGGGTCTGCCTATGATCTGCAGGCCGATGGGGAGACCCTTTGAATCGAAGCCGCCGGGGATGGAGATCCCGGGCAGGCCTGCGAGGTTAACGGGTATGGTAAAGATGTCAGAAAGATACATGGTCAAGGGGTCGGCAACGCGCTCGCCCACCTTGAAAGCCGTCGTCGGGGAGACGGGGGTGACGATGAGGTCGCAGGAGGTGAACGCGGCATCGAAGTCGCGGCGGATAAGCGTGCGTACTTTGCCGGCCTTGCGATAATATGCGTCGTAGTAACCTGAGGAGAGGACGTAGGTGCCGAGTATGATCCTGCGCTTTACCTCCTTGCCGAAACCTTTGAAACGCGTCTTCTTGTACATGTCGATTATGTCTTTGCCGTTTTCACGAAGGCCGTACTTTACTCCATCATACCGTGCGAGGTTCGAGGAAGCTTCAGCGGTGCAGATGATGTAGTAGGTGGCCACGGCGTAACGTGTGTGAGGCAGTGACACGTCGACAAGGGTCGCGCCCTGGTCCGTGAGTATCTGCAGATTATCTTCATAGGTCTTCTTAACGTCAGCCTCCATGCCTTCAACGGAATACTCGGCTGGTATGCCGACCCGGAGCCCCTTTATATCCCTGCCCAGAAAGGACTGATAGTCCGGAACGGGTTCAGGGATGGACGTGGAATCCATCGGGTCGTATCCGGCGATAACACCAAGCATGGTGGCGCAATCGCTGACATTGCGCGAGAAGGGGCCGATCTGGTCAAGGGAGGAGGCAAAGGCCACGAGTCCGTAGCGGGACACCCTGCCATAGGTAGGTTTCATGCCGATTACACCGCAAAGGCTCGCGGGCTGGCGGATGGAGCCGCCC
>DIFE01000076.1 GCA_002418985.1 Deltaproteobacteria bacterium UBA5756
GCGGGTGTCGCTAATTACTAATTACTCTCGATCGCGGCAGAGCCGCGAGCAGTACTACTCCCGCTGCGTTCAGGAGGCCGCAGAAGAGAAAAAGTATGCCGTATCCCCATTGTGCAAGGATGAACCCCCCGGCAAGAGGGCCTGCGAAAAAACCTGCCTGCATCATGACCAGCGAGAGGTTCATATTGAGTCCCCTGAACCTCGCCTCCGACACATCGAAGAGAAGCGCCATCGTCAACGGAATCCCTACTCCCCAGAGAACCCCGAAAGCGGCGCCCAGCGCCAGAAATGCCGCTGAATCACGGATAAAAACCACAAGGACGTGGCAGACAGCCAGGATGGCCATGCAAACCGCGGCTGCGCGCGCCTTCTTCATCCTGTCGAAACACCGGCTGCCTGCAAGTCTGACGACGATCATGGCGATCATGGCAACGGTAAAAAAGAAACCGGGATTTTCTATTCCCTTCTCGGTCCCGAAGTCCTTGAGGAAGTAGAAAAGCGTCGTGTAGGCACTGTAAAAAACGAGATTTACCGCGAGCAGCATCCTCACGGGAACCGCTTTGACGTTCTCGACAAGACTGCCAAGACCCATGGCCCTTCCGGAATCCTGACCCCTCTCCGGCACTGACCGGATCAAGGCAAGGGGTATCAAGAAAAGGGTCATGAAACCGGCCGCCATAGTGACAATGAAGATAAAACCAAAGGAGCGTCCCACGAGATAGACCACAACGGGCGGGATGACCGCGTAGGGAATAAGCCTTGTGATCGAGATGAGCCCGATGGCCTCACCGCTTTTCGTTGCCGGGATATGCGCGGCGAAAAGGGTCATCATCGCCGCAACAAGGATAGTGAAGCCGCCCCCGTGGAAGATCCGCACGCAGGCGATGGTCGTCGTCGTCGCGGCAAAGTTGTAGAGCACAAGTGCCACGACCATGGTGCATATACCGGTCGCGGCCACCTTTTTTGCGTTCCCCTTATGGAGATAGGGACTGAGCAGGGGCTGCAAAATGATACCTGTAATTGCATCGGCGCCGAGGAGAAAACCGTGCCATCGCGGATCGATGTTCAGTGAGAGAAGATAGGTGTGGAATTGAAAAAAAAGGGCCATCGTCGCCGATGCGCAGCCGAGGACGATGTTCAGGAGCACAAATTCCCGGGTGAAAATGACAGGGCCGCGTGTTGTCATCGGCCGGCGGCCTTTGCGCCTTCAAGGCGCATGAGAAGATTGCCGGCCACGGTCCTTCGGTATTCCTCCGACGCCCGCACGTCGCTGATCGGGGACACTCCCTCGCGGACAAGAGCCGCCGCCGCCCCAAGGGTCTCTTCGTTCAGAGGCTTCCCCGCGAAAAAGGCATCAAGCACCTGAGAGGTGAAAACCTTCGGTGCCACGCTCCCAAAAGCGCATCGTGCCCTTGCGACAATTCCATCCCCGTTGAGACGCGCCGCAAATGCCATGCTCGCCACGCTGATCGCCATTGCCTTTCGTTGTCCCACTTTCTCGAAATGGTGGAAATTGAAACCTTGATCTTTGTCGATCCAGACCGCCGTGAGGACCTCGCCCGGCTCAAGGGCTGTAAGACCGGGGCCCAAGATGAACCTGCCAAGGGGCATTCGCCGCCGCCCCTTGGCCGAGTGCAGCTCCACTTCGGCATCAAGAATGTGAAGCGCCGGCAGGCTGTCACCGGCTGGAGACGCCGTGCAGATGTTGCCTCCGATGGTCCCCATGTTCCTCACAGCCGGGGCCCCTATGTGCCGCACCGCTTCTCTCAGGAGAGGAAAACGTTCCCTGATGAGACCGCCTGCCATGAGTTCGCCATGTGTCGTACAGGCCCCAATCCGGACGGCGCCGTCCGATTCGGATACTCCGCTGAGACCCTCGACCCTTTCAAGACAAACCAATGACCCCTCGTTCCTTCTGACGGCCGATGACCTGACCAGAAGATCGGTACCGCCGGCAAACAGCCTCGCCGACGGCTCACGGGAGAGTATCTCCAAGACCGCCTCCAACGTCGCCGGAAGGTAGACTCTACCCATCGGAATCACCTTCGCGCATCTTCTGCGCGGCATCCTCCACGGCATCGACGATCTTCTGATATCCGGTGCACCGGCAGGTGTTCCCGCTGATGGCGTCGCGAATCTCTTCCCGGGTGGGCGCGCGGTTTGCGGCGAGGAAAGCAACGGCCGCGATCACCATGCCGGGCGTGCAGAACCCGCACTGGACGGCACCGTATTCGATGAATGATTGCTGTACCGGATGAAGCCCCTGCCCGCGAGCGATACCTTCGATGGTGACGATCTTTTTTCCTTCGAGCTGGGCCGCCGTCATGAGACAGGAAAGCTTGACAGTGTCATCGACAAGGACCGAGCAGGCACCGCATTCACCCTCGCCGCAGCCCTCCTTTGTCCCGGTGAGGCCGAGATCCTGACGCAAAACATCGACGGCCCTCAGTGCGGGGTCCGTTTCGATCGATATCTCGGAACCATTGAGGATGAAGGATATATTCCGTTTCACCGTCCATCCCCCCTTCCCGCGAGCGCCGATAAAACCCGTTCCCGGGTAAGCGGCGACCTCGTTATCCGCACCCCGCAGGCATCATGGAAAGCATTGGCAACGGCAGGCAGGCATCCGCTGATCACCACTTCACCGATCCCTTTCATCCCGAAGGGACCCGTCTTTTCCTCGGGTTCGACGGCGATCGAGACCATGTCAGGCAGATCAACCGATGTAGGCACGATATACGTTGCCAGATCGCCTGTCTCCTGTCGGCCTTCGCTCACCAGATAGTCTTCCATGAGGGCGTAGCCTATGCCCTGTGCGATCGAACCCTGGACCTGCTGGTCATAGGCACACCGATTCAGGACCTTTCCCGCATCGGTTACGGCCACGTAGTCGACGACATCGATCTTTCCCGTCAGGATGTCCACCTCAATACGGGCGAGATGTGCACCATACGAAAAAAGGACATGGGTGCCAAGATACATTATGGCGAGGGTACTCTCGTCATGGGGAGCCCTGAAATAACCTTTTTGCGAACGGTCGTCATCATCGATAAGGCCGGCTATGTCGGAAAGGAGAATGGATCGACCCGATTCCTTGACCCTCACCCTGCCCGGAACAAGTTCGACAGCATCGATGTCGTCATACCCTGAAGAGCGGGCCGCACACCGGAGGATCGCCTCTTTAAGGACGACCGCCGCGTCTATGACGGCATTCCCGAAGATGTATGTAGTACGGCTTGCGGATGATGAACCCGAAGGCAGATCATGACTCGTATCGGGTTGAAGAAGTTCGATTGCCGCCGCATCCTGATCGAGTATTGCCGCGGCTATCCTCACGTAGGTGCTCGTGTTTCCCTGTCCCATGTCGCTGATGCCGGAATAGAGCCGAAACGTCCCGTCTTTCTTCAGTTCCAGCTTGGCATTCGCCTGATCCGGAATCGCCGCCGGATATCCCATGGCGTGGCTCATGCAGCCGATGCCGCATCCGCGCCTTTTCCATTTCGGTGCCGATGCCTTCCATGCCTGACGGTCTTTCCACAGGGGGTGTTCCATCAGCTCCCCGATACACTCAAGGAGCCCCGTGGAATGCGTGAGCTCAATGTCCAGGCAATTCCTGTCGCCCTGTTGTACCGCATTGCGGCTGCGCAATTCGAGAGGATCCATTGACAACTTTTCGGCAACCATATCGACTGCCTGTTCCATACCTGCCGTAACCTGCGGGACACCGAAACCCCTGAAGGGACCCCCGACAGGGTTGTTTGTATAGACACAATATCCCTCGATGCGTACATTCGGGATCCGGTACGCGGACCCGGCATGTTCCACCGCCATTGTCATAATCTCCCCTGCCAGGCCGGCATATGCCCCTGCGTCGAAGTAGAGCTTGCACGACAGCGCGTGGAAAGTTCCGTCTCTCTTCGCCCCCAGACGGAAATACATCCTGGACGGAAGCCTTTTCACCCCTGCAAGAAAGCTCTCGCGCCTGTCCCACCACATCTTAACCGGCCTGCCGCCCGAACATAGTGCGGCGACACCGAGAAGACACTCCACGGTAATCCCGTCTTTCCCCCCGAAGGCGCCCCCAAGATAAGGAGCGATGACACGTACTTTCTCCTCACCGATTCCCAAGGCCCTCGCGATCTCGCGCTTGTCGCGGTAAGGGCTTTGCGTCGATGCGACGACGGTGAGCACGCCCCGGTCATCCACCTTAGCCCACCCCGCCTCGGTTTCCAGATAGGCATGTTCCTGTCGTGATGTCTCGAAAACACCCTCGGCGACGGCATCGCATGCGCCGAAGGCTGTGTCCGGGTCCCCTTTACAGACACTGACTGCCCTCATGAGGTTCCCTTTATCGTTGTCTTCGTGGACCTTCGGCGCACCGTCTTTCAGCGCCTCTTCGGCCTCGAAGATGCACGGCATGGCTTCGTAGTCGACGGTGATGAGGTCGAGTGCAGCGGAGAGGATTTCCTTGCTCTCGGCAAGAACGAGGGCAACGGGATCGCCGGCGTAGCGAACAACTGCATCCACCAGAACAGGCTGGTGGTCGATTGGGATGCCGAACCTGTTCGACCCGGCCACGTCACGAAATGTCAGCACGCGAAAAACACCCGGAAGTGCCTCCGCGGCTTCTGTGTGAAGGGCAAGGAGCCGGGCGTGGGGAACCATCGCTCTCTTTGCGCCGGCCCAGAGAAATTTCTCCGGATAGAAGTCGGCGGAATACCGTTCGCTGCCCGTAACCTTCGAAAGCGCATCGAGGCGCGGTCCGTCAAGGGCCGGTTCTTTCCTCATCCGTTATTTCCTTCGGCAAGGATCTCGCCAAGACTTGTGATAAAGGCCTCCATGGCCTCATGGACACCTATGCTCACGCGGATCCAGTTGGGGAAACGGAAACCTGTCATAGTCCGGATCATCACGCCCTTCGCCATAAGTCTGCGATAGACAAGCGTATCGCTCATGGGAAGCTTGACCATCACATAGCACCCTTCCCCCGCGTGCGTCTCAAGACCAAGGGCTGCAAGTTCCCGAAGCAAGTAGGACTTTTCGACATTGACATGCCGACGCGTCCGTGCCACATGCTCATCATCGCCTATGGCGGCAAGCGCCGCCTCCTGGGCAAGACCGTTGACGGAATAGACGATGCATGTCCTCCTGATTACGTCCACAACGTCGCGGCTGCCCGCGAGATATCCGATTCTCAGGCCCGCGAGCGCATACATCTTCGAGAACGTGCGAAAGGTTACGAGGTTCGGATATTCCTTGAAAAGCTTCATCCCGTCAGGGTAGTCGGGAGCCTCGACAAATTCGCAGTAGGCCTCATCGACAACGACAATCTGCCTCCCCGCGACGGTGTCGAGAAACCGCCTCAGCTTCGGCTCGTCCCAGTAGGTACCCGTAGGGTTATTGGGATTGCAGACAAAGAGTATTTTCGTCCTCTCATCGATGCGGGCGAGCATCTGTTCATCATCAAAACCGAAATCCTTGAGCGGCACGAGCCGTGCCTCGAAGCCCGAGAATTCCGCCACCCACTCATAAACGGCGAAGGTCTTGTCGGCGGTGATTATGTTGTCGCCCTCCTGGCAGAAGGCCTTGATCACGAACGCGATTGCCTCGTTAGCCCCATTCCCGAAGATTATCTGATCGGGATCGAGGTCGAATCGTTCTGCCAGTTTCACACGAAGATAATAGGAATCGCCGCTGGGATAGATGCTTGACCTTTTGGGCGGAAATTGTTCGATGATCCTTGCGGACCCTTCGGGCGGTCCGAGGGGGTTTTCGTTGTTATTGAGGCGCCAGAGGTGGTCGACCTGATAGAGCTTCATAAGTTCCGGATCGGGCCGTGACGGTATATATGTCTCGAATTTCTTAATATATTCCGGGACGAGCGTGGTGAGGGGAACGGTGAGCATGGGCAATTCCTATCCTTTCAGGGTGAACAGGACACAGTCGGCTTTGCCGCGGTAAGGTATTACGATGGAGGGCGTGAATCCGCCGGCTTCGATGACCGGATAGAGCCGCGCCTGCCAGCCGTGTCCCAAATCGATCCTCAAAAGGATATTGGCTATCCCTTCCGCACGGAGTGCTTCGATATGCCTCGCAAGATTCTCCCGTGCATCGGCGCCGTCCCACAGGGGTAAAAGAACCACCAGGTCCTGATTCTGCTGGAAGGCTGCGCCAAAGACGGAATGAGGGTTTTGTCTCTCGCCCTCATACGCAACGGGAACGATCTGGCGGGCGAGGAAGTGCTTTTTGTACTGACTTTTCAGGAAATCTTCCATGCCTGCGTGGGAGTATACCCTGCACCCGGGGTCTTCCCTGAGCTGGCGGAAGAGAAATTTCCATGGTCTTTTTTCCCCGGCAAGCGCAAAATCGATGGTGCCCAACGTCTCAAAGTATCCCGGAGGAAGGTCGTCGGTGGCATACCTGTTCATGAGGCAGACAGCCTCGGACCGGGCAACGGCCGAGATCAGTTCGGCAACGAGCCTCTCGGCAAGCCCCGCTCTTCCCTCTTCTACGAATATATAGGGGCCGTAGCACTCGATCATCGATGTCCCGGAAGAGCGCCACACCATGCCTCCCGCGATCCCTCCCTTTGGCTCCCTGGCAGTGAGCACCCCGTATTCTCCGCTTTGGACCATGTCCACAACCTTGCCGGGATAGCGAAAATCCTGCGGGTAGACAAAAGAGCTATACCCCCCGGCGATAGACCGTACAAAAACCTTGATTTCTTCCGCATCGGGACTGCCGAAGGTAACGCCGTCCGCCCGGGGAACCTCTTCGCTTCTCCACGGGTCGGCCGCCGGGTAAGTCTTTTCCTTTATGAGGGCAAAACCCGTCCCCTCCATGGCGTTGTGGAAAATGGACATCCTGTCCACAGAGCGTGCGGCTATGAGCAGGCCCATCTCTTCGAGCCCCTCCTCGTCGGGAGATACATTCGCGGTAAGGTTGAAGGCGCGAGGGTCGAAATCGATGCCCTCAAAGGCAAACGTGAGGAGGGCATAATAGAACCCGTTGACCATGGTAAGCGTGACCTGTTTGGGGTCCTTCGTCATCCTGCAGAGGTAAGCAAACACCTCTTCCGAGGCCAGTGTCAGCCTGAGCGCATCTGCGTCCTGAAGGCCGAAGATCCGCGAGGACGATTCCGAGAAGGACAGAACGAGAGGGAGGAACTTGATGTCTGTCTCAACAGAAAGTCTGATATCTGTTTTCCGGTCCTGCATTTTCACCCCCGACTGCATTCTCTTCTGACGCTTTTATAACAACCTTATGGTTTATATCAGGAATGCATCTTTACTTCAACTGCTTGATCGTACCGGTCCCTTCGCACCCGTTTCCTATTTGGAACCAATTCTGTTACAATGATGCCGATGGCAACCCCTTTTCTCCCCATGACAGGCGACGAAATACGAAAGCGCGGCTGGGACGGTCTCGATGTTATCCTCATAACGGGTGATGCATACGTGGACCATCCATCCTACGGGACCGCGGTCATCGGCCGCATCCTTGAAGCCCAGGGTCTCAGCGTCGGTATCATCGCCCAGCCGGACTTCAGAAACGCTGAAGGCTTCAGGCGCCTTGGCAAGCCTCGCCTCTTCTTCGGAATCACGGCCGGCAATATAGACTCGATGGTAGCCAATTATACGGCACACAAGCGGCCGCGCAAAACCGACGACTATTCACCCGGCGGAAGTGCTGGACTGCGTCCCGATCGCGCGGCCGTCGTCTACGCCAACCGCGCCCGTGAGGCCTTCAAGGACGTGCCCATCGTGCTGGGAGGTATTGAGGCCAGTCTTCGCCGCTTTGCCCATTACGACTGGTGGGGCGACGAGGTGCGGCGCTCCATCCTTCTTGACAGCCGGGCTGACATCCTCGTATACGGCATGGGTGAAACACAGGTTCTCGAGATCGCGCGCAGGATCGCAGCGGGCGAGTCGCTCCACGGGATCGAGGGAACGGCGGTCGTGACAGGGAAATTCACCGAGGGCGATCCTGACGGCATCGAGATCCCTTCCTATGAAGAGGTAAGCTCCGACCCCGACAAGTTCAATGAAGCCTTCCGGACCATCCTGGAAAACCAGGATCCCGTCAGGGGAAAAACGATAGTGCAGAAGCATGCCAACCGGTACGTCATCCAGTACCCTCCCGCGTCTCCCCTGAAAACCAAGGACCTTGACGCCGTATACGACCTTCCCTATGCGAAAAACTGGCATCCGTCCTACGACAGGGCCGGCGGCGTCCCCGGGTTTGAAACGGTGCGCTTCTCCATTATCTCCCACAGAGGGTGTCCCGGTGAATGTTCGTTCTGCGGCCTTTCGCTCCATCAGGGAAGGATCGTCCAGTCACGGAGCGAGTCCTCCATACTGAAAGAGGCCGCGGCGCTCACCGAAAGAAAGGATTTCCACGGCACGATAGCCGATGTCGGCGGCCCAACGGCCAATCTCTACGGGGCCGTCTGCGCGAAATGGCAACAATCGGGCGCCTGCCTCACACGCCGCTGCCTTGTACCGGCCCCATGCAGGAACCTGGACCCCGGGTATCGCAAGAGCCTGTCCCTTTACCGCAAGCTCCTCGCCCTGCCCCGGGTGAAGCATGTCTTCATCGAGAGCGGATTCCGTCACGACCTCCTCGTCGATGAAAAGGCCCACGGCTACCTCGAAACCGTTTGCCGGGATCATGTGAGCGGCCGGATGAAGGTGGCCCCGGAGCATTCCTCGGGACACGTGCTGGCATTGATGCACAAGCCGGCCTTCTCCGTATACAAGCAGTTCCTGACCCTGTACCGCTCAATGTGCAAGAACCTGGGGAAAGACCAGTATCTCGTCAATTACTTCATCAGCGCTCATCCCGGCTCCACGCTCGAAGATGCGCTTTCCCTTGCCCTCAAACTGCAGGAACTCGGGATCCACCCGGAGCAGATCCAGGACTTCATGCCCCTGCCGATGACCCTTTCCGGCACCATTTATCACACGGAAAAGGACCCCTTCACGGGGAAAAAGATCTATGTCGCCAAGAGCTTCCGGGAACGCAAGATGCACCGCGCCCTCATCCAGTACAAAAACCCGAAAAACGCGCCCCTTGTCATGGAGGCCTTGAAACTGCTCAAGAAGGAACATCTGTTGTCAAAGCTTCTGCCGGGAAAAAAGTAGAAAAGACGCCTCTGCATTCAAGCCATTCAATCCCTCTTTCGGTTGTGGATAGAATTAAGCGGTCTTCCGATCGAATACTTTCACTTCAGCTTCGATGCGTCCTTTGAGCTTCTCCTTTTCGACCTCGAGGTCATATCGTGACTGGAGGTTGAGCCAGAAGCGCTCCGAGAGGCCGAAATACCTGGAGAGCCTGAGGGCTGTGTCGGCGGTTATTGAGCGCTTGCCCTGGACGATCTCGTTGATACGCCGGGCGGGGACGCTTATATCCTTTGCCAATCTGTACTGGCTTATTTTCAGGGGTGTCAGAAATTCCTCGGCGAGGATCTCTCCGGGATGTATCGGATCCATCGTTTTGACGGCCATGGTGTCCTCCTCAATGATAGTCAACGATCTCTACCTCGTGAGCATCCGAACCGTGCCAGACAAAGCATATGCGCCATTGATCGTTGATCCGGATGCTGTACTGTCCCCGACGGTCGCCCCCGAGCTTTTCCAGTTGGTTGCCCGGCGGGATTTTCAGATCATTGAGCCGCTCGGCAGCGTCCAGTATCAGGAGCTTCCTGAGAGCCTTTCGCTGGATGTCGACCGAGAATTTCGATACGTACTGTCTCGTGAAAATCCTTTCCGTGTGACCGCATCGAAAGGTCTTAATCATTGATGACATAATAACGTCACACGTTATTGTTGTCAAGCGTTGTGAGCCCGGTAGTCGTTGGGGAATATGGCGTCCTGTGCCAAGCGGCCCGTTTTTTCAGGAAACCTGTCGATTTCAACCAGTTCTCAGAGACCGTCAATCAACTCCGCCTCTATTGGCTCATCCTGAACGAACCATTGCCCCTCTTTTCGTTGCCTTGGATCATGTTTCGTTGTATGATAGCAAAAAAATCCCAGGGGGAATTGGTCTTCTGATGTTACAGAGAACTTCAGGCAGTCGGTGTGCATTTGCACTTTCCATTCTTTTGCTCGCACTTCCTTTCCTTTTCCCTCTTAATGCCGGGGCGGCCCGCCGGCAATCCCTTCATGCGGAGAAGGATGTCAGGGGAATTACCTTTGAGGAATTCTGGGCGAAGACCCTTGAAGAAGGAACAAGGTGGGCGGGGAGCCGCCTGAGGGTGCGACGGGTAATCTCCGTACCGGTAGTCGGCTTCGATGGCCGCAACGGCCGCTCCCCCGTTTGGGAGGCGCAGATCGTCCGCTGCGACAGGGCTCAGTCGATCGATGAGACGGAGAGTACCGCGAAGTCATGCAAGGGAAGGTCGATTACCGTTCGCATGGTCGAGGCGGGAGTCACCGGCGCCGCTGCCGGAATTAATGTCTCGAAGGAAACGCATTTCCGCGGGTTTTCCGTCCCCGTCGAGAGGGTGGTCATCAGCCCGCAGCGAGCCGAAGAAACTGCCAACAATTACAGGCAGTACCACCCGGCCGAAATAGACAGCTACGCCTACGAGCTCAAGTACGATCAGCGCAAGGACAGGCCTGTCTGGGTCATCAAGAGGACCTGCGGATACAAAGGCAAATCCGAAGGGCGCTGTCAACCGGGCGATTACTGGATCGTCAAGGTCGATGCGGAATCAGGGGAAGTCGTCAAGTAGGGCACGGCTTGATTGTTTGAGTCGCCTGGGACATAAAGGGAACGGGTAAGAAACGTATGCGGATAACATTATCACCGATAGGCAAAGATGACTACAAGGACGTGATGGAGATATTCAATTATTATATCGAGAACACTTTTGCCGCCTATCCCGAGCAGAGGTTACCCGACGAATTCCTGGAAACGCTCCTCATGCTGAGCCACGGATATCCAACCGTGGTCGCAAAGGCCGATGAAGGCGTTGTGACCGGCTTCGGGCTCTTAAGGCCCTACAATCCCCTGCCCGCCTTCTCCAAAACCGCCGAGATCACCTATTTCCTCAAACCGGGATTCGCCGGTCAGGGCATAGGCAAGGCTATCCTCGATTACCTCCTCGACACCGGAAAAGAACTGGGGATCAATGCAGTCCTGGCGAATGTGTCGTCCCTCAACGAGGAAAGCATCCGTTTCCATATCAAGAATGGCTTCTCCGAATGCGGCCGCTTCAGGGAAATAGGCCGGAAAAAGGGCCAGGTTTTCGACGTGCTCTATTTTCAGAAACTGCTCTAAAGACAGTAAATGGTAAAGAGTGAAGAGTAAGGGGTCGAAGGACTGTAAAGACGTAAAGCCTTTGTGGGGGCTGGATCACAGGTACAGGTGCCCTCGCGTAGTTACTCGTTATCCATAATCTCTCCTAGATTCCGGCCTTCGCCGGAATGACGAAGGGTGTGGAAGAGAGTCGTGCGATCGTTTAAAACGCATGGGATCATACGAACGCAAAGTATCAATCCCTACCCTCAACCCTTAGCCCTCAACCCTTAGCCCTCAACCCTTCGCCCTTCGCCCTTCGCCCTTCGCCCTTCGCCACTCTTTACTATTTACTCCTTACTCCTTACTCTTTACGGTTTCACCATCATCTCAATCAGATGCGGGCCTGGTTCTTTCATGGCTTTCTTCATTTCTCTTGCCAATCCGGCGGCGTCTTCGACGCGGACCGCCGGGACACCGAGGCCGTGCGACAGCGATACCCAGTCGACGGCGGGGTGGTCGATGTCGACGAGGCGGCGGCTGCTCTCCCCCAGGTCCGTTAATCCGGCCCGTTCAAGCTCAAGTGCTATGATGTGGTACCCGCCGTTGTTACAGAGCAGGGTCGTGACGTTCAGACCTTCCCTGGCCATCGTCCACAGGGCCTGCACGGTGTACATGGCGCTTCCGTCGGCCTGTATGTTTATGACCTGTCTTTGTGGGGCGGCGAGTGCGGCGCCCACGGCGCAGGGCATCCCGTAACCGATGGCGCCCCCGGCAATGGTCATGAAACCGTGGGGGGCGCACCCATGGGAGATAGGGTAATAGGGAAAAGTCGTGGTCAGTCCCTCGTCAACCAGAATCGCTCCCTCGGGCTGCAACGCGGCGATGACACACGAAACCGTATCCGCGGTGAGCCGGCCCTTCGGAAGAGACGGGCTTGCTGCTCTTTGTGATTGAGGGTGGTTCCGGGAGGTTTTCTTCGATGCCCCGACGGCGTCGGCAAGGCATTCCAGTACCTCTGTCATATTCTGTCCGGAACCGCCGACAGAAATCTTCATTGTCCTGTCCGGTATGATGTGACTCGGGACCCCTTCATAGCCAAAAAATGTAACGGGATCGTCCGCGCCGGCCAGAAGGACCGTGTCGTAGGACGCCATCAGTTCCATGGCCGGTTCTGGGAAATAGGGGATCCTCACTACAACCGGCAAAGGCTCGCCACGGTCCATGTAGCCCGGGAAGCTGTTCGCCAGGAGATCGCAGCCGGTCGCCGCCCTGATGAGTGCGGCCTGGCGGAGCCCCTCGACCCTGAGAGCCCGGCTTCCCAGTATCATTGCCGTCTTTTTGCCCTTCTTCAGGGCCTTCGCCGCCGCATCGGTCATCCCGGTATCCACGGCGTTGAAGAAAGACGCCCTCTTCACGACGGGGATATCACGGCAGTCAGCCCACTGATAATCATTGGGAACGATGAGGCTTGCCGTCTGTCCATGAGCGGTTGCCGCAATGCCCGCGGCGACATCACGGGAGAGGTCCCGCGCTCTGCGGCACGTCCTTTTCCACCCCGAAACAGTTCCCACCAGCGCCTTGATGTCCATATTGAGCGGCGGGTCAGAATCGCGATGCCACGATGCGTGCTCTCCGATCACATTTACGATCGGTGTATGGGCCCTTCTGGCATTGTGCAGGCACGCGATCCCGTTGGCGAAACCGGGACCAAGATGGAGAAGCACCATCGCCGGCCGGCCCAGCACCCTGCCGTACCCGTCCGCCGCCCCCGTGCATACCCCCTCGAAAAGGCCAAGAACGGCCCGTATCCCGACCTGTCCGTCAAGCGCCGCAACAAGAGGGATCTCCGTCGTTCCGGCATTGGCGAAACAAATATCGATGCCGTTTTGAACCGCTGTTCTTAAGATCAGTTCCGCACCGTTCATGACGCCCCCCCCCGGAAAGTTGCAGTTTTTCTAGAGTATAGTGAAAGCCGGTGGTTCTGACAAGGAGAATTGGGGTTTCTTGTTATCCGCCGGCAAAAACTTTATAATAGGGGAAATCATGGCAGAAAGTGAAAAAACCAGGGAAGAACTCCTCGCCGAAGTGGAAGGGCTGCGAAGCCGTGTTGTCGAACTCGAGACAACCCTGGCCGGGCTCAGGGAGGTCGAAGCCACCCTGCGTAAGACAGAGGAAAAATACCGCAGTATATTCGAGGACGCCATAGAAGGGGTATTCCAGACAAGCGTCGACGGACGGTTTCTCAGCGCCAACCCTGCCCTCGCCCGCGTTCACGGGTACGATTCACCCCAGGAACTCATCAATTCCATCACCGACATATCAAAACAGCTGTACGTCAATCCGGAGGACCGGGCCCGCAGCATGGAAAAGATGAACCGGGAAGGTGCTCTCAGGAATTTCGAGACACAGATGTACAGCAAGGATGGCAGCATCCACTGGATCTCCATGAACATACGCGCCGTCCGCGATAAGGAAAATAAGGTCCGCTACTACGAAGGCACCATGCTGGACATCACCGAACGCAAAAAGGCCGAGGCCGGGCTCCAGGAAAGCGAAGAACGCTACCGCACCGCCATCGAGAATTCCAACGACGCCGTCGCGATCATTCAGGGAGATATCAATCAATACGTGAACAGGCGCTTTATGGAGATGTTCGAATATTCCTCGCCGGAAGAGATCATCGGCAAGTCCGTCCACATCATCGTTCATCCCGATGATCTGTCGAAAGTAAGGGACATCAATCTCCGGCGCCAGCGCGGGGAACCCGTCCCTTCACGGTATGAGTTCAAGGGCATCACGAAGAGGGGCAAAATACTCTACGTCGAAGTTTCGGCGGCAACCATCCCCTACCGCAACGCAACCTTCTACCTCGTATATCTCAGGGATGTCACGGAGCGCAAACACACCGAGGAGGTCCTCATCCAATCCCGCAACGCCCTGGAGAGCCTGAACCGGGCCAAGACCAAAGCGGTGGATCATATCTCCCACGAGCTTAAGACACCGCTGTCAGTCATTCAGGGAAGCGTGAGGCTCATAAAACGAAAGCTCGAACCGACGCCGCAGTACCGGGCCATACGGGAACTCATCGATTCCGTGGAGCGCAACCTCCAGAGGCTCTTCACCATATCCCGTGAAACTGACAAAATATTCAGGCTTTCCCAGGAACTCGAGGCGGTGATGCTTGTAGGAGACCTCGACAGCCTCTGGCAACGGATGGAAAGCCTTTCTGAGGTGCCCGCGGATATCCGCGCACACTGGAATGCCCTCAGGGACTGGGTAGACCAGTATTTCGAGGCGAGCACCCAGTTTTTCCAGTCCATCGACCTCTATACTTTTGTCGTCTCGGTGGTGGATCGAATAAAAAGCAGACTCTCCGGCCGCGATCTCGATATACGGGTGGACGGCGCCAACGACCTGTTCATCTCCATCGATCCCGAGATCCTTCGGGATATCGCCGAGGGTCTCATAAAGAACGCCATAGAAAACACTCCCGATGGCGGATCGATACGGGTCGGCCTGGAGCAGAAGGATGACAGGATCGTCCTGTCTGTCACCGATACCGGTGTGGGCATCACCGAAGAAAATCAGAGATATCTTCTCGACGGACTTCACCATGCAAAGGAAACAGATCTTTATTCATCGAAAAAGCCTTTTGAATTCGGAGCAGGAGGAAAGGGGCTCGACCTCCTGAGAATGAAGTACTACTCTTTGCGCTTCGGCTTTGATATCAGTTTTGAAAGCAACCGCTGCATCTATATACCCACCGACCGGGACGTATGCCCCGGCAATATCTCACAATGCCTTTCCATCAGGAGCAAGGCGGATTGTCTCAATTCGGGCGGGACAACGTTCACCGTCTCCTTCCCGGTCAGGAAGAAACCGGCCGCCATCGATGAAGTATAAGGCGCGCCCATCCTTCGGCGGCACCGGGCCGCTCGTTGTAACCGTCACCGACATTGCCATGCCCGGGGACGAAGGTGTAGCAAAGGCCGACGATTTCGTTGTATTCGTGCCCGGCACGATACCCGGCGACAGGGTGGCAATCCGCATAGTAAGACGTGAAAAACGCTACGGCTACGGTGAAGTTGTCGCCCTTCAGGAGCCCTCTCCCTACAGAATCGAAGCCCCCTGTCCCCATTTCGGGGTATGCGGAGGCTGCACCATTCAATCCATGGACTATGCGAAACAGCTCGAAATTAAAGGTTCTCATCTCAGGCAGTCTCTCAAGAGGATCGGCGGGATCGATGTGGCCGGCGGCCGCTTCAGCGAGATCACGTCTTCGCCTTTGACATATTTCTATCGAAGCAAGATAGAATTGACCTTCGGCAGCGACGGAAACCGGATAATCGCCGGCATGCGCGAATCTGCATCCGCTGGCGGCCGCGTCCGTCCCGGTGTCGTCCCCGTCCCCGATTGCATGATATTCAGCCCGGCGTTGGGAGAGATACTTGCCGTCGTCGAAGAACACACCCATTCCGAGGGCCTCTTCCCCTACGACGAGCGGACAAAGCGGGGGACACTGCGCCACCTTATCCTGCGGCAATCGAAATCAACGGGAAATATCATGGTCATTATCGAAACCAGGGGCGATGAAGGCCATGCAATGGGCGAACTCTATGACCGTCTGAAAAAGGCGGTTCCGCGCGTGACAAGCCTGTGGAGGGCAATCAGCAACCGCCCCGGCTCATACATTGACTACAGCCACCTGCGCCATGAAGGCGGGGAGCGTTTTATCCAGGAAACGCTCGCGGGACTGACCCTCAACGTCTACCCCGCATCCTTCCTCCAGCCCAACCCTGCCGGTGCCGCACTCCTTTACGAGGAGATCGGGCGCATCGCAGGGTCACGGCAATATGGGAACGTCCTCGGCCTTTACTGTGGAATGGCCCCCATCGAACTCCTGTTGTCCCGTAATGCCCAGAAGGTCACGGGCATCGATTCACTCAAGGGAAACATCGAAAATGCCCGTGAGAACGCCTCGATAAACTCCATCACCAACTGTTCCTTCCTTACCGGAAAGGTCGAAGATATCGTCATGGACCGGGGATTCAAGAAACCCGATCTTATCGTCATAGACCCGCCGAGAAGCGGCCTCGGCGCCAGGGGCATGAGCCTTATGACCGCGCTCATGCCGGCAACGCTGATCTATGTTTCCTGCAACCCCGCAACCCTGGCCCGCGACCTCGGCCGTCTCATTGCAGCAGGCTATTCGCTGGAGCGCGTCGCCCCCTTTGACCTCTTCCCTCACACATCGCACCTGGAAACACTTACCGTTCTAAAACGAAAAGGTAAATAGGACCGCATCCGTAATTTTCTGCTAGAATGGACGTATAGGCCAATTCCATTTAATGTCGGGAGGTACAGGGATGAAAGCCAGGAAGATGGAGGCATTGTTCGACCCGGCGACCATCGCCTTGATCGGGGCGACTGATGCATTGACGTTCTGGGAGACGTGTTTCTCTCGCACTGAAATAGATGCACTACGTTGACCGCGATGACAAGAAAGAGAGAAGGTCTCGAAGCACCCGTCGAACGCTATGAAACGATACGCCATTATATTGCGGCGCTTCTTGAGGAAGGAACCTACTCGGCAAAGGACCTCTCGAATATCGTAAGGATACCCGAGAGAGACGTCTGCGACCACCTGGAACACCTCCAGCGAACCCTCAGCAAGACCGACAAGCACCTCGAAGTTATCGGTGCGGCCTGCAGACACTGCGGATTCGTCTTCAAAAAACGTGACCGCCTGACCAAACCCGGCAAATGCCCCTCATGCCGCTCAATCCACATCCAGGCCCCGTTGTTTCATATAGAATGAGGACGGGTAATGGGTAATGGGTAATGGGTGTCAGCGCCGATTATCACACCT
>DIFE01000114.1:0-56002 GCA_002418985.1 Deltaproteobacteria bacterium UBA5756
GGGTTTCCGGACGGACACTAATTAATATTGACAAACCGGACAGGTATATTACAATCTATATACGATCAAAAACCTTTTGGGGGTACTGAATATGCCAATCTACATAATGATCAGCACGCTGACGGACGAGGGACGAAAAACGATCAAAAAGCATCCCGAGAGGATCGAGGAAGTCAACCGGGAGATCGAGAGTATGGGTGCAAAGGTGCTTGCCCAGTACGCAATTCTCGGTCAGTACGATTTTCTCAACATCCTTGAGGCCCCCAACAATGAGGCGATCGCCAAGTTATCCATCGAGCTCGGATCCAGGGGCACTATCCAGATCATTACGCTGCCAGCAATCCCCGTAGAGGATTTTATCGCGAGAATGGTCTGATCGTTCGCGACGCTTCTGGAGAATTCAGCCGAGAAAGGTGTATTTCGTGGGCAACCTTTCGATTGACAATCGTTCAGGAATAATCTTACATTAAAACCGTGAAAACTATAACATACAAAGATTCAGGCGTAGACATAGCTAAGGCCGATCGTCTCATCGACAATCTCAAGGGGCGCATTAAGGCCACCCACAATGTGAATGTCCTCAATATGATCGGTGGTTTCGCCGCTCTCACCGAGGTACCGAAGTCTTACAAAAACCCCGTTCTGGTGAGTTCGACCGATGGTGTGGGTACAAAACTGAAGGTTGCCTTCATGTCGGGAAAGCACGACACGGTCGGTATTGACCTCGTGGGTATGAGCGTAAACGACGTACTGACCCTCGGGGCCAAGCCGCTTTTCTTTCTCGACTACTATGCCTGTGGAAAGATTGATGAAAATGTCTATCCGCAGGTAATCGGGGGTGTCGTCGACGGTTGCCTCCAGGCCGATTGCGCACTCGTGGGAGGGGAAACGGCCGAAATGCCTTCCTTCTATAAAGACGATGAATACGACCTCGCCGGTTTTGCGGTGGGTGTCGTCGAAAAAGACAAGATCATTGACGGTTCGACCATTCAAGCCGGCGACGCCATTATCGGCCTTCGATCCAACGGCCTCCACAGCAACGGATATTCCCTGGTAAGAAAACTCCTTTTCGATGTAAAGGATTTTCGCATCAATGAAGCGATCCCGGGTCTGTCCGGAAAACTATACGAGGAATTGCTGAAACCGACCCGAATCTACGTCAAACCCGTGCTCGAGATCGTCAACCGTTTCACTGTCAAAGGCATGGCCCACATAACGGGGGGCGGCCTTCCGGGCAATATATCCAGGATTATCCCCGACGGCCTTTGCACGACTCTCCATGTCGATCCCCGCAAAGTCCCGCCGATCTTTCAGGTCCTCATGGAGGCGGGAAATCTCGATATCACCCAAGCCTGCTCCACTTTCAATATGGGGACGGGTTTTGTGTTGATCGTCAACAATCGCGATGCCGAAGACGTCGTTCTGTCGCTGGCCAGTTCAGGTGAGAGTGCAGCCCGTATCGGCACCATCGAAAAAGCCGCAGGCGATGTCAAAGTAACAGTCGTTTCCGACTAGTACTCTTTATCGTTTCTCAACGGACACTCTTTACATTTCGGGGTCTTCACGCAAAACTGCTGACAGAGCGCTACAATGAGTGCGTGGTATTCGTTAAAGAGATAGGTATCCGAAGGCAGGTTATTCATGAAAAAGGCCTGCACCTCCGAATACCTGTATGACCCGTCATAGAGCCCGTGATTCGTAAGAAAGCGCTTTGTGTAAGCGTCAATCACAAAGATCGGCTTTTCAAGGGCATAAAGAAGGATGCTATCGGCGGTCTCTTCCCCGATGCCCTTGACATCGAGGAGCTGCAACCGTAATTCAAAGAGTTGTTTTTCCCTTAATAATTCGATCGATGACATGTATTCATCATGTATAACCTTAATTATGTTCTTTAATCTTATTGTTTTTAAATTATAATATCCCGACGACCTTATGTGCCGGGCCAGGGTTGCCTCTTCTGCGTCATGCAGGCTTTTGATATCCAGCAACCCCGCCGATTTCAGGTTTGCAATCGCCTTTTCCACGTTCTTCCAGGAGGTATTCTGGGTGAGGACGGCCCCTACGATGATCTCGAGAGCCGTATCTCCCGGCCACCAGTGCCTTTCCCCGAAGTTTTCCAAGAGTATTTCGAAGATCTTAAGAAGTCTTTGCCGCATTTTCCACAATGTAGGAGACCATCTGTAAAATGGCCAACGTCTCACCGCTCTCATTCGTGACGGTAATCTCTATATTATCCACTTTCTTCCGGGAATGGACTAATCGGGCCTGTGCGTATATGGTCTCCCCTTCCCTTGCACTCTTTTTAAAGCGAGCGGTGGATTCGACGAGGAGCGCCTTGTAGTCCATGCTGTTTCCGCAGGCACCGCCGACGTGGTCCGCGAAGGTAAAAAGAATGCCGCCATGGATACCGCCGAATACGTTAACGTGGTCCTTTGTGACGAGCATCCTGCCCCGTGCCACCCCCTCCTCCACCTCACAAACCTCGATACCGAGGAGACGCCCCACATTGCAGTCATTAAATCTTTGCCGGATATCTTCACATTTGGCCATATCTGATCGTACCGCCTATACCTTATCATAGTTGGCCCAAAATGAAAAAAAGAACTATTTGATTTTTGCTAGTTGCTTGTGTTAAAAAGACTCATATACTCGTTACGGTTCAACTTGCAAGGGAAGTGAAGTGAAAATCTTCCGCTGTCCCGCAACTGTGATGGGATCAAGCAGCGCACGGCGTGAGGCCGGCCACTGTTCCGGAAAAATGGAACGGGAAGGCGCGCTGGCTCGTACCTCCCTCAGTCAGGAAACCTTGGGTTGAATTCTTCGAGAAATTATCCTTACGAGGCATAAGGAGGTTTCCATGGCCCGCAGTGTTTTTCGTTGTTTTGTTTCAGGTATACTTTTATTTGTCCCCCTTTTCGCATTTGCGGAAGAGTCGCCCTACACGCTCGACAGTATTGTTGTCACGGCGACACGGACCGAGTCGAAGATCAAGGAGGTTCCGGCAAACATTACCATCATCGGCCGGGAGCAGATCGAGGAGAGAGGCGCACGGACTCTCACGGACGTGTTCAGGGACGAGCAGGGTGTCTTCACACGAAGTCTTCTCGGAAATCCGAAGTATTCGACGATCGACATACGCGGTTTTGGTGAGACCGCGGCACAAAACTCGCTCTTTCTTATCGATGGCAGACGGGTGAACGAGATCGACATGTCCGGGACCGACCTTATGCAGGTACCCGTGGAGATGATCGAACGGATCGAGATATACCGGGGACCGGCGAGCGTCCTGTACGGCGACAACGCAATAGGAGGCGCCGTCAATATCATCCTCAAAAAGGGTGAAGGCGCCCCGTCGGTTATAGCAGGCCTTAATACCGGCAGCTACGACCTCTACAACCCTTATCTCGGTGCATCGGGGAAACAGGGCAGATTCTCCTACAACATCCTTACTTCTTCATATGAAACAAGTGGTTACAGACACAATAACGATATCCGCGCCAGGGACGCTTTCGGGTCCTTTTCTTTCGATCTCCCCAGGGACTTCACGGTGAGCGTAAAGGCGGGACACCACAGGGATACCTACGGCCTGCCCGGACCCTTGACCGATGCAGATTTGCACGGGGGCGTTTACGACAGGAAGGACTCCAAGACCCCTCTGGATGAAGGCAATACGGAAGACAATTTCATCGATTTCGAGGCATCCGCAAAACCCTGCGAGACCGTTCTTCTTTCCCTGGGCGCAGCCTACCGGAAAAGGCACTCTTCCTTTCATTACGACATGGATGGCAATCCCTGGGATTCCATGAGGCGATTTGAGACCATGTCCCTCACACCGAAGATCACGATCAAGGAGAACGTTTTTTCACTGAAGAACACTCTCGTCGGCGGAATCGACTATTACTATTCTCCAAGCCGGAGTAACGATCTCGGCACCGGTAGCGATTCCGATACCAACATTAATAAAACGGAATACGGTTTTTACGTGAACGATGAGATTCATATCATGAAAGACCTTCTGTTCAGCGCCGGCTACCGCCTGGCCAAGGTCAAATATGATATCGATTATACCGACAATACCGGGTTCCTGGCTCCGATCAACGATTTTGTAAAGAAGGAAAAGGACGCCTTCCGGTTCGGTCTCAATTACATCCTCCCCGAGAAAGGAAATATATTCGTCAATTATTCTAAAGGCTTCCGATTTCCGGCTACCGACGAATACTTCAGCCCTTTTGCGGCGCCGCCGATCAACGAGGCACTGGAACCCCACACGGCGAAAGAGATCGATCTGGGAATCCGGTTTAACTTCGCAAAAAACATCGGCGCCAGCGCGACGGTCTTTTCCGGCCGCCATAAGAATGAGATATACTACAACCCCCTCACGTTTACCAATTCCAACTACGGCAAGACGAAGCGTGAGGGTCTCGAGGCATCGTTTTTCTGGCTTATTGTCCCCGGCCTGAGACTTGATCTCGGCTACACGTACATGGAGGCGAAATTTGATGGAGACGACCTCGACGGGAACCGGGTTCCCATGGTTCCGAGGAATAAACTGACCGGCGCCCTTTCCTTTGCCCTTAATGAGCTGACCCTCACTTTCTCGTCGTTATATGTAGGCGACCGCTATATGACGAGCGATATCAGGAATACCTATCCGGCCCTCGGCGGTTTCACCATACATGATCTCACGGGGGTCTATACCTGGAAGGGCCTGAAGGTGACGGGCGGGATCAGAAACCTTTTTGACAGGCAATATAGTGAATATGCCGTTATCTCCAACGCAACGGGTGCGAGAAACTATTATCCGTCCCCCGAGCGGAATTACATACTGGGGGTACAATATATATACAAGTTCTGAGGAATCCATGTTGCCCGATGATACTATAATAATGTTGAGGGAAAAGCTCGAAAAGGTCTTCGCCGGCCTGAGGCCCGAGGGTATCCTTTTTTCCGGCGGCCTGGACTCTTCCATTGCCGCCGCTCTTTCGGGATGCAAAAAAGGCATCCTCGTGACGCTCGGGGACGATGGCCCTGACCTGGAATATGCCCTTACGGCCGCTGGCGCGCTGGCGATGGCCCTTACCCACAGGGCCGTACCCGTCGCCGAGGCCCTCGCCGCGATGCCGCAGGTGATTACGATACTGCAAAGTTTCGACCCTGCTCTTCCCAATGATCTTGCAGTCTATTTCGCCCTTAAAAAAGCGAAATCGATGGGTTTGAAGTCCGTCATGACCGGCGACGGGTCGGATGAGCTTTTCGCCGGTTACTCATACATGGCGTCGATGGAGGACTTGGAGGGATACCTCGCACACCTGACCCGGGTAATGAGCTTCAATTCAACGTCTCTTGCGCGGCATTTCGACATCCAAGTGCTCCAACCCTTCCTCAGTGAAGAAATCCTTGATTTTGCCCTTCGGATACGGGGAAAATGGAAGATCAGGAAAGAAAAAGGCAAGGTACACGGCAAATGGATCTTAAGACGGGCCCTTGAAGGTCTTTTGCCTGGGAGCATCCTTTGGCAGGACAAGAGACCCCTTGAAACAGGTTCGGGGATGACAGGTCTCAATGCAATTCTCGATACCGTCATATCAGACCGCGAATTTGAGGAGAAAAAGCGCTCACAGGGTATGCACTTCTTCAATAAGGCGCATCTTTATTACTACGAGATCTACAGAGAGAAGGTTGGCGAGGTCCCTGTCCCGAAGGAAGATGAAAAACCCTGCGAGGGATGCGGCGCGGGAATGAAACAGGACCGCAGTCATTGCAGGGTATGCGGATGGGTGGAGGGGTATGCCTGATGAAAGATAATCGGAAACACGCATTTTGTTCCTGGAGCGGCGGCAAGGAAAGTGCCCTGGCGCTGCACAGAGCCCGGGGTTCGGGGATTGCCGTGACCCGTCTCGTCAACATGGTAACGGAGGATGGGTCCCACTCCCGCACACACGGCGTCGAGGCCGCCCTCCTTTCGCTCCAGGCTAAGGCCATCGGTATCCCCCTTATACAGCGAAAGACGACGTGGGACGGGTACGAGGAGGAGTTCAAGAGCGTACTCTCCGGGTTGTACAACGAGGGTATATCCCAGGGTGTCTTTGGCGATATCGATATGGAGGAGCACAGGGCCTGGGTGGAAAGAGTCTGTTCTGAATGCGCGGTGCGCCCTTCCCTTCCCCTGTGGCTCGCAAAAAGAAACGACCTGCTTTCCGAATTTATGAACAGCGGTTTCAAAGCAGTGATCGTCGCCGTCGATCGAAATTATCTCGATGATACCTGGATCGGCAGGGAAATAGACAGCACATTTGTAAACGACCTCCAATCCCTGGGCGATTCGGTGGACATATGCGGCGAGAGAGGTGAATACCATAGTTTCGTCTATGACGGCCCCATCTTCCACAGTCCCATCCAATTTGAAAAAGGTGGTGTCCGGTCGGCGCCCGGATATTACTTTCTCGATATCGGTGCATATTCAATAAAGGAAACCCGGTGAACCTGTCTTTCTCAAAGAAGATGACCACAACTCTGACCGCCGTTCTGGTCATGGTCGTCGCCGCTCTGGGCCTTGTCCATGCGGCGTCCCCGCAGAGGGCTCAAAAGACGGTAAACCCCCAGCGTATTGTCTCGCTGAGCCCGGCCGTTACGGAATCTCTCTATCTTCTGGGACTGGAAAAGAATGTTGTCGGGGTAACCACTTACTGCAGCAGGCCGAAAGAGGCAAAGACCAGGGAAAAAGTGGGAACCATCATGGAACCCAGTTTGGAAAGGATCGTGAAGCTGCAACCCGACCTTGTTCTTGCCATGGACCTCACGGACCGCAAAAGCTTACAGAAGATGAAAGACCTTGGTCTCAATCTGGTCACTTTCGCCATACCATATACCTTTGAGGGACTCTGCGACGTCTTCGTCGAGATAGGAAGAGTCACCGGCAAGTTTGAGGAGTCGAAGCGCCTCGCAGGTATTGCGAAGGCAAAGGTCGCCGCAGTCCAAAAAGCCACGGCTCGTCTGCAAAGGCCCCGCGTGCTGGTTCAGATCGGTTCAAAACCCTTCTACGTGGCAACAAAAGACGTGTTCATGGACGACTACATAGATTTTGCCGGGGCGACGAACGTCTTCAGGGACGCCGTCTCGGGCAGCGTGGGCCGGGAAGCGGCGATTGTGCGGAACCCTGACGTGATTTTTATCGTGACGATGGGGCTCAACGCCCAGAACGAGCGCCTAGCATGGAAGAAGTTCTCGACGGTGAACGCCGTGAAAAACAACAGGATATACCTCATAGATTCCGATGATGTCTGCAGTCCAACCCCGCAAAGCTTCGCCAGATCCCTGGGGGAGATCGCGGCCCTCCTGCACCCCGATGAAGCAAAGGGGCGGAAATGAACCGCAGGCCGATGAGATTCCTTTTGCCGGCGGCCTGCCTCTTTCTCGCTGCGGCTGCTGTCACTGCCATGGCCAGCGGATCGGCGGGTATACCCCTCAAAAGGATATTTATGATCATCCTGGAGGGCAAAGGAACACCGGAATACGGAATTCTCATGGACATCCGGCTGCCGAGGGTCGTTCTCGGGTTTGCCGTTGGTGGCGCGCTTTCACTTGCCGGTGTCATGCTTCAGGGTATGTTCCGAAACCCCCTTGTCGAGCCCTATACGCTGGGCATATCGGGCGGAGGAGCACTGGGAGCGGCATTGTGCATCGTTTTCAAGCTCCACTATCTCCTCCCCATGACGGCGCTGCCCGCCAGCGGTTTTCTGGGGTCCTGTCTTGTCGTCGTCCCCCTCTACTTCCTGAACATGCGTCAAAACGTACTGCGAATGCAGGGGATTCTGCTGACAGGGGTCATGACGAGCTTCATCTCATCATCCCTTGTATTCCTGATCCTCGCCATATCGAAGACGGATGAACTCCACAGCATCGTCTTCTGGATCATGGGTTCTCTGGAGGAACCAAGCTGGATGCTTATCCTGATCGTGGCGGCTATCGCTCTGATATGTCTTTTACTCTCCTATTTCTTCGCCCCGGTCCTCAATGCCCTGTCCCTCGGGGAAGAGGAGGCGGTTCACCTGGGCATCGACACGGAGCGCGCGAAAAAGCAGCTTTTCCTCATGGCGTCGCTCCTGACGGGGATCAGCGTGTCCCTCACGGGTATCATCGGCTTCGTGGGCCTTATTGTCCCCCATTTCGTTCGGATGATGACCGGTTACGATCACAGGCGGCTCTTTATCATATCCTTCCTCACCGGAGCCGGTTTCCTCATTTTCTGCGATACCCTTGCACGCACGGCATTGCCCCCCCTTGAACTTCCCGTCGGTGTCATAACGGGGATCCTGGGAGGAAGCGTCTTCATCTATGTCTTGACGAGAAGGCATATCTCCGGCCGGTCAGGAGGTTCCCTGTGATAGAAATAAAAGGCCTTACGTGCGGATACGGCCAAAAGACGATTCTCCATGATGTCGACCTTTCCGTCAAAAAAGGCCAGTTTTTCGGCATCATAGGTCCCAATGGATCGGGGAAAACGACTATTCTCAGGGCCATCACCCGCCTCGTAAAACCTGTGAAGGGGAGCATATTCCTTGATGGTGTCGAGATGAAGGATCTTCACTTCAGCGATGTGGCAAAAAAGATCGCCGTCGTCTCGCAAAATATGCCCCTGATCGCCATGACGGTCAGGGAATTCGTGCTCCTCGGCAGGATACCTTATTACAGGAAGCTGCAATTCTACGAGAGGGATGAAGACGCAGCTATAGCCGGGAAGGTTATGGAACTGACGGGCATCGGTCATCTCAAGGACTCGCTCATGTCCGAGATGAGCGCCGGCGAGGTCCAGCTTGCTTTCATCGCCCGCGCTCTTGCGCAGCAACCGAAGGTCCTGCTTCTCGACGAACCGACATCCCATCTTGATATCACGCACCAGGCGGGTGTCCTTGACCTGGTAAAGCGTCTCAACAGACAGGAAGGCCTGACGGTTGTCATTATACTCCATGACCTCAACCTCGCCTCCGAATATTGCGACAGCCTGGCCCTGGTGGATAACGGAAGGATAAAGAAGACCGGCCGTCCGGGCGATGTACTCGATTACAAGACGATCGAGGATGTGTACAAGACGGTGGTCGTTGTCCGTCAGAACCCCCTGTCCATGAAGCCCTTTGTGATGATCGTTTCGGAGGAGGTCAGAAAAAAATGCGAAAACGGATCCTGATCCTGGGCGGAGCGCGCAGCGGAAAGAGCTCCTTCGCCCTCAGCGCCGCATCGGCGGCAAAGGGTGAAAAGGCCTTCGTGGCGACCGCCGAAGCGCTGGACGACGAGATGATGGCCCGCATTGCCAACCACCGCAATGAGCGGGCGGCGGATTGGCGCACTTTCGAAGAACCGGTGGAGCTCCCATCGCTCATTAAAAAGATAGGACCCGAGCACGGCGTGATCCTCATAGATTGCCTTACCCTCTGGGTCTCGAACGTTATGGTCCGTCACCTGTCCATCGAGGGGTATGCCGCTCGGCTTATAGAGGCGATTTCTGATGATGCCGTGCCCTTGCTCTACATCGTTTCCAACGAAGTGGGGCTCGGACTGGTACCTGAGACACCCCTGGGAAGGGAATACAGAGATAACATCGGGCGTCTCAACGCCCGCGTCGCTTCGGCCGCCACGGACGTCTATTTTATGGCCGCCGGGATCCCGATGAAAATAAAGGAGACATGAGCTTGGAAGGAATACGCATTGAAAAGGTGGACCGTAATCTCGAGCGCCTCGCATCGGAGCGCCTCGACAGTCTCACAAAGCCCCGGGGAAGTCTGGGAAGGCTTGAGGAATTCGCGCAGAGGATAGTTGCCATCACAGGGGAGAAGATGCCCCCCCTCTTCGCGAAAAAGGCCATCTTTACCTTTGCGGGCGACCATGGTGTTGTCGATGAAGGGGTTTCCCTCTTTCCAAAAGAGGTCACTGTGCAGATGGTCCGGAACTTTCTGGATGGCGGTGCGGGCATAAACGTCCTCGCCCGCCACGCAGGCGCCGAGATCATCGTCGTCGACATCGGCGTAGACTATGATTTCGATGACGTTCCGCGACTCATCCGCAGGAAAGTGGTCAGGGGCACAAAGAACATGAGGAAGGAAGCCGCCATGACCAGGCAGGAAGCCGCCCGTACCATCCAGACCGGCATCGAACTGGCCAACCAGTACGCCGACGAAGGTTACCGCCTCTTTGGCACCGGCGATATGGGTATCGGGAACACGACACCATCGAGCGCAATTGCCTCGGTCATGACCGGAGCGTCACCCGCGGATGTCACAGGAAAGGGCACCGGAATCAGCGATGATTCCCTGCGCCATAAGATCGCCGTCATCGAAGACGCAATAGCCGTCAACAACCCCGACCCCTCTGATCCGGTCGGTGTCCTCGCTAAAGTCGGCGGCGCGGAGATCGGCGGGATAGCAGGCCTCATTCTCGGTGCGGCATCACGAAGGATACCCGTCGTAATCGACGGCCTGATATCGACGGCTGGCGCGATTATCGCCTATTCCATCGAGCCCGCCGTCGGCGATTACATGTTTGCCGCCCACAATTCTGTCGAAGTAGGACAGGGCATCATGCTGAGGTCAATGGGGCTCAAGCCCGTTCTCGACATGGGCCTTCGGCTCGGCGAAGGAACGGGAGCCGCCCTTGCCATGTCACTCATCGAAGCAGGCCTCAAGATATACCGCGAGATGGCGACGTTCGACGAAGCGGGCGTATCCAAGGAGCTGTCCTGAAACATGAAACGGGTACTCGCAGCTTTCCAGTTCCTGACGATCATCCCCATACGCATTACGGGAGAACTCCCCGAAAGAGATATCGCGGCCTCTTCGGTATTCTTCCCCCTCGTCGGATTCTTTCAAGGCGCACTTTTGGCCGTTATTTCCTTCATTTCCCTGAAGCTCTTCTCACCCTCGATTACCTCCGTCCTTGTAATCGCGGCGTATCTTCTCACAAACGGAGGGTTTCACCAGGATGGGCTATCGGACACTTTCGATGCCCTTTCCGTTAAATCCACCGGTGACGCCGGCAAAGACAGGCAAAAAAGGCTTGCCGTCATGCGGGATTCCACCACGGGTCCTATCGGGATCACTGCCATCGCCCTGACGCTTCTTTTCAAGTTCATCCTTCTAAAAGAGGTCCTCGAGACCCCCGGGCACATCTCTCTCAATCCCGTAATATTCCTCTTGCCCGTCATCTCAACCTGGTCCATGACAATGATGATGCCCGGCGCCAGGAGCGCCCGCGATGACGGTCTGGGAAAGATCTTTCTCGGTAAAGTCAACGCCGCGCACGCCTGTCTGGCAACAATCCTGCTCCTCTTGCTTTCCTGCCTCATCTACCTGGCTACCGGTCGCCCACCCTATACTAACGCAGCAACTTTCGTCTTCTTCTTCATCCCGGCCGCTCTCGCCTGCCTTTGTGCCGGCTATGCATTACGCCGCATATGTACCTACCGGTTCGGGGGTTTAACCGGTGATAACCTGGGCATGATACGAGAAATCACGGAAATTCTCCTGCTCTTCGCGGCCGTGCTGTCCTTTTGACGATAGAAACGCAGAATCCTTTCCCATTCCGGTCGGCTCCGGAGGCCCGATATGGCAGTAAAGACAGGCGATGATGCAGATTTGTATTGTATGAAAACAGCAGGTTATGCTATAAAAAATCCAACGCCGACGTAGCTCAGAGGCAGAGCAGCTCACTCGTAATGAGCAGGTCGCGGGTTCGATTCCCATCGTCGGCTTTTAATCTGAAAGACATCGGACTTTTCAGCGCGTCAACTTATCAAGCATTTGTCCGGTAATTTAAAGAGTCCAGCAAGAAGGCCCCTGTTTCCAGGGGCCTTAGCGTTCTTCACGGGCCTTGTTCATTTCCACTCTACGATCTTGTTCGCTCCTACTTTATGACCTCGCCTCAGTTATCACAATAGATGATCTGCGCATCATCACATTGCTGATTTCTGGCAACGAGGTCATCGGTGCCATGTTCCTTCAGGTTGGTGCAACCAACATAATAAGGTTGCCACCGTTCGTAACGCGAATACTGCTGCCAAGTTCGCAGTCATATCGACCTCCTTGTGTAATTATTTGGAGGTCTCAATGACCGTTTCGCCCCCGCCCCGGGGGCACTGGTGTTTGAGCAAGATCCTGAAGCTTGCCCAGACGCACCATGAATTTAGAAGAACGCCTGAAAGAAGTATACACCATATACCTCGATTTGTTATCCATGATCTTCAGGTTCCGAGGCTGGGAGTGCGAAGGTAAGGGAGAGAAAAACAGTGACCATTTTACCGATCGTTGCGTCCAGATTAAAGTCTCCCAGGTCTATGTCATTGGTCAACTTCTCGTAATGTATGAATACCATTTGCGAAAAGGCTTTGTTCCATTCGATAACCGCCTCGGGTGATTGAGAGCCCAGTTCCTTACAGTATCGAATGCCGATCCTGATCAGCCCGGGTACGTTTTCGTCCCCATATGGATTGAACAGAAACGCTCCCGTCTGCCGGGTAAGATTATTCATCTCCAGGGGATATCCTTCGGCTTCGATACGGGGAATAACTGCCGTAAAGAACCATATACAGCAAACGAATGCGAGTACTCTGTCCCTGGGAAAAGAACTTGTACCTGGGCCCTCAAGCTTCTTTTCCGCCGCCGTCAATGACGGGAACAAAAGGCTCAAAACGTCTGCCACCACGGCCATTTCTATCATTTCTTCAGTGGTGTTGCCGGGATTGAGGGCAAATCCATAATTGTGTTGAAGCCTTTCCAGATCAACGGGTGCCTTAAGAAGGAGCGCCCGTGTCAGGGGCTTCCCTGTCAAATCCAACTTGCCGACTTTTTCATTCCAAGTTATCATGGTTCCCCTCGCGTTTTACCGGTTTTCGATGATCCAATAATAACTACAAACATCAAGATTTTTCAATTATTTCGATAGGAGACTATAATCCCGCGATATCCGCGCTCGAACCGATGACAGAAACGCTTTCCGCTCCGTGACGGAGCGCTATTTTTGCTCTTGATCTATGACGCCCTGAATGTTCGCGATGGATTGCTAAACCGCGGGTGCCCGGGGAATGGCTTTCGGAAGAATACAACAGCTGATTAGCAATAGGTGGTGGTGGATAATGGGTAGGAGTTAACAAGCACAGGTGTGCTTCTTCTTCCATGTGGTTGCCCATAACTCATTACCCATTACCCATCTTCTCTAAAATCCTAACAATCCCTTCAAGACTTTTCCGGGTGTTATTATGCCTTCATTCTTCTCCGGCGGCGGGGCCTGGTCGCGGGATTCCCTGTCTGAAGGTGCGCGGCCTGCCGTTTCCATCAGGGGGAGCATGGATGTTGATTTGCGCCTCACTTTCACGGCCCAGATCGGGTCCTTTGGTTTCGTCGGGTAGACGATGTTCAGTTCGTCACCATATGCTATGAACTGGATAATCGCACCTTTGGCATCCTTGAAGATGCCCGTCGGGATCGTGCACCGGGTTGTCGACGGGGACATGACGACTCTTTCCTTGACGAGTCTCCGGACATCTTCGTCGGAGAGGAAGCTCATGAGCGAGCCGCCCGCTTCCCGCACTTCGCTTGAACTCCAGATGATCATCGTACCTGTTTTGTCGTCGTGGCCCATGGCGGTCGCGAAATAACCCGTGACCGTCGGAATGGAATTCCATTGAAAATTAAAGCTGTCGGCGGGAGTGCCTTTCGTGGAAGTAAACTCTACAGGCGCCATGAAATCATGGCCGCCATCTATGGAAAAACGAATATCCGGGAGATAATTGCCGTGGACAAAATGGCTCCCCACCAAGGAACTGTTCTGTGGGACCTGCGTGCCATCCACCTTGTTCGGCCAATCGGCATATGCCCAGCCGGGACGAGGCGAAGGAGCATTTTGCACGGAGACGGTCCTGCCCTGAAATACCCGGGCAAATTCGGCAGGATTTGCCTTTTCAGTGTCCAGTACAAAGGGCTGACCGGGTTTCACCGTCTCTGAGCAACCCCAGTAAACGAGCATACGCATCTTTGGTTTTTCCATCTTTTCCGGCCGTTCCCCGGGCTCCGAACGGGTTGCACGCCCCTGGTCGGGTGAAACAAGCGGCAGTGTCGGACCCATGTTCTGTCCCGGAGGGATGTCATGCGTGGCCTGTGGACCAGCGGGCGGAGATTTTGGTGAGTTCACCTGAAGCTGGAGTCTCTTTCCCGACGAGCCTCCGCTTCCACCAAACATACTGCCCATGCCCGGAATACTCATACCCGACATCCCGCCGCCCATCGATCCTGAAGGCATGCCCGGAAAACCGCTTTTCTCCGTAGATACACTCATCCAGTACCGTGTAACGGGGGTTCTTTCCGCCGAATCTGCCATCGTTGTCCATACTGTTAACATAACCAGACATAGAATCCCTGACAGCAGGACTCCACCTGAAGCGATCTTCCCTTTTCCAGGCATTCCCTTCCTCCTAATTTTAGCTGTGTGCATGCATCATGGACAGGATCAAACGCGACCACGGCATCCCTTTAGGGCGTTTGTCCAAGACCAGATTATATGAACGCATGTTTGAGTGTCAAGAAAATTTGAAGCGGTCGGCCTCAGGTTCCCCGGGACTAGCAGACCGATCCCGACAATTGTGCTTGACCCGTGATGCCTTCGTGTTATAATACCCACTGTACTTTTTGCATGCTTACAATGCATCAAGTATCTCACAGCCACCGGATTCAATCCCCCCCGACTGTTACTCCGGTGGCTCTTTTTTCCTGAAAATGCTTGAATGTTGAAGAACCTTCAGGATCCCCCCCCATCGCCGTCATCCCCAACTTTATCCGGAATCCGGAATGTCTTGCCGGGCCCGCATATTTCCGGAATGACCACACAAAACAATGAGATATTTGATTTTATATATCGAGGGAAACTTCGGGTCGACGAGCGACGGTCCCGATCTTACCGACCAGTTCCCGGTCGTTCATGACGGAGATTTTTTCGTCTGAAACCCTGAAACTTCTAAACGCTCTTTCCCGTTAAGCCGCCTTAAGCTTTCTTTCGATGAGATCTCTCATGAAACTCATGAGACTCAGGTCCGGTTTCGAGAATTGGCCGTCGGCACCGACGGATTGGCCTTTGTGGATCAGTTTTTCGGTGATCAGGGAAGAAAAGAGTACGACGGGGACATCCTTGAACTCCGGCGCTTCCTTTATCCTCTTGCACAGATGGTATCCATCCATGCCGGGCATCTCGATATCCGTCAGTACTATATCGACAAAGTCAGACAGGGAAGAACCCTGGGCAAGAGCTTCTTCGCGCACGTTGACGAGATAATTCCACGCCTCCTCGCCATTTCCCACGGAGTGGACGGTAAAGTGCCCATTTTCTTCCAGGCGTATTCGCACGTTGTGCCTGATCACGTTGGAATCGTCGGCATGGAGGACCCTGATGGGCCGGTCAAGATTGAATTCCAGCGGCACCGAACCGCCGGCGGGGGCTTTCAAAGCCAGTTCCGGGTTCAGTTCCGCTATCGCCTTCTCCAGATCCAAAAGAAAGACCAGGTTCTTTTCCAGCTCGATGACGCCCGTTACAGCATCGCTGACGTTTTCCATATACCCGTCGAGGGGTTTTATATCCTGCCATGTAACGCGATGGATCCTCGTGACCCCCGATACCAGAAAAGCGGTTACTACATTGTTGAATTCGGTGATAAGGACGTTACAGGGTTTGGTTTCAACCCTCGTCTTTCCCAGCCAGATGGCAAGGTCGATGAGCACCACAACCTTGTTGCGGTGATTGAAGAGTCCGGACACCATTCCTCTCTTCGAATCGGGAGGGTTTATCTTGTTCCTGGGAACGGGGATGATCTCAATGACTTTTGCGACGTTGACACCGTAATAACCCCGGTAGCCTTCTTCATCAATATATAACTCGAGTATCTCGACCTCGTTGGTGCCCGTTTCGAGAAGAATATTCGACGTTCCCTGAGCCATGACCCCTCCTTGAAGTTCTTTCGGCAAGCCGACGGAATTCGTTCCTTTAGGTGGTTATCGGAAAATATGGAAGAATCTTAAAAAACTGCCAGGATTGTTTGAAGGCTGTAAGATTTTCTTCAGGGTCCCTTGATCGGGAAAGGGATTCTAATCGCTTCAACAGGGCATTCCGGTGCACAGAAACCGCATTCCTCGCAGAGATCCCCGGCGATACGGGCTTTCCCATCAGCGAGTGTTATGGCACCGGGCGGGCATATTTCAATGCATGTTCCACAGCCTGTGCATTCTTTTTCATCTATAACGGGAATCATCAGAGCACCATCCCTAATCGGTAACCATCATGGATTGCGTTTATAATGCGCCTTGGTTTCTTCGCGTCGCCTATGAAATAGACCTCTTTTGCCGCGGTGGATGCCATTCGGCGCCATACTTCTTCTTCGGGATAAAAGACAGACATTATAATGCTGTCGGCTTCGACCGCGATATCACCTGAAGGCCCAAGGACCTTGACGAGCCTATCTTCGATCGCAGTCACCCTGGTACGCTTCATAAAATTGACCTTCTTCTTTTTCATTAACGCCATGTACTGCCAGAAATAGAAAGGATTGACATCTCTGCCGGGTTTTCCGGCCTCATCTATGATCGTGATCTCGTGTTCGCCATGACGCAGCAGGTATACGGCGATGCCGAGGCCAACGCCGCCGCCGCCTATGATCGCAACTCTTTGTCCGATTTTCCGGTCTTTCACCATTACGTCCTGTGGGGTCAGGACCCCTGTAGACGCCCCTAGCCCCTTCATGGCCGGTCCCACGGCTACAACAAGGGCATCAGGGGCTTCCCGCCCGACCATCGCCGGATCACATTCCACGCCGAGCCGGATGGCGACGCCGGCCTTGCGGCAAAGTTCCTCGAGCGTCGCTATAGGCCGCATAAGCTCTATGGCACCGGGATCGACGAGGGAGGCGACAAGGACGTTCCCTCCTAATCTGTCGTTCTTCTCAAAGAGGGTGACCTCGTGTCCCTTTCGCGCCGCCACCTCCCCGCACTGCAGTCCGGCTGGCCCCCCGCCGACGATGATAATCCTCTTTTTCTTCGATGCGGGTTTAAACCCGTAATAGCCCCATCCATCTTCCCCCTCATGCCCCAGATTGGGACGAACGGAACACATGATCGGCTGGTGATAGTAAAGCCTCGAAAAGCATGCATTGCAGGCAATACAGGGAACGATCTCCTTCTCCCTGCCCTGCCTGATCTTGTTCGGAAACTCCGGATCGGCGATCATGGGACGGCACATTTCCACGAAATCTATCTGACCCCCCGCGATCGCTTTCTCGGGGATGTGAGGCAGAAACTGTCGAAAAGCCATCATAACGGGCACATCAACCGCTTTCTTTACTGCTTCTGCGATATAGAGCCAATGTCCCATCGGAACATCCCTGGTAATGACCGACTGCGAGGATTCATGCCATCCGATGGTGACGCTCAGGTAGTCAGCCCCGGCTTCCTGGGCTATTCTGAAGCTCTCGACGCTTTCCTCGAAACTGTTGCCGCCCCGGTCGTTGAGGAGTTCGTGGCCGCACAACCGGATACCTACCGGCATCTGGCCCACTTCGGCCTTCACACCCTCGATGATCTCAACCATCAATCTACACCGTGCCCTGAGGTCCCCGCCGTATTCGTCGGTCCTCTTGTTGGTATAGCGCGATATGAAGGTTGAAATGAGATAGCCCACGATACCGGAGAGTTCGATCATGTCAAAACCAGCCTGTTTGGCCCGTCTTGCGGCATCTATATGATCCTTTACCGCCTGTTTGATCTCTGACGCCGTAATTTCCCGCGGAGGTTTGAAATAGGACAATTTTTGCGGGACGACGGAAGGCATAAGACAATAATCGAGCTCGATGCCCCCTTCCCTGCCGCAGTGAAGTATCTGAATGCTTGAAAGAGCCCCATTGGCCCGGATCACATCGGCTATTCGCCCAAGTCCGGGGATAAACCTGTCGTCATTGATCGACATCATCCCCTTGAAACCCTTGCCCTCCCCCTTTTTATCGGGGTAGGCGCCCTGGGTCGTGACAATACCTGCGCCGCCTTTTGCCTGGGCTTCCATGTATGCCACTTCGCGGTCGCTGACATAACCGTCGCCGTAGGGGAAATTCGTTTCCGTGGCCGCGTACTTGATCCTGTTCCTCGTTACCAGCTTACCGATAGTCCCGGGCTGAAAGATATGCGGATATCGTTCCATGATCATCCTGTTCGTCTAGAATGGCGAAGAATACTTTGAAATGAGTATCACACGGGGAAGAATCAAGTCAAGGAGCATTTCACTTTTACGGAGACTGTCGCACGACCGGGGAAATGTTCCATATATTTCGCGCATAGTCATTGATCGCACGGTCGCTGGAAAACTTGCCCGACCGGGCGACGTTGAGGATTGCCATCTTTGTCCATGCGTCCCTGTCCCTGTACGCGAGAGAAACCTCTTCCTGGCAAGCGATATAGAGAGAATAATCCGCGAGGACGCAGTACCTGTCGCCATCCATTAAAGACTGGACTATGGGCTGGAAGAGGTCGGGTTCCTCGGGTGAGAAGAATCCCGATTGAAGTTGATGCATCACCTGGGCGAGTTCCTTGTTCTCTTCGATATACTTCTTCGGGTCGTAGTCCTTCCTCAGTTCGAGAACTTCCTCGGCCCTGTGACCGAAAAGGAAAAAATTCTCCTCTCCCACCTCTTCCCTAATCTCTATATTGGCCCCATCGTAGGTACCTATTGTCAGTGCCCCATTGAGAGCAAATTTCATATTTCCCGTCCCCGATGCCTCGAAACCGGCCGTGGATATCTGTTCGGAAAGGTCCGCGGCAGGCATGGTCACCTCGGCAATCGTCACCCCGTAGTTGGGAACGAAGACCACCTGCAGATGGTCCTTTACCATGGGATGAACGGCAATGATCTCGGACACATTGTGTATAAGCTTGATGATAAGCTTGCACATGAGATATCCCGGAGCCGATTTGCCGGAGAAAAGGACGATCCTCGGGACGAAATCCTCGGGCACTCTTCCCTCCCTGAGACGATTGTAGAGGGTGATGACGTGGAAAACATTGAGAAGTTGCCTTTTGTACTCGTGAAATCTCTTTACCTGGCAATCGAGGAGGAAGTCCGGTTCTAGGGTGCAGTTGAAGACCCGTTCCATGGCAGCGCGAAGGCGAAGCTTGTTTTCTCTCTTGATAAAGTTGAACCGGTCCCTGAATCCCGCATCATCCGCCATAGGTTCCAGCTTCTTCAATTCATCGAGGTCACGTGTCCATCCATCTCCTATCGCCTCGGTGATGAGACCGGAGAGCCCCGGATTTGCATCCAGGAGCCACCGTCTGTGCGTTATCCCATTCGTGACGTTCCTGAACCTCTCGGGGTACATGAGATAAAAATCATTGAAGACGTGGCTCTTCAAGAGCTCGCTGTGCAAGCGGGAGACGCCGTTAACCGCATGGCTGCCCACGATGGCGAGCCGGGCCATATTGACGACCTTCCCGCAGTCGCCGGTGACGATCCCCATCTGCGCTGCTTTGTCGAATTCTTCGGGAAAGCGTCGGGCCACCTGGATGTGAAACTTCCTGTCCATCTCCTGTATGATCTGGAGGTGCCTGGGAAGAAGATGTCCCATCAGGTCCTCCGACCACGTTTCAAGGGCCTCGGGGAGAATGGTGTGATTCGTGTATGCGATGGTATCCCGTGTCAGCTTGCTGGCAACATCCCATGGCAACCCTTCATCGTCGACAAGTATTCTCATCATCTCGGGAATCGCGATCGAGGGATGCGTGTCATTAAGCTGAATCGCAACTTTGTCGGGTAATGCATTGAAATTACAATAAGACTTTTTAAATCTTCTGAATATGTCGGCGAGGGTTGCCGCCACAAAGAAATACTGTTGTTTCAATCTGAGTTCTTTTCCCGCAAGAGACAGGTCATTGGGATAGAGGACCTTGGAGATGTTCTCGCTGTTGTTCTTGTTTTCGACGGCCTTGACATAATCCCCGCTGTTAAAGTAATCGAAGTCGAAATCGCGTGTCGATTTTGCGGCCCAGAGGCGCAGCGTATTAACCGTATTCGTGTGGAAGCCTGGCACCGGATAGTCGTAGGCCATCGCCAGGATCTCGCTGGTATCCACCCATTCGGTCTTTTTGGCGTGCGTCTCGACCCGTCCATAGAACCGGACCGGGTAGATGAGTTCCGGCCTGGGGAATTCCCACGGGTTGCCGTAGCGCAGCCAGTTGTCCGGCGCTTCGGCCTGATAGCCGTCGACAATCCGTTGAGTGAAGATGCCATACTCGTATCTGATCCCATAACCGTAGCAGGGATAGTTGAGCGTCGCCATCGAATCCATGAAACAGGCCGCAAGCCTTCCCAGACCCCCGTTGCCGAGGCCTGCGTCCCACTCATATTCAAAGACGTCCTCCAACTTTATAGCCAGAACCTCCATCGCATTTCGGTATTCATCCAAAAGATCGATGTTTATCAGGTAATTTTTCAGCAGCCTTCCCATGAGAAATTCCAGGGATAGATAGTAAAGGCGCTTAACATCCTTCTTGTAGTAGCTCTGCTGGGATTCGATCCAGTTCTTAACCAGGCGGGCTCTGACGGAAAGGGCCGTCGCCGTATACTTGTCTCTTTGTGTGGCCGAATACATATCTTTCGACAGTGAATATGTAAGCTGGTTTGTCAGGATCTTCCGAAAAAAATCATTCTGATCGCCCTCCTTCCTTATGCTGATGACATCAGAAGTCTCGCTCATGGTGCATCTCCTTAAAGAGTAATTGCGCCGGAACCCCGGTACCTATACTTATCGATTATTGTTTCATGTTCTTTAATTCCGGTAAAAAGGAAGTACTGCAGCCTTGTGGAGCGGAAGATCACGTGTGATCCGAACCGTGCCGCAAGGTAATTCCATTGAAAGGTACAGCCATTATCTGCGGCAGCAATCCTAGCGATCCAGCATAGATTGCGACGGAAAGACCTCGCCGAGTGGTCTCACAAAGGTGTAGTTCGTAGTCTCGGTAAGCATGGCATCGCCGACTTCACGTGTGTTGTTGGCTATTATGGAAAAGGGTAAAGCCACGACAGTTGCCGCGAAACCCAGACCAATACTGGCAATCCCGAGAGGCCTCAGCACTATAAGGTCAAAGAGCATCGCATCACCCTTACCGGTTGCCCGGTAGTCAGCCTTCTCCATGTCGTCTCCGGCGAATGCGGGAAGCACGAACAAACCAAGCGAAAAGGCAGCGACCAGAATAAATATTGCAACTTTTTTCATATGTTACCCCCTTTTCTTCATACCTTTTCTTTTTATAGCACAGCATTTTATCGATTTCAATAATTTTTTCTGTAGAATTGTTGCGTATAACCGGGAACTTGTATGACATGTTTGACTCTCGACAAAAAGCTTTTCAACCACAAGCGGGCTTCTGGCAAACCTCCGCACGGAACTGCCCCCTGCCCGACTGGACACGCGGTGGCACGATGTATAGGTTTTCCTTACGTAAGAACGCGGTGGAAGACGGTCGGGCAGGCACAAGCACAGTCGGCCGGTTTCTGCGGCGTCATAAACCCCACGGGGAGGCTGCCATGATCTCATTGAAAGTGAACGGGAAGATGTACGAGGTGGATGCCTTCCCCGATACCCCGCTGTTATGGATAATAAGGGACGAACTTGGCCTCATGGGAACCAAATACGGGTGTGGTATCGGCCGGTGCGGCGCCTGTACCGTTCATATAGATGGCCAGGCGGTCCGGTCTTGTACGACTGTCGTCGCCTCTGCCGCAGGTAAAGACATCGTGACTATCGAGGGGCTCTCCGCCGGCGGGCTCCACCCGGTACAGAAGGCATGGGTGGAAGAGGACGTCCCGCAGTGCGGATACTGTCAATCGGGCCAGATCATGGCCGCAGCGGCCCTTCTAGCCGCCAACCCCAAACCGGATGACGCCGATATAGATAGGGCCATGTCGGGAATTATCTGTCGATGCGGGACCTACCAGCGCATTCGTCGTGCGATCCATCGCGCAGCCGCCATGCGACAGGGGTGAAAATGACAAATATCATCAATGTGCGTCGTAATCGTTTTCTGGATACACCCCTCGCCGGAGGATTAATCCTTGCCTTCAGCCTCTCTCAAACAGGTCCTTCCCAGCCTTTTGGCTCCTCCCCCTTGGCCGGGAGCGAATCCTCTCCCGCTGACTTTCTCCGGATAGGCCCCGACGGCACGGTCACCATGATAATAAACAAATCCGAAATGGGTCAAGGGGTCTACACGTCACTACCCATGCTCATCGCGGAGGAACTCGAGTGTGACTGGAAGCAGGTCAAGGTGGAGCCTGCCCCCGTTGCGTCGGTCTACAATAACCCCATTACGGGCATGCAGATGACGGGGGGCAGCATGAGCGTTCGTACCGAATGGGAGCGCTTGCGTACTGTCGGTGCTGCTGCCAGGGAAATGCTCCTTGCGGCTGCCGCCGAGATCTGGGGAGTCCCAAAGGCTCACTGTCACGCCGATAACGGGGTGGTATTTCACGACAGCGGAAGGAAACTCTCCTATGGAGAACTTGTCGAAAAGGCCGCAGAGATACCCGTTCCCGCGAAAGTTCCCCTCAAGGATCCCTCCGCCTTCACGATTATCGGAAAACCTGTGGCCCGCCTTGATGCGAAGACAAAGGTGGATGGCACCGCGATCTTCGGTCTCGACGTGAAAACCCCCGGAATGCTGACTGCCGTTATTGAGCGGCCACCCTTCTTTGGCGGAATCGTCAAGAGTCTCGATGCCGCAAAGGCGTTGGCCGTTCCCGGCGTCGCCGAGGTAGTCAAGATCAACTCGGGAGTGGCCGTCATCGCTGAGGGATTCTGGGCCGCCAGGAAAGGAAGGGATGTGCTGGATATTGTCTGGGACGAAGGGCCTCACGCGGGGATCTCAACCGATACTATTCGTCAGCACTATGCCGCGCTGGCTCAGAATGCCGGGAAAGTGGCCTGCGACAAGGGTAATTTCGGCGCGGCCCTGGTATCTGCGGCTCACAGACTCACCGCCTCCTACGAAGTGCCCTACCTCGCCCACGCAAATATGGAACCCTTGAACTGCACCATAGATCTCAAGGACGACAGGTGTGATATCTGGGTGGGGACACAGGCCCAGACGCTTCACCGCGCCGCCGCCGCCTCCGTTGTCGGCCTTAAACCCGAACAGGTATTCCTCCACACCACCTATCTTGGCGGTGGTTTCGGCAGGCGGGGAAACCCACACTCCGATTTTGTCGTCATGGCGGCCGAGGTGGCCCGCGCAGTCAAGAAGCCCGTAAAAGTTGTCTGGACCCGCGAGGACGATATGAGGGGCGGATACTACCGTCCGTTCTGGTATTCCAGGTTTTCTGCGGGAATCGACAAATCGGGGAACCTGACGGCATGGCACCAGCGGCTCGTTGGACAATCCATCATGTCAGGCACCGTCTATGCCCGGCGGCTCATAAAGGACGGGGTTGACACAACGTCGGTGGATGGCGCGGCAGACATCCCCTACGATATCCCCAATCTGCTGGTTGACGTTCACAGTCCCATGGTCGGTGTGCCCGTCCAGTGGTGGCGCTCTGTCGGCCACTCACAGAACGGGTTCATGGTCGAGAGCTTCATGGATGAAATAGCGCACGCGACGCGCAGGGACCCCTACCAATTCCGCCGTGCTCTTCTCAAGGACCATCCACGCCATCTCGGCGTCCTCGATCTTGCCGCGCAAAAGGCCGGTTGGGGCAGCCCTCTGCCGTCAGACCGCGCCCGGGGTATCGCCATGTGCGAATCGTACGGAAGCATCGTCTCCGAGGTTGCCGAAGTCTCAGTTTCACCGGACGGGAAGGTGATGGTCCACCGGGTGGTCTGTGCGGTAGATTGCGGCCGTACGGTCAATCCCTCCACGATCGAAACCCAGATGGAAGGCAGCATCATCTTCGGCCTGTCTGCTGCCCTGCACGAGGCCATCACACTTGAGGACGGCAGAGTCCGACAAAGCAACTTCGACACCTATCCAGTCCTGCGTATGGACGAGATGCCCCTGATAGAGGTTCACATCGTCCACAGCGGGGAGCCTCCGGGCGGCGTCGGAGAACCGGGCGTCCCGCCCATAGCCCCCGCGGTCGCCAACGCCATTTTCAGAGCCACCGGGCGGCGCATCCGACGGCTGCCGATAGGAACGGTGGACAGGGAAAAAGCGTAGGCAAAACTCTGATAAACTCAATTTCCCGTCATCCCTTAACATGCGCCGCATGGATCGGTGTATTTCGCAGATTTTCCTGGCAAAATAAGCACAAGGATATCAGGGGTTCTATGGATGAGCTCGTTGCAAAGGGTCGCTAACGCGGGAAGAGGGAATCGAAATTGATAGAACCAAATGCCCCCGGCATGACTCGAACATGCGGCACATGGATTAGGAATCCATTGCTCTATCCACCTGAGCTACGGGGGCGATTTAGGTTTTGATTATAAACATTTCTCGGGTTATTTTCAATAAAAACCATTGCTCATGCCCTGTAATTGCTTGATCAGACGTTGTGATAGGTTTCTGCTTCGTTGACTTGGGAACGGAATTCTGGTAATATTGGGGGTCCGGGGAGGCGTGTAAGCCTTTCAAGTTATAGGAAGTATGTCAAAGCATGTCTCCTTTCACAAGGGAGAACCCCTTCATACGATGAGTACAAACCCCACATCGAGCAGGTTTCGCATTACACACAGGAGGTAATACCATGGGTAAAGTTGAAGTCTTCGAAAACAAACGCCCCGTTCTTGGAATCAACAGTCTTGGAAGGATAGGAAAGCTGACACTCTGGCATCACGTCGGCCGGAAATACTTCCAGGAAATTATTATCAATCTCGGCCGTGATGTCGGCAATGGCCTGCCAGCCATAGCCCATGTCATCGAGAAAGATGCAACATACGGAAGCATTCACCGTTTTCTCTACGGAATCAAATCGAAGAGGATCATTGAGATCGTCGACGAAAAGAAAGGGAAGCTCCTTATTGACGGTATACCGGTCACAATCCTTCGGGAAAACCGGAACCCGGCCGAGATCGCGTGGCGGGACCACTCCGTAGACCTCGTCGTCGAGTGCACGGGTAAATTCCAGGACCCGACGATCCCGGCGGATGACAAGGGCGGGTCCCTCAAAGGACACCTCGCGAGCGGCGCAAAAGCGGTCATCAATTCGTCCGCCTTCAAGATAAAGAACAAGGCATTGTCCATTCCCGACGATGCGGTGACGCTCATTTACGGCATCAACCACACAGCCTTTGACTACAAAAAACACAAGATAGTCTCCGCCGCATCGTGCACCACGACCGGCCTTGCACACATGATCAAACCGCTCCTGAACAACGCGGCGACAAGCAAGATCCTCACGGCGTCCATGTCGACGGTCCACGCGGTGACCAATTCACAGAGCATCCTGGACAAGACGCCGAAGGCGGGCGAAAAAGACTTGAGGAAGAATAGAAGCACCCTCAACAACATCATCCTTACCTCCACGAACGCCGCGGCGGCTCTCATCCAGGTCATACCCGAGGTAAAGGATATCGGATTCATGGCGGATTCAATACGGGTGCCGACGAATACGGAATCATTGATCGTTCTCAACCTCACTTTCCAGGTCCGAACCGGCGCCGACGGAAAGAAAGAAGCCGTGACCACCACAATGCTCAATGACATCTACCAGAAGGCCACTGACAACGATCCGGAACATCTGGTCATTTTTACCATGGAACAGAACGTCTCCACGGACCTCATCGGAACGGATGCGGCCATCGTCATCGAAGGCCAGTTCAACCACACGAGAACAGCCTTCATCGATGTTGATGTCGCCGGCATCCCCAACGTCCCGGAAGAGCTTCTCAAGGCCGTGCCGCAAGGCAATATGAGAGTCCCCGTTGTCCACGCGAAGATCTTCGGATGGTACGACAACGAATACGGCAGCTACACCAACAGAATGGGCGATCTGGCCGTATACGTCCACAAGAGTATGGCGTGATTTTTTGTCGAAAGACGAAAAATCAGGTGATGGGTTATAGGCCATAGGTTATAGGACGTACCCATTACCGATCACGCATTACCAATCACCGCTGTGACCCGGGTTTCGGCTCGGGTCACAGTGTTATTTTGTACGATTCCTCTTTTTCGATATTATGTTTCCCGAGATAGACCGCGCCTGTCCAGCCGTCGATGCTGATATAATCCCCTCCCTTGATTAGCTTTCCTTCGCAGACGCTGTAGGCCTCGTTTTCGTAAACATGGAGTTTGCTGAAACCTACGACCCCCACTTTGTTAAGCTGGGGAATGGTAACGGCGGCATGTGAGGTGCCGCCACCGCGCGCTGTGAGTATGCCTTCCACCTTGAGGATAATTCCTACGTCGTCGGGTACCGTATCGGGTCTGATCAGGATAAGGGGCTCCTTCGTATCTTCGTGCCTGTAGCGTTCTATCTCCTCTTCTGAATAGACCACGCGGCCACTCAGGGCGCCGCCGCTCACCCCTATCCCTATACCGAGCAGCGAATTCTCCAGTTCCGGTTCGTCTTTAAAGGAGAGCACTTTCCCCGCTCCCCGCTGGACCATGTCCCGAGTTTGCAGGATATAGAGACCCTTGGGCGTCGCGTTCTCGAACGTAAATTCGATCTCCTGGTGGTTGAATCGCTTCTCGTAGACCAGGAACTCTGCTATCCGCACCAGTTCCCCATATATGTCGGGGAAACGTTTCTGAAGTGATATCAACGACTGCCTCTTTTCGGAAACTCTCTGTTTCTCGGATATGGGATATGTCTCCACGAGACCGGATACGATATCGTCGCCCTGGACGCCAAATATAAAATCACCGTAGAGGGCAACGTTTTGTGACGAGCCGCGGGGATCACGGGAGAAGATCACGCCCGATCCCGAATTCTCATTGAGGTTCCCGAAAACCATGGCCTGGACGATCACAGCGGTGCCCCACTCATCGGAGACGTGCATCTGATGACGGTAGATCCGGGCCTGCTGGGAATACCACGAGCCGAAGACAAGCATGATCGCTTCCTGGAGTTGTTTGTGGGGATCATTGCTGATGACGATGCCCCGATCCTCCATGGCTTTCTTGTAGGAAAGAGCCAACTGCTTCATCTGCTCAGGTTGGAATTCGATCTTTTTGGTGACGCCATACCGCGACTTGTAGCCGTTCATGACTTCGTCGAAGATGTTCCTTTCGAGACCCTGGAACATCCCCCAGGTCTGCAGGAACCTCCGGTATGAATCCCATGCGGCCCAACGGTATTCCGACGACCTGCTGAGTCCCTCGGCTATCGTTTCATTGAGTCCTACGTTCAGGAAAGAGTGCATCATCCCGGGCAAAGAGATGGTGGCCCCGCTTCGCACGGACAGTAAAAGAGGGTTACGCGGGTTGCCGAATTTCTTACCCGTCGCATGCTCCAGTGCCTGGATCTCGCTGAAGATCCGGGCACTGAGATCCTTGAAGATGTACTTGTACCCGATAACCGCCTCATATCCCCTGAAAACCTCCGTTGTAATAATAAACCCCGGCGGCACGGGAAAGCCGAAGGAGGCCATTTCTTTCAGAAAATATCCTTTGTTCCCGATAAGGACCTGGTTGTCGATCTCCTTTTTCTTTTTGTAAATTGGGGAGATGGTAAGCTCCGGGATATAGGCCATGACAAGGTTCAGGATATGCCTGTTGTCCTTGAATTTTTCCACTTCCTGACCGAGGGCCTTTATAATGGAGTTTATGAAATTATCGAAAACCTGCAGGCCGAAAGCCGACGCTATGATCGATCGTATGAAGTTCTCGGAATGCCGGTAAATGATTTCAGGTCTGGACTGTCCGTTCTGGCTGTCCCCCTCTTCCCCTTTCGCCGCCATCATCTGCCCGATAATGATCGGCAGATTCATGGTATGGGAATCGATGTAGTAATCACGGATGATGTCCTGTATCTGCTTCGAAATGAATTGGAATATGTCTATGTACTGATCTATGGAGAACTGCCGTACCTGCAGGGCGGCGGTGATGTACCGCATTTTGGATACGAGGCCTTCCGTCGCTATGCCGTCCACATCCAGGGCTTTTACATAGAGCCAGAGGTATTGGTGGATCCTCATCAGGGTACTTTTGGTAATGAACTTGAGATTAAGGGACCCGACGAGCTTGTCGAAGAGCATCGTTGCAAGGCTTTCGAGGCGGAATGTCAGTCCCATCGCCTCGAACTTCTCTTCGCGGTACGTCCCGTACATGGACGGTATCCCCGCCGCTATATGCCTTTTATGATAGATATTTTCGAAGTAATCGGTCTTAACCGGCGAGAGAATCTTCCCCTTGAGCGCCGAGAGCATCTCAAGCGTCACCACAAGACCCGTATAGTGGTCCTTCCTCTTCAGTGCCCGCTTCAATGAGCGTATTCGGGGGACATCGACCATGCAGGAAATCTCGAGATCTCTCAAGAGGTCAATATGCTGATGGTTATATTTCTTGTAAATGAGCTGGTAGTACCTGAGCATGAGCCTCGCTCTTTGCCGCTCCCTGTCGCTGATCTTGCGTATTCCCTTAACTTCCTTTATGATCCTCGCCGTGTCCCACTCGAGGAAATTTAAGGGTTCTTCCTTTGCGCGTATCAGAAGATTCTTGAAAACTATGTGCAGTTCATCGAAGAATTCGCCTTCATTTTGGACCTGATCGAAAACTTCCTGCGGAAGGTGCGGCTTTATAAACGATTTGTCTCCCGTGGCCCAGTAGCGAAAGATGTCTTCCGTGAAAGGGACGAGAAGGCTGTTGCTTTCCACATGCGACTGCTTTCTCAGATAGAATATGAGTTTGTCCTGCCGCACCGAGAGTTCATCGACGTTTGTCGAAGTTTCCCGCAACTCGCCCTCGGCGCCAATCTCGGTAAAAAAGATCGGAAAGAGTCTCAAGAGCTGCTTGACCAGATTATAGGAGGGGGTGACGCCTGAATTCAGGAAGGCGGAGATCTCCTTCTGAAAAAGGTCTGTGTCCTTGACGAAGACTCCCTGCAGTTTCAGGTTGATCACGAGGGCAGACAGGAGCCTCTTTGTCCATCGCGGTCTGAACGCTATTATCCTGAGCCATGAGCGGATGTTTTCGATATGCGACGGGTTGGCCCGGATCTGCCAGTCGGCTGTGGATCCCTCGATATCGGGATACTGAAACCCGAACCCGATGAGTTCCTCGATAAAGGCATCCACGAGCGGGTGATTGTTCTGATCGAAAACACCCTTCGCAAGCGTCGTGATGCAATCTATGATCTTTGACTGGTATTGGTTCCGGCCGATGGTTCTCTTCATCGAAGTGAAGACCTTTTTTACAAACTCCTGCAGGTCCTGGTCCTTCGTCTGCTGGAAGAACTTTCCCAGACACCTGTTGATCTCGATAAGTCCCGAGGCGTGAATATCGATCAACCCCGGTACGTTCATGACATGAAAGAGAAAGTCGAGCTTGACGAGAAAGCTTCTCCCCGAAAAGATCTCTGATCGTTCCAGGTCGTCGGCAACCAGCAGGTACCCGTTGACGATCTGAAAGTAATCGGGCATATCGATATAATCCCAGATTGCGGAGTCTGATTGAGACACTCTCCCATGATGGAGGGTATCAAGCCGGTCAAGAAGCTCCTTCATGTGGCCGTGGCTCAAGGGAGCGACAAGCCTGAGGAATTCCTGAAGCGCCGCCTCATCCTCACCATCGGGAGCATACCACTCGCCTGGGTCCGGCTGAGTTGTCCAAAAATCATAAGTTTCCCGGAAGATGATATAGAGGAGGTCCTTGAGAATATCCCCGCTAACGGAACGGTCATGTTCCCGAAGAAGGCCCAGAGTCACCTTGAGATATGTGGAGGATTTCCGAAGGAAGGGATGTTCTCCCTTGCGCGCGAATGAGAGGAGCGATGAGAAGACAAAGGAAACGAGGTCCATGTTTCTTTCTAGTTTCTCATAGCTTTTTCCGATCACCGTATTGACGAATTCAAAGAGATACCGGACGGCACTGTCCTGGACGCGCTCATCCTTGGAGGTGGAGAAGGTGCTCGTGTATATATCGGCGAGCAGACGCAGGGCCTCAAGACCGTTTTCAAGGCGGTTGAAATCATAAAAATCGCCGATGGAAAGGCTCTTGAGTTGCCCGAGAACATATTCCCAGTTGACAAAGGGGTGGTTCAGTTCGACAAGAAGATCCTCAAGTCGCCTCAGGATACCGTAATGTCCGTCCATCATCTCCATCAAAACCCGGTATTTCTCCGGGATCTCGACAATTGCCTTCGTTCTTTCTAAATTGATCTCGAGGGCGGTAGATTTAAATGTAGTGGCGTCGGTGTTTTCCATGCCAAATAGATTAAATGAAAAATCGTAAACCGTAAAGAAGAAAGACACGCCGGTCGATGCGAAAAGGCTAAGAGCTTTCCTTACCCCATTTCTTTTTGCCCATAACCTCTAACCCCTTACCTCTAGCCTATTTCTTCCTTATTATCTCAATCACGGTCACTTCCGGCGGTGTTAGAAAACGTATGGGAGGACCCCAGGTCCCTGTTCCTCTGCTTACATACAGTAGCGAGTTTTTTTCCAGGGGGTACAAGCCGGCTATCATGGGGAATGAGATACGGGTTATATACCTGAAGGGAAAAACCTGTCCTCCGTGGGTATGCCCCGATAACTGGATGTCAAACAGCCCGATGGAGGAATTCTCAACGAGAGGGCGATGTTTCAGAAAAACGGTGAAAAGATTCCGCGGCAGGCCCTCGAGAAGCGACTTCTCCGCAACGGAAACGCGTTCACCGGTCCTGTGCCCGTTGTCATCGATACCTGCGATATTGACGATCCCATGTGGAGTGACGGTCTCTTGCCGAAGCATTTTGAATCCCGCCTTCCGGGCAAAATCTTCGGAGATTCCGACACCGGCGTAGAACTCGTGATTGCCCATTATGGCATACTTTCCGTACCGGGGCTTGATTTCCCTCAGCAGGTCCGACAGGCCGCTCAGATTATTGATCTGCCCGTCGACGAGGTCTCCCGTGGATACCACTATGTCCGGTTCGGCCTCCCTGACGGCCTCTATGACCCTCTTCAGCCTGTTCTCCCTGTTGACGAGGCCGAGATGAACATCGGAGATCTGCACTATCGTAAGCCTGTCGATACCTGCGGGTAGCTTTGGCGTTTCGATCCCCACCCTTTCCGTCCGGATGCTCAGCGCCTCATGATATCCGTAAGCCACCACAGAGATTGTTGCCGCCACGGGTACAATGAAAAGCACGAGATTGGAACGCCAGATGCCCGGGAGACTCACCTTGAATACAGAAGAAGCGATGATCGTCAAAAACCGGCCCATGTCTATCGCAACGGAGAGAACGAAGAAGATGAAGATAGCACTCATCCAGATATATCCCGCATAAGCGAGCATGCGTGCGGCCGACTCCTGTCCGCCCTGTTCAAGGGAACGGACGATCACAGGCATAAAGAGACAAAGAAGGAACACGAATACCAGGATACAACCCGTCAGGGGACGAAAACGAAAAGCATACGATGCCTTGATGAAGACGTACGCATGGAGAGCGGCGTAAAGGGTAAAAAAAGTGATGAAAAACATGCTCATTGAGTGTCCTTGCTTTTGTTTGGATTAGTCATGGAGTATAAGATAAGTACGATCACCGCACCGGGAAAGGGCGCAATACCCTTTTATATGACGCCCTCCACCTGGAGGATAAAAGTCTTTATTCCGCCTTTTGGATGAGATTCCCTGAGGTCCCGAAGATATTCCGACACCTTCGGCAGGTCCTCATCAGTCACAACAGCAGCTATGACGTTGTTCCTGCCCGGCCAGGTATGCGTTGCCAGTTTGGGTTCCGTTTCCAATCCCACCCCGATGGTATCCTTCCACTTGGTGTAGCCCGGAACACCGGCCTTTTTCAGCGTAGTCAACAATTCCTCATCGATAATATCGTTGTATACGATGAAAAGCATCTTCATTTGTCAACCATCCTTTTTCGGGAAATGTCTTTCCTTCATCTCGTCCAGGACGTCATATGCCACAGGGATAACGATAAGTGTGAGAAGCAACGAGGTAATCAGTCCGCCGATGGTCGCGATCGCCATGGGTGACCGGGTTTCCGCACCCTCGCCGATGCCGATGGCGATGGGCATCATACCCATGATCATGGCAAAGGTGGTCATAAGAATGGGACGCAGCCTCACCGGTCCGGCTTCAAGGAGTGCCTCTTTCCTTGAAGTCCCCCGTCCCCTGAGAATGTTCGTGTAGTCCACAAGCAGGATGGCATTCTTCTTGACGAGGCCCATGAGGAGTATGAGGCCTATTATACTGAAAATGTTGAGAGTTTTTCCGGTAAGGAAGAGAGCCCCAAAAGCCCCGATCAGGGAGAAGGGCATGGACAAAAGTACGGTGAAAGGATGAGCAAAACTCTCAAACTGTGCGGCAAGAACCATATAGGCCATGACAATCCCAAGAATCGCGGCGAAGAGCAGATATTGGAAGGATTCCTTCATCATGTCGGCCTGCCCCTTGTAACTGCCCGAATAGCCGGAAGTCAGAACCCTGGACGATATATCGTCAAGCTCTGATTTGGCCTGTCCCAGGGGCTTCTTTTCAAGATTCGCAAAAAGAGTCACCGCCCTCTGCCTGTCAACCCTGTTTATGATGCTTGCACCGCCGCCTTCCTTCAGAGTGACGATATTGGAAAGCATGACGAGCTTTCCGTCCTTTGACCTGACATAGATCTGCCCGATATCGTCGGGGCTTGCCCTGTTCTCCGGGTCGAGCCTGACGCGTACATCATATCGCCTCCCTCTCGCCTCGTCCTTGAACTTCGTTATCTCAACCTCGCCGCTCAGGAGAAAGTTGGCCGTCTCCGCAATGGTCGCAACATCGACCCCCAGATCCGCGGCCTTGTCGCGATCGATGAAAACACGGACCTCGGGTTTTCCTTTTTCCAGGGAACTATCCAGGTCGACAATCCCCGCCAGTTTGCCAAGCCGCTCCTGGATCTCTTTCGTGTAGTTTTCAAGCTTGTCCAGTTCCAGGCCGCGTATGCTGTACATTATGGCGACCTGCCTTCCCTGGCCCCCTATCATGGAGATATTCTCTACCGAGGCTTTCAGCCCGGGTATCTTTCTGAGAGCCCTCCGCATTTCAGCCTTCACCTCTTCCTGACTCTTCCTGCGGTCGGATTTTGGAACGAGGTTTATAGACAGGTTGGCTTTGTTCGTTTCAGCGGTTCGCCCTCCACCCTGTGTATAAAGAACACTTTTAACCTCAGGAAATTTTCTGACGATCTCTTCCGCCTTCCGGTTCATGAGATCGACCTCATCCACGGAATAATCGATAGGCGTCTGCAGCCTGATGACAAAGCGGCTCTGGTCCTCTGAAGGGGTAAACTCCTTTCCGATAAAGAACATGAAGGAAAGGCCGAGAAGAAAAGTTGCCCCTGCAAAGATGAGCACCTTCATTCGATGGACAAGAGCCCACGAAAGAATACGCCGGTACCTGCCCTCGAGCTTTTCATAATATGTTTCGAGCTTTTCGGAAAGCCTCTGCAGATGATGTGAAAAGCGGTAACGCTCGATGATTGCTGTAACGCTCGCGGGAATTCTCGATGGCCTCCTAGGACTGTTCTTGCCTTTGAGATAAAGCGATGCGAGCATCGGGGTCAAGGTAAAGGAAACAAACCAGGAGACCAGAACAGCAAAAACAACGGTCATACCGAACTGAAAGAAGAACCGTCCGATGATGCCCTTCATGAATGCGACGGGGACGAAGATGACGACGATGGCCAGGGTCGTCGCCGAAACTGCAAGGCCGATCTCAGAGGTCGCAAAAAAAGCCGCCTCTTTGGGCGTCTTCCCGTCCTCTATATGGCGCTGTATGTTCTCTATGACAATGATCGCATCATCTATGAGAATACCTATGGACAGCGATAGTGCCAGCATGGACATGTTATTGAAAGTGAAACCGAATGCGTTCATGATGGCGAAGGTCGAGACTACTGATGCCGGGATCGCCAGCGCGCTTATGATCGTAGTCCTGAAATTCCTGAGGAAGAGGAGCACCGCCAGAATGGCGAAGAAGCCGCCGTATACGAGGTGATGCTGGACTTCGTTAATGGACCTCTTGATAAAGTTGGACTGGTCGAAGGCTATGGCAAGCTTCATGCCGTTCGGCAAAGACCTCGAAATCTGTTCCAGTTCCTTTTTTATCCTTTCGATGACCTCCACGGTGTTAGTACCGGACTGTTTCTGAATGCCGACGCTGACCGAACTGACCCCGTTGTAACGGGCGATGGTCCTCTTTTCCTGCATGCCGTCCTCGGCGCGTCCGATATCACGGAGCCGTACCGGTGTTCCTTTATAGTAACCCACGACCATTTCGTTGAATTGCTGGATCGTCGGGAACTCGCCCTTGACCTTGACGGTATATTCCTTGGTACCGCTTTCGATCCTCCCGCCCGGCAGTTCTATGTTTTCCCGCTGAAGGGACTTCATAACATCATGTGCGGTTACCCCGTAAGACCGCAGCTTGTCGTTATCGAGCCAGACCCTTGCCTGCCGCAGCCTCATGCCGTAAAGGCGTATCGCCCCTACCCCGTTTATCCTCTGGAGTTGTTCCTTGAGGATCTCGTCGGCATACGTCGAAAGATCCCGAACCGACTTTTGTCCGTGCAGGGCAAGCCAGAGAACGGGTGTAGCGTCGGGATCGACCTTTTCCACAACCGGTTCATCGATATCATTGGGCAGTTTTTTACGTATGACGGATATTTTTTCCCGAACATCCTGAACGGCAAGATCAATGTCCTTTTCGAGGACGAACTCGACGACGATATTCGATGCACCCTCCGTACTCGACGAGGTGATCGTCTTTACACCGCTGATGGTATTGACGGACTCCTCTATCTTGTCCGTAACGTCAATATCCATGATCTCGGGGCTTGCCCCCTTGAGTGTGGTCGAAATATTGACGATGGGAAGGTCAATCCTGGGGAAAAGATCGACGCCAATGCCGGGATAGCTCACAATGCCCAGAACTACGAGTGCCATAACGAGCATTGTCGCAAAAACGGGTCTTTTGATGGATGTATCGGAAAGCCACATGGATCAGCGCGTGACCATCATAGCGTAAAGCCCCTGAATTAGTATCATTTCTGTTCCCTGCTGTCCTTTGCCGCCGGTTTATTGTTCTCGTCCCGCTGAGACTTCTGAGCCGCTACCTTCGCGCCTTCCGACAGGCTTTGCTGTCCTGCGACGACAACGATCTCACCGGCCTTCAATCCCTGCGTAATCTCCATGAATTCCCCGTACTTGTTACCGAGTTTCACCGGCCGTTCTTTTGCGGTATTTCCCTCGATAACAAAAAGGCGGATTTTCTCTCCCTCATACAGAAGCGCCGTGACGGGAACGACGACCATTTCCTGCAGATCTCCTGTGTAGAGAAGGACCTTCGCAAACAGTCCCGGTTTAAGCGCATCCTGCGTATTGGGAATGAGGGCCTCCACCGTTAGGCTTCTGGTTTTCTCTTCCAGACTGGGAAAGACGATGGAGACCTTTCCGATAAATTCCCGGCCGGCATAGGCGTCAACCCTGACATTCACATCCTGCCCGACCTTTATCTTGCCGATATCGCGCTCCGGGACCGAAAAGCGCAGTTTCAGCGGGTCCGGCTGAATGAGGATGACCATCTGCGTGCCGTTCTTGACGAAGTCACCCACGGCGACCTTCTTCTCCTTTACGCGCGAAGCCGTCGGCGCGTAGACCCTCGTTTTGGCAAGTTTCTGATTGGCTATGACAAGCGCGGCCTTAGCGCGATCGACCTCGGACTCGGCCAAAGTCAGCCGTGTGAAGACATCATCGTATTGCTGCCTCGTCACGAGTTGTTCCTTGAAGAGGGCATCCTTCCGCGAAAACTCCATTTTCGTGTTCGCCAGCGATGCTTCGGTCTGCTTGAGGGCCGCCTTCGCCCTTATAGCCTCATGGACGTATTCGGTATCGTCGAGCGTCGCAAGAAGCATGCCCTTTTTGATGATCGTCCCCTCATCGACCTTCACACTCTTGACTATCCCGTCTATCTCGGCGCCTATGATGATCTCTTCGTTGGGATTGAGCGTCCCTGTCGATTCTATGAACGGGCGCAGTCGGCGGCTCTCGGCGGCCTGTGTGACAACGTTTACGACCTTTTCCTCGACCACCTTTTTTTTGCATCCGAAGACCGGCAGGATGAGAGCCGGGATAAGAAGCAGCCACAATCCTGCCCGACTGAGTGTCCTTCGATTCATTTTGCGTTGTTCTCCTTCGCGGCCTTTGCGCTATCGGTCGACGTCTTGTTATTCAACGACACGAGAAGCGTTCCTGTGGATCGCTTCAATCTGACAACGGCCTGCTGGAACTGGTAAAGAGCATCGATCAGCTGGCGCTCGGCCGTGACGAGGAGCGTGTTCGCATCCATCACGTCTATGCTTTGCGCGAGACCGAAGTCGAACTGCTTCGAGACTGCCTTGTAGTTATCGTCCGCAAACAGCCATTGGTCCTCCAACGATCTGAGGATGCCTTTCTGGGTTACGAAGTCGAGATAGGAGCTTTCGACCTCCACCGTGACCGTCTTCTTCAGATCCGCGTAGACATAGTCGGTCTGCCTCTTCCTCGATTCAGCTTCCTGAACCTCTGCGGCCCTCAAGCCGCCTTCGTAGAAGGGGAAGACTATCCTGACGCCGCCATAAACGTTATCTCGTATGAGTCCCGACGTCTCGGGCGTCTCTTTCCTTTGCGCAAGGACACCCTCCACGGCGAGCGTCGGCCAATACGACCCCCTGGTATAGGTAACCTGTGCGGAGGCTATGTCCTTTTGAATGGCCTGGGATTTTAACTCGGCCCTTTCGGTGTGAGCGAGTTGCCGCAGACAGTCGAGATCGAGCCTGGGACAGCTGCCGATAGCGGGGTCATGGGCACCTTCAGTGATATCTTTAAGGCCTGCGGTTCCGGTCTGATGGGTATCGACGATATCAAACTCATCTTCGAGACCTACAACCCGCTTCAGTACGGATTTCGTGAATTTAAGAAGGTTCTCCGCTTTGACAAGGTCGGAGCGGGCGCCCGATAGCTCCGCCTCGGCTCTCAGAAGAGCCGTCTTCGTGACCTCCCCTATTCTCAGCCTCACGGATGCCGCATTCCTGTGCGTTGTCAATCGGTCCACGTTCTGTTTCTGGATCTCCACAAGGCGGTTGGCTTTAAGGACGTCATAATAGGCGTTGGTAACGGAGAGGATGTAGACCTCCTTCACCGCAAAAAGATCGAGGTCGCTCTTCTTGATGTTGTCCCTGGCCGCCTTGTACGCGGTTATCTCCCGGCCTGACATCGACATTGAATGATCGACCCGCAGGCTCCACGCCGAGTACTCATCGGGTTGGCTCATGCTGCCCGTGTCAGAGATCTTCTGGTCTTTGTAACCTGTATAATTAGCGAGGCCGGACACCCTGGGCAGAAGCGCCGAGACTGCCTTGTCTTTTCCCGTTCTGGCTATCGCGAGGTCTTCTTCGGAAATCTTTACCCTCTCCGAACGCTGAAGGGCGATGGCGTAAAGGTCGTCGAGTGTATACCGGGCCGCGAGGGCCACCGGGGCGAGACAAAGCCATAGGAATATTGCCGCAAATACCGTACGCACGTTCACTGTAAACTGTCAGCCCTTTCTTGTGGTCCACAGCGCTTTATCAAACCGTTCAGCAGAATATCCGTACATGCATCGGCGCTGAAAAGATTTTCCGGGTCTATAACGATAGAAACGACATACCCCCGCAATGCGCTCACAAGGACCTTCGTCGCCTCGCCCTTCCCAACTTCCGCAAAAACGCCCTGTTCGACACCTCTCTTTATGATAGAATCGACAAGCGCCCGAAGTTCAGCAAAGAAACTCCGCTTCCATTCCACGCCGAAGGTGAATCCTCTCTCCCTGTTAAAGGTATAGATAAACTCGCGATGAGTTTTAGCCATTTCCATGTAGGTCCCGATGTAGACACGAATCTGCTCTACGGGATCGGATAGCCCCAGAACCTTTTCGTCGATCTCCCTCCTGAACTCCTTGAAAAGCCCATTAAACACCGTGGCGCACAGCTCTTCCTTGCTCCTGTGATAAAGATAGAGAGCCCCGACGCTGATACCGGCCTCGGCCGCGATCATTCTCATATTTGCGCCTTCGTAGCCGGATTTAGAGAAGACCGTCAGCGCTGCATCGTTAATAATCCTGCGTGTATCTTCGGCTGAACGTCTGTTCATGTGAACCACGGTTCAATGTATAGAAACGCAAAAAAAGAGTCAAGGATAAATCTATATTCCTGCGGCGACTGCCAAACGATATACCGCCATTCCCATGGTGTATGAGAGGAACACCATGAAAAGAAAGGACATGATGAACCACTTCCTGTCTCCCATCTCCTGTTTCATTACGGTGATTGTCGGCGCGCAGGGGATGAAAAGCATGAGGACTACGAGGAATGAGAGGGCCGATGCGTGGGGGATGGAGCCTGACAGCACAGTCATCAATCCCTGATCCCCGACATTGTACAGAATTCCCAGCGTCGCAACGGAATTTTCCTTGGCGATGACGCTCGACAGGAGCGCCACTACCATCCGCCAGTCCAGGCCAAGCGGTTTCCCCAGCGGCTCGAGGAACATCCCTATCCTTCCGAGGATACTGTTCTCGATACCCCCTGCCGGTACGTTGGACATGATCCAAACAAGGACGGAAAAAGCAAGAATCACCGTTCCAGCCTTTTTGACAAAGGCGATCGACCGGTGCCATACCACGATTCCTATGGTCCGGAAATCCGGTTTGTGATAGAGAGGAAGTTCCATGATGAACGGAACCGCTTCTTCACGGAGCAGGAATCTACCGATGAGCATCCCGGCTGCACCCAGCATCAGCACATTGAATACCACGAGGAGCCATGTCACCAGGAGGGCCTTGCCCGCAAAAACCGCAGCGGTAACAAAAGTTATCACCGCAAGCCTGCCCGTACAGGGGATGAAGGGGGTGAGAAATATCGTAAGAAGCCTGGCTTTCTTCGATTCCACGATTCTGGCACCAAGAACCGACGCCACGTTGCACCCGAATCCCAGGCACATGGGTAGAAAGCTCTTTCCGTGGAGGCCTATTAAGTGCATGAACCTGTCCATGACAAAGGCTGCCCTAGCCATGTATCCCACATTCTCGAGAAAGGACATGGCAAAAAAGAAAATAACCAGGATGGGAACGAAGGTGAGAACCGATCCGGCTCCACCGATGATACCGTCTACCAGGAGCCCTTTTATCCACTGCGGTTCCGCTGCAAGCGTTCGTTCCACCAGGGAACCAACGGACGACACTGTGGATTCGAGGACGCGCTGCACCGGATAACCAACGAAAAATGTGACGAGAAAAACAATTGCCAGAATGCCCAGAAGGACCGGTATACCCGTCGATGGTCGGGTGAGGACGTGATCGATACGATCGGTCATGAGCACCTGGCCTCGTTTAAATCTCGATACTGCCGCCCGTGTCGCATCCTCTATCCAGTCGTACCGTCCGCCTACAACCGCCCGCAGGGCGTCTTCGTGTTCCACGAGCAGCATCTGTATCTCGTTCCACGTCCGGGTGGGTACGATGCCCTGGAATGATTCCGTTACCTCGGCATCACCCTCCATGAGCTTCGTTACGACCCATTCAACCGTATACGGCATAGGGATATGCTCTTTTATAAGTTCCGATATTCTGAGATATATATCCTGGTGATCCTCGGTCACCCGGGGAACCTTCGGCTGATGCCCCTGGGGGTTCTTGGACATCTTCAGGATCTCATCCAGGAGCTCCTTGATGCCCCTGTTCTTCGTCGCCACCGTTGAAACAACGGGCAGGCCCAGGGATGCCTGCAATGCCTCAGCGTCGATCCTTACCCCCTGGTTCTCGGCGACATCGAGCATGTTGACGGCTACAATAACGGGCGACCTCAGCAAAAGAAGCTCCGTCAGAAGATAGAGACTTCTTTCCAGGGCGGCGGCATTGACGAAGAGGACGGTGATATCGGGATGCTCATGTATGAGAAATTCCCTCGTCACCCTTTCTTCCTCGGAATAGGCGCTCAGGCTGTATGTTCCCGGAAGGTCGACAAATCTTATCTCCGTGTCCTTTACCCTGTGGAGGCCTTCTTTGCGTTCCACAGTTTTGCCCGGCCAATTGCCGATGTGCTGCGACAGGCCGGTGAGGAGGTTAAATACCGTTGTCTTGCCCACATTCGGTTGTCCGGCTAAGGCCACAAGCAGACTCTGACCGGGTTTAGGCAGCGCTTCGTATTGCCGTATTTCCCGTATGACGAGTATTTTCTCGGCCTGACCCTTGCCAAGTGCGACCCTGGTGTCCGAGGCCAGGATAATGATCTGCCCACGGCTCTTCCTGAGAAGCTTGATTCTGGTCCCCGGAATTATGCCCATCGCCGACAGACGTCCTGTCAGAGCCTCCCCACCCGAGAGCAGGCGCACCGTTGCCTCCTGTCCCTCGTCGAGAACCGTTACGGGGAACAGCTCCTCACTCATAATGGCAATCCTTTCATTTTCGTTTTGGTTATACTATGCGGGTGGAACAATGTCAATGAAGAGGAGGCAGGGACCAGGGATTAGTGTCCCGTCAAGCTCCTTACCGCTTCGAAGACGTCTTGCAGAGCCGTTGGGTGGGAACGGATGGCACCCCTGGCGTCTATACCCAGAAAGGTCAACGTCTTGTGCTCTTCAACGCTTACGCTTCTGAAGAAGGCGGTGGCCGTGGCGGCGGAACAATCCGCTCCGATCTGCTTCTTCATACCGCCCACAAGCACAAGGAGGCCCTTGCGATGCGTGGCTGTCTGGATGATGGGCATGTTGTGGATGTACTTTTCGCACCAGAGCGGCTGGCAGCGGTCGATCATGGCCTTTGTCTGGGCTGAAAGACCGAAGAAATAAATGGGGGAAGCCAGGATAATCCGGTCGGCCTGTCTCAGGGCCGGGTATATCTGCTGCATTCTGTCTTCGATGACGCATACCCCTGTATCGGTGCAGCCTCCGCAATTCTGGCACGGTCTGATGTTCATGTCGTTCAGACGAAAGAGATCGACACGGTGCGAATGCCTGTCTATAGCGTTCAGGGCTGACTGGACGAGAAGATCGGTGTTCCCCCCTGTTCTCGGACTCCCATTAAGCACAAGAAACTTCACGTATTCCTCCATCGAAAAGCAGCCGGAGAGGCTGGCTACCTCCCCGGCTCACCGTTAACTGTCTCTGTTAGTCAACCTTGTAGAAAGCCACCTTTTTTGCCTTGCAGACCGGACACTCGTCGGGCGGCTCGCCCTCGACGGTATTACCGCATACCTTGCAGACCCAGTAATCCGTCTCCTCGTTCTTGCCGAGATCGTCCAGTGCCTTCTGGTAGAGGCCTGCATGGACCTTTTCGACGTCGTTTGCATACTGGAAAGTCCTCACGGCACCAGCGCTTGCTTCCGCTTTTGCGTCTTCGATCATCGCAGGATACATGCTCTTAAACTCGTGGGTCTCGCCGCCTACGGCCTCCGCAAGATTTTCTTTTGTGCTCCTGATGCCCTTGAGTTCCCGGAGATGATTATGGGCGTGAATGGTCTCCGCCTCTGCAGCCGCCCTGAAGAGTTTGGCTACCTGTTTGAAACCCTCATCGTCGGCTTTTTTTGCGAAGGCAAGATATTTCCTATTTGCCTGGGACTCGCCCGCAAATGCTTCTTCGAGGTTCTTTTCGGTTTTTGACATGCTTCCTCCTTTGTGAATTTTGCCTAAATTTTTCTAAACGACCTGAAATTTCTCGTGATACTCTTTAAGGCGTCTGGCGAAGCTCTGACCGAACTCGTAGCACGTGTCCATGTCTTGGGTGGAAGGCTTGTATACCACCTGCAAACCGGGCTCGACAGTCTCAAGCCCCATCTGCTGAAATTTGGCATACGCCTCCTTGACCGCCCCCCCTCCCCATCCATAGCTCCCGAATCCACCGATGATCCTGTCTTTAGGTCTCAAACCGGCCAGATGGTAGAGGAATTCGGCAATCGACGGGAACATGACATTATTTATGGTAGGGGTACCGATAAGGCAGCCTCTTGATTTCCAGAACTCCTTTATTGCCGTGCTCATCGGCGTTGACCTGAGCTTTATCACCTTGCAGGGCACGCCCTCATCCTTGATTCCCTGCATAATGGGATCGCTCATGAGCTCGGTGCTGTGCCACATGGTGTCGTAGATTATTACAGCTGAGAGATCCGCCTTTCCCTTTGCAAGGTCGAGATACCTCTGTATGATATGCCCCGGGTCCTTCCTCCAGATGATCCCGTGATCGGGAGCTATCATGTCTATCTCAAGCCCCGCTTTTACTATCTCCTCTATCTTCGTCTGGATGAGCTTGCCGAAAGGCATGAGGATATTGGCGTAATAATCCACGATTGCATCATCAAGCTCAAACTGCGAATGGCAGGCGAAGAACTCGTCGTCGAATCTGGCCGCTGAGGCCATGTGCTGACCGAACGCGTCCTGGGATATGAGAAGCTTTGCCTCCTTGATGTATGTCACCATGGAGTCGGGCCAGTGAAGCATCGGTGTTTCCAGGAACGTAAGGGTATATTTTCCCGTGCTCAGGGTGTCGCCGCTCTTGACGATCCTGAACTTCCACCGGGAGGTATCAAAATGGCGGTCAAGACCTTTCTTCCCCCGCTCCGTGATGTGGATCGTTGCATCGGGGGCATACTCCATGATGGTCGCGATGCTGCTCGCGTGATCCGGCTCGATGTGGTTGATGACGATGTTTTTTATCCGGTAAGGATCGACGACGCGCCTGATGTTATCCACCGCCGACGCTCCGAAATCATGCTTGACGGTGTCGAGGAGAGTCACCTGCTCGTCCACGATGAGGTAGTTATTGTATGTCGTGCCGTTTGGCGTGACATAACCGTGAAAATCCCGAACGGCCCAATCGATTACTCCCACCCAATAAATATCCGGTTTAATTTCTATGGGCTTCATTTAACCTCCTTCGTATGTGGTGATCAGCGCCGGCATTGGCGTACTCTAAAAAATAAAACCTTCCTGCAAAAAAAACAAGCCATGACATTGAAATCTACCCCTCACTCCGAAAAAAAACGGGTAAAACCCGCTGTCGGTTTCACCCGTTTTTGACTGTCATGACAGGCGTCAGGAAGTTTTGCCCCTCAGCGCCTCCCAGCTCTTCAGGATCTGCAGGCCCATATAGAGCTGAAAGTCCTCATCCTCAAGGTTTTTGACCGTAATCTCTTCAGGCCTCTTGGGAACCGGGTTCCTGTCGGTCTTCTTCTCCAGGTCCTTTTCCGTGATAGGCGTTATCTTTTCCTTCGATTTTACGAAGGTATTCTCGACGGTAATGTCGGGGGCGATACCTTCAGACTGTATGGACCGGCCCTTCGGCGTATAATATTTTGCGGTCGTGAGTCTCACAGCCGAACCGTCCCCAAGGGGAAAGATCGTCTGTACCGATCCTTTTCCAAAGCTCTTCGTCCCCACGATGATGGCCCGTTTGTAATCCTGGAGCGCGCCGGCAACGATCTCCGAAGCACTCGCACTGCCCTCGTTTACGAGGACCACCATGGGCCCCAGAAACTTCTGGCCTTTCTTTTGCGCGTAGAATTTCATCTTGTTTTCATCGGCAGTCTTCTTGCCGCCCCTGCCCTCGATCGATACGATGATACCCTCCGAAAGGAACTTGTCCGAAACCTCAACCGCCTGTTCCAGAAGACCTCCCGGATCATTTCTGAGATCCAGCACGAGACCTTTCAGCGGTTTTCCCTTGTTACTCTTCTCGAGCTCCTTGAGCGCGTTATCCAGATCCCTGGATGTTTTTTCCTGGAACTGGGCAAGTCTTATGTAACCATATTCATCCGACAGCATCCTGAACTTGACACTCTTTACGACTATCGTGTCGCGAAGAACGGTGTACTCCTTCAGGCCCTGTGCTCCTTCTCTCGCCACCGTCAGGGTGACCGCCTTGCCTTTCGGCCCACGGATGATCTTCACCACATCCAGAAGTCCCATATTCTTGGTAGGCTTTCCGTCGATTTTCACGATGTGATCACCGGCTTTCATGCCCGCCTTGAAGGCCGGCGTGTCCTCTATGGGGGTGATAACCGTCGGGAAACCGTCTTTGATGGTAATCTCAATGCCGATACCGCCGAATTCCCCCTTGGTGTCGGTCTGCATTTCCTTATACATATCGGGTGGAAGGAACGATGAGTGGGGGTCTAAGGATTCAAGGATGCCCTTTATCGCCGCATACACGATGTCTTTATCTTTCACATCCTCTACATAATTGCGCTTTACGAGATCGATGACGTCTGAAAACGTCCTTAGATATTCATATATCTCCTTGTCCTCCGCACCTTGCGCGGTCCGTTTTCCCTGGGCGCCGATAAAGATCCCGAAAAGGAAAACAGACACAAAAAACAGACTCAGGAAAACTTTCGTTTTTTTGTTCATACAACCTCCGTGTTGATGATGATACTACAATACCCGTGAAGTTTCAACCATCTCCATCTTTGTGGTATGATGGGGCATGGAAACGGTCTTTGCGGCCATGAGCGGAGGATTCGACAGCTGTCTCGCAGCCTGGTTGCTGAAGAAAGCCGGACACAAGGTTGTAGGGGTCACGTTCTCATTGTTCCCCGGAAGCTTTCTTGAGAAGTGGGGTCTCGACGCCTGCAGTTCAAGAGCTGCCGTATCTCAGGCGCAGAGATTTTGCCGGGATCTTTCGATACCCCATCACGTCATCGATCTGGCCGACATCTTCCTCCACCGCGTGATCGAACCATTTATAGAGGGCTACCGCCGCGGCATCACCCCCAATCCCTGCATACTGTGCAACCGCTTCGTAAAGTTCGGAGCTTTTCGCGAGCGCGCGATGGCCATGGGGGCCGATATGATAGCCACCGGCCACTATGCCCGTTCGGAGAGCCGGCACGGGCATGTGGTTCTCAGGAAAGGTAGCGATCCGGGTAAAGACCAGTCTTACTTTCTCTATTCCATCGGCGAAGAGGCTCTTATGCGCGCCATCTTTCCCCTGGGGGACTATACCAAGGAAGGGCTCCGCGCCCTTGCAGTCAAAGAGGGCCTGCGATGTACGCTCTCCCGCGAAAGCCAGGATATCTGCTTCATCCCCAAAGGCAATTACGCGGAATTCCTGTCCCGTTTCATCAAACCCAAACGTGGGCGTGTCTATCTGCCCGACGGCACGCTGCTGGGATTCCATGAAGGCATACACCTCTTCACCATAGGACAACGACGGGGTATAAACGTCCCGTACAGGGAAGCCCTCTACGTCATCGACATACGCGCCGATGAAAACAGTATAGTGGTGGGCACGAAGAATGACCTCAGAACGCATACCCTTACGGCCCGGTCTGCGTCTCTGCTTTGCCCCGTTTCAACTCCCATATCGGCCAGGGTAAGATACCGCCAACCCGACAAACCCTGTTCCTGCGAATTCCGGGATGAAACCCTTTCGGTCACTTTTAATGAACCCGTGGACGGCGTCACGCCGGGACAATCCGTCGTACTCTACCACGATGACATTGTAGTGGGCGGCGGCGTCATAGAAAAACGTGTTGCAATGTAACAGGCCGTGGTTTAATATTTTGAAAACAAGGGGGTGAGATTATGCCGATATATATACTCGTAAGCAAGCTGACCTATGAAGGCAGAAAAACAATCAAGAACAATCCCGAGCGTATAAGACAGGTCGATCAGGAAATCGAAAAGATGGGCGCCAAGGTTCTCGCCCAGTATGCCACTCTGGGCATGTATGATTTCATCAATATCGTGGAAGCTCCCGATAATGAAACAATCGCCCGGGTCTCCACCGAACTCGGTGCCCGCGGTACCGTGGAAATCACGACACTATCCGCCATACCGATCTTTGAATTTGTGGAGAAGATGGGCTAGGCAGAAGGTGGCCTGAACGCCCGCGGTTCTTTCAACCACTCGAACGTTGGAATATAGAGAAAACCCCGGACAATCCAACGATTGTCCGGGGTTTTTAACATTTAAGCCGCGCTGCGGGTTAAAGCCGTTAATCAACCCATGCGGTTTCTAAAAATGTCCCTCGCTATGACTACCCTCTGCACCTGGTTCGTTCCTTCGTATATCTGGGTCGCCTTTGCGTCGCGCATCATCCTTTCCACCGGGTATTCCTTGGTGTAGCCGTATCCACCCAGCAGCTGGACGGCGTCTGTCGTTACCTTCATAGCGACATCGGCGGAATAGACCTTTGCCATGGCGGACATCTTGTCTACTCCGATGGCGCTCATCTTGTCCCTCTCGTAAACTTTCATATCGAGAAGATGGGCAGCATCATAGACAAGGGCCCTGGCCGCCTCCACCCCTGTCGCCATGTCGGCAACCATGAACTGCACGCCTTCAAAGTCCGCCAGCTTCTGCCCGAACTGCACCCTCTTCCATGCATATTCCACCGCGAAATCAAGTGCGCCCTGCGCGATCCCAACTGCTTGCGCCCCGACGGCCGGCCTCGAAAGATTGAGGGTCGACATGGCAATGTCCCAACCCTGACCTTCCTTGCCCATCAGGTTTTCCTTCTCCAATCTGACATTATCAAATATGATCTCGGTGATATCGGAACCGATCATGCCCATCTTGTCTTCGCTCTTGCCGATGATGACTCCCGGATAGTCCCTTTCCACGAAAAAGGCCGAGATGCCCTGCGTACGCTTCGAGGGATTCGTAGAGGCAAAAACTGAATAGAACTGTGCATTGGCCCCGTTTGTGATCATTGATTTCTTCCCGTTGAGGTAGTAGTGATCACCCTCTTTTACGGCAGTCGTTCTCATGTGTGATGCATCGGAGCCCGCATCGGGTTCCGTGAGGGCGAAGGCTACCACGTACGTTTTGTCCGCCTGGCAGAGTTTGCCGTAGATATGTTCTTTTTGTTCATCGTTTGCAGCTACCATGATAGGCATGACACCCACATTATGCGCCAGCGGGATCAGGGACGCCGCCCCGGAAACCTTCGCAAGCTCTTCTATCACAAGGCACAACGACGTGATGTCGCCGTCGAGACCGCCGAATTTTTCAGGAAGCATCAGATACAAAAAGCCGTGCTTTTTATAGAGATCCACGAGATCCCAGGGAAAGGCCCCCGTAGAATCGATTTCTTTTGCCCTGGGAGCAACTTTGTCTTTAGCTAATTTCTCGGCGATCTTCTGTATCATGCCATGTTTATCAGAAAGATTTAGCATCCGTTGAACCTCCTTAATTGTTGACAAAATTGTCTTACTACTAACATAATTTCCTTGTAAAGGGAATAAAAAAGGAGCCGCTATGAGCAAGGTGTATTTTACAGATCTGCGCACGACGCCGAACCGCAACCTCCTCGACAAACTCGTCGATCTGATCAACAGGTCAAAGATTGAAAGGAAGATCAGAAACAACGATCTCGTTGCCGTTAAGGTACATTTCGGCGAGCTGGGCAACACGGCATACCTGAGGCCCGTGTTTTTACGCAGCATCGTGAGGCGATTGAAGGAAGCCGGAGGCAAACCCTTCCTGACGGATACCAACACACTTTATACGGGTTCGCGCAGCGATACCGTCAGCCATCTCACCACAGCGATTCACAATGGCTTTGATTACTCCTGCGTGGAGTGTCCCCTCGTGATAGCCGATGGTCTTCGGGGGAGAAGCGGCGCCATCATACCCATCGCGGGCGAGGTCTTGAAGGAGGTGCATATCGCGAAGGAGATCGCCGATGCGGATGCCCTTGTCGCTATCACACACTTCAAGGCCCATGAACTTTCGGGATTCGGAGGAACCCTCAAAAACATCGGTATGGGCTGCGCCACGAGGGAAGGCAAATTGGTCCAGCATTCAACGGTTGCGCCCAGGGTCAATCCGAATATATGCAAAGGATGTAAGCTCTGTCAGAGTTATTGCCCCCGGGGGGCCATCACGGTCGCCTCAGGGAAAGCGTCCATCTCCGGCAGTAAGTGTATCGGCTGCGGCGAGTGTACCCTCATTTGCCCGTTTCATGCCATCGAAGTACAATGGAACGAGTCACCGGACATCTTCCAGAAAAAGATGATGGAGTACGCCCTGGGCGCTCTGAAAGGCAAGGCCAAGAAATCCCTTTTTATCAATTTCGTCATTCAGGTAAGTCCTGCCTGTGATTGCTATCCGAACAACGATGCTCCCATCGTCAGGGACATAGGCATTCTTGCATCCGATGACCCCGTGGCTGTCGACGCTGCCTCATGCGACATGGTCAATAACGAGGTCTCCCTCCCCTCAACCGCCATCAAACGCACCCTCGCGAAGGGCGAAGACAAGTGGCGCGCCCTCTTCCCGCAAATTGACTGGAACATCCAGCTCGACCACGCACAGAGGCTGGGGCTGGGAACAAGGAAGTACACCCTCACAAAGATTTAAAGGTCATGTCTTGCGCACGCCCCCTCATACGACAGGCGTGCGCGAGATACGCCGTTTACCTGCCAAACACGGTTTTCAGGAGGTCTGTCACTCTGGCGGCCGGGTCGGTGCGGATCTTCTTCTCCTCCTGGCCGATCATGTAAAAGAGACCGTCGAGGGCTTTCGTCGTTACATAGTGATCCAGATCCAGCGCCTCCACGCTGGCGAAGGGGATGGACGAGGTATAGCTTCCCACCATGTCTTTGTAGGAACGCGTGACGCCCACCTTGTTCATGCTTGCCGATACGGAAGGTTTGAATTCGTTATATAGCTTCTGCTGGGTCTTTGATTTGAAATACTCCGTGGCTGACGTATCGCCTCCGCGAAGTATCCCCATGGCATCCTCGAAGGTCATCTGTTTTATCGCATCGACGAAATATTGCCTGGCCTTCGGCGCTGCGGTCTCCGCGGCCCTGTTCATGCTCAATACGAAAGCGTCCACCTTTTTTTGATAACCTACCTTTGCGAGCACGTCGGCGATGGTCTGGATATTCTCCGGCAGGAGGATCTTGATGAACTGATTAGCAAAATAACCGTCGATCCTGGATACGGATGCAACGGCGTTCCCTGTACCGATGGAAAGGGCTTCTTTCAGACCTGAAGCGGTCGTCGCTTCATCGGCGCCCCCTGCACTGCGTGCGGAAGGAAGCTTAACACCCTTCAGAAAATCGTCGAGGGGTCCCGCGATTGCACCGGTCGTAAAAACCAGCGCAATCAGCAACAAGATCACTGTCTTCTTCATTATTTCCTCCGATAACCTTAATAATCTATTTCGTTCGTACATGCGTGCCCTCAAAACCACTATTGGGCGATAGACGGAAGATGATGGTCTTTTCCCATAACCCATAACCTATGACCCATAACCCGTTTTCATTACCTCATACACAACCGACATATCCAACGGTTCCTTATTGTCCTTAAACGTAAGGGCAAATATTTCTTTCGTGACGGCTCCTGTGAAGAGGGGCATCCGCAGGGTCCGCGCGAGGTCCTGGAGGTAATGAAGGTCTTTGTAGATAAGTGCGGCGGAAAAGTGGGTGCTGAAGTCCTCATTGAGGATGCGCTCTTTCTTGGCGTTCATGACCCCCGAATTACCGGCGCCTGCCGACAGGATATCAAGGACCGTCTCCTTTGCAGCGCCTGAGCGTTCGCCCAGAACGGTCGCCTCGGCTATAACTGCCATAAAAGTGCCGAGAACCAAATTGTTGACGAGCTTCATCCTGCTTGCAAGGGCCGGCTCCCTCAAGTAGAAAATGGTCTTGCCGATCTTCTCCAGGTAGGGTCTTGCCGTCTCGTAGGCAGCTGCTTCACCACTGACAAGTATCACCAGGTTTCCCTGCGAAGCAGGAACGACGCTTCCCAGCACAGGCGCTTCCAGGTACCGGCATCCTTTCTTTGAACAGAGTTCGTGGAAACCAAGGACATCGGAAAAATGGTTGGTCGTGGTATCGATGACAAGCTTTCCGGCGATGTCACCGTCCAGAAGACCTCCGTCGCCGGTCAGCACCGCCCTGACGGCAACGCTGTCGAAGAGGTTTAGAAAGATGACATTCGACCGTTGTGCCACCTGTTTCGGACAGTCCGCCAGTTCCGCCGCCATACCCCTTCCCTTTTCAATGGTCCTGTTCCAGATGACAAGCTCTTCTCCCTGAGAGATGAGCCGTCCCGCAATTGTCTTGCCCAGGTAACCCAGCCCGATGAATCCGATCTTTTTCATTATGAGCACCTCCTCCTGCTATCTCCCTTCTACCACGCGTTTCCCCTGTCTCCAAGCAATTTTCAACACCTTTTTTCCCGTGATGGAGTACAATGGCCTTAATAACCAAAACTTAGCTTCAGGGAGGTATCCATGGGAAAGGAATTCAAGGAATTTATAATGCGCGGCAATGTCGTTGATATGGCCGTTGGTATCATTATCGGCGCTGCATTCGTAACAATAGTCAAATCCCTTGTTGACGACGTCATCATGCCGCCGATAGGGCTCCTCCTGGGAAATATCGATTTTACCAATTTGTTCGCCCTGTTGAAAGACGGCAAGGTCCCCGGCCCATACGAGACACTGGCGCTAGCCAAAGCTGCCGGCGCGGTCACGATAAACTACGGCGCCTTTATCAACACCATCATCAGCTTTCTCGTGGTCGCCTTTTGTGTGTTTATCCTGGTCAAGAACGTCAACAGGCTGAGAAAAGAACCCGCTCCGCCGGAGCCCGATACCAGGGAATGTCCCTACTGCCTCTCGGCTATACCCGTGAAGGCAACGAAATGCGCCCACTGCACAGCGGAGATAAAGTAAAGAAAGCAGGTAATGGGTTCCGGGTGATAGGTAATGGGATAGATGCCATGGTCCTTCCTACGGGATGAATATCACTTGAGAGGGTGGCCGAAGTATTCGTATAGATAGCACTTTATCCGGCCGTTATAGAGCTTGCGGTTTTGATCTGCCCGTTTCCCATAGTACCTCTCGAATTCTTCAAATCCTGTAAGGATAAAAAAAGACCAATTCGTGAGCTGTCCGAAAACTCTGCCCATGTCCTTGATGAGTTCGCCTGCCGTTTTCTTGTCTCCAGAGCGTTCTCCATAGGGCGGGTTGCAGATGACGACACCTCCCGTTGTATCGAAGGGAAATTCCCTGAAATCCCGTCTGCTAAAATCGACCGAGGATACTACGCCCGCATGCCGCGCGTTTTGACGGGCTTTGAGCAATACGGAATCGTCGACATCGGATGCCCCAATGTGCAGTTGCTCTTTGTTCGCCAGACTCCTGGCCTCCCGCCTGACATCCTCCCAGACGTCGGGAGACACAAATGGCCATTTTTCGGACGCGAAACCCCGGGTAACGCCCGGAGCGATATTTTTCCCCATCATCGCCGCCTCGATGGCGATCGTTCCGGATCCGCAAAAGGGATCGACGAGTGCCGTGCCCGGTTTCCAGCGACTGAGGTAGACGAGCCCGGCGGCCAGCGTTTCTTTCAGTGCTGCTTCCCCCGTACCGGTCCTGTATCCCCTCTTGTGAAGCCCCGGGCCGCTGGTATTCAAATCGATAGTCGCCACATCTTTGTGGAGCGATACCTCTATTCCGAAAAGCGGTCCCGTTTCAGGAAAGGCCTCGGAACGATATCTTCTTTTCATTGCCTGGATCACTGCTTTTTTCACAACCGATTGACAGGCCGGAACGCTCGAAAGTTTCGATTTCACAGACCGGCCGGTCACATGCACCACTCCCTCAAAAGGTATCATCTTTTCCCAGGGGACATTGAGAACACCCTGAAACAGCTCTTCGAAATCGGAGCAGGCAAAACGGGCAATCTCGATAAGCACCCTGTCTGCAGTCCTGAGCCATATATTGGCTTTAGCTACATCCCTCACGTTCCCGGAAAAAGACAAACGCCCGTTCTCCGAGGATACGCCTTCAAATCCAAGCCCCTTCAATTCCCGTGCAACAACGGACTCAAGACCAAAAGCCGCCGTAGCAACAATCCTGAACTCACCCATACCTGATTCACCCTTCATTTTTTAAACCCTAAACCCTAAACCGTCCTCTAGTACTTTATCCTTCTGAGAAAGAGTCCCTGCGGTGGAGCGGTCGGACCGGCCTCGTCGCGGTCCCGTGCATTGAGGATCCTTTCGAAATCATCCGAGGTCATCTTTCCCCGGCCCAAAAGCGCCAGCGTTCCCACGATATTGCGCACCATGTATCTCAGAAAACCCGTTGCCTCAATGACAACATAAATGTAGGCGCCTCTCCTGGTAACCCGCGCCTTCAACACCTCCCTTTCGCAGCTTCGATAGGGCTCGTTCTTCTTTTTGAAGGATGCGAAATCGTGCCTGCCCACGATCATACTGATCCCCCTGTTCATCAGGGAAACGTCCAGGGCGTAGGGTACGTGCCAGGAGTAGCGGACAGAAAACGGGGAATGCCGGGGGGCGTTATGGATGGTATATATATATGTCTTGCTTCTGGCGGAATAGCGGGCATGAAAGGACGATTCCCTTTCCATGGCGGACCTGATCCTGATATCGTAGGGCAGCATGCTGTTCAATCCGCGCTCTATACCCGTCAGATCGATCCCTTTTTCGGTGCGGAAATTGACAACCTGGCCAAAGGCATGGACACCCGCGTCGGTTCTTCCGGCACTGTACATCTTAACGGGGTGATCGAGGATCTTTTCAAGGGCGGCCCTTAAGGTTTGTTCAATCGTAATTCCATTCGGCTGGCATTGCCACCCGTGGTAGTTCGTCCCCTCATATTCCACTACAAGGGATATATTCCTCATGCGTTCCATAGCTGTTTTTGTGGAGAATCCTGTAACTGCGCGGGTCACAATGTCTGAAAGAACCCGGGAGTCCTATCTCGGTTTATCGGCTTCCGGTTTCTTTTTTTCCACATCCGGTTTTGCAGGTTTGTCGGCAGGCTTGTCCGGTGCGGGGGGCCTGGCTTCCTTTTTCAGACCGTCGGGCTTTGCCGATGCCTCAGGTACCGCCTTGACCTTCTCCCTTTCTTCCAGCTTCCTATAGAGCTCCTCGACTTCTTTCTTGAGGGCGATATTCTCGGCCTTCAGGAAACTATTCTCTTCCTTTATGACCCTGAGCTCCTCTTTGAGGCTCTTTGCCTCCTTGCCGCAGGAAGGAAGGAAAAACGCCAGCGAGATAACGACGACGATTACAGGCAGATATTTCATTGTCACTATTTTCCACGATGCTCCGATGATTGTCAACTGGTTCTTGAAAATGCACATTAGATATTAAGAGCTTGCGCTCACAGGAATCGCCCTCCTGCAGCCAGCATGGAATCACCGCATTTTCAAGATCCGGTATCTCCTGTCCGTCTGTAAATTTAACCCTTTCCCCGCATTTACAGCCCTTCCAGAATATGGTAGAGTAAGGAAACAATTACAGAATCATCCTGGAGGAACATTCATGCAGTCATCTGTTGTCAACGTCCCGATAGAAGAGGAGATGAAGCGCTCTTATCTCGACTACGCGATGAGCACCATCATCGGCCGCGCGTTGCCTGATATCAGGGACGGACTGAAGCCCGTTCATCGAAGAATACTGTACGCAATGTACGAGTTGAACAATACTCACGACAAGCCTTACAAGAAATCCGCCAGGGTCGTCGGTGACGTCATAGGCAAGTTCCATCCCCATGGCGATCAGGCGGTATACGACGCCATCACAAGGATGGTGCAGGATTTCTCGCTGCGCTATCCCCTTGTGGACGGCCAGGGGAACTTCGGCTCCGTCGACGGCGACGCCCCGGCTGCAATGCGTTACACAGAGATACGGCTGTCCCGCATTGCCGAGGAGATTCTTAAGGACATCGAAAAACAGACCGTTCTTTTCAGGCCGAATTACGACGATTCCCTCGTGGAACCCCTTGTCCTTCCGTCGAGGATACCCAATCTCCTGGTCAACGGTTCGTCGGGAATAGCCGTTGGGATGGCTACGAACATACCTCCCCACAACACGACGGAGGTCATCAACGGACTCATCGCGTTCATCGAAAATAGCGACATTCCCCTGGAAAAACTCATGGAGATCATACCGGGGCCGGACTTTCCAACCCAGGGCATCATCTACGGCAGGCAGGGTATAATTGAAGCCTACCAGAGCGGCAGGGGACATATCGTCCTTCGTGCCCGGGCAGACATCGAGACGAGAAAGAAAGACGGCCGGGAGGCGATCGTCGTCACCGAAATACCCTACCAGGTAAACAAGGCGCGCCTTATCGAGAACATCGTCGAACTGATCAACACAAAGAGGATCGAAGGTATATCGAACATCAAGGACGAATCAAGCAGGGAGGGAATGCGTATCGTCATCGACCTCAAGAAGGGCGAGATAGCGATCCCCATACTGAACAAGCTTTATAAACACACCCAGCTCCAGACAACATTCGGTATCATTTTCCTGACCATAGTCAACAACGAACCAAAAATGCTCAACCTGAAAGAAATGCTTCACGAGTTCGTCGAGTTCCGTAAGGAAATCGTCACGAAGAGGTCCACCTTCGAGCTTAACAAGGCACTCGACCGACTCCATCTCCTGGAAGGCCTCAAAACGGCCCTCGATCATATCGATGAGGTTATCGCCATGATCAAGGCATCGGCCAGTACGGCCGATGCACGCGAGGCCCTTATAGCGCGTTTCTCCTTCTCCGAGAAGCAGGCCACAAATATTCTCGAAATGCGCCTTCAGCGCCTGACCTCGCTGGAGCGCACGAAGATCCTTGACGACTACAAGAACACATCCGATGAAATCGACCGTCTGAGGTTGGTGCTGGCAAACGAATCCATCCTGATCGACATTGTGAAGCAGGAACTGACGGAGGTTCGCGACAAGTACGGTGACAAACGCCTTACAGAGATCGTTGATTACTTTCCCGAGATAACCCTTGAGGACATGATCAAGGAAGAAGAAGTTGTCGTGACGATCACCAACAAGGGATACATCAAGAGGACCTCCCTCGACCAGTACCACAACCAGATGCGCGGCGGTAAAGGAAGGACGGGCATCGTGGTGCGCGAGGAAGATTTCGTAGACCACCTCTACATAGCGTCCACGCACTCCAATATTCTCTTCTTCACGAACACGGGCAAGGTCCACGCGGTAAGGGTCCACACGATACCCGAGGCCTCCCTTACGTCAAAGGGCAAGCCTGTCGTCCATCTTATCAATCTTGAAAAGAACGAGCACATAACGGCGGTCGCGCACGTCAAGGAATATTCGGAGGACCGTTTCCTCTTCTTCGTCACGAAGAAAGGTCATGTGAAGAGACTCAGCCTCGATCTCCTCAAGAACATCAGGTCCACGGGTATAAAGGCCATTACCCTTCCCGAAGACGACAGCCTCATCAGCGTCCTCGAGACGAGAGGGAACGGCGAAATCATGATCGGCACCAAGTTCGGGCTTGCAATACGATTCAGCGAAAACCAGATACGTCCCATGGGCAGATCAGCATACGGCGTTCGCGGCATACGGTTCAAGAAGGCCTCCGACGAGGTGGTCTCCGTCGTAGAGGTGGATGAATCCTCGACGATCTTCACAGTCACAGAAAAGGGCTACGGTAAGTGCGCCCCGTGCTCAGACTATCGTCTGCAGGCGCGCGGCGGCTCGGGCATCATCAATGTCAGATCCGGAACCAAGAACGGAAGAGTTGTGAGCCTCAACCGCCTGAGCGAAAAGCAGGACGTGATCCTTGTGACGGATACCGGCAGAACTATCAGGTTCCGCTCCAGCAACATACCAGTACAGAAACGGGGGGGCCTTGGCGTCAAACTGATGGGACTCAGGCAGGGCGAGGTCATAAGCGGCGTTGCCATCGTTGAAGAAGGTGAAATCATAGAAGGTGTCGACGTTGTGGACGGGAACGAATGAACATAGGGGTCATCGGCGCCGGCGCCTGGGGAACGGCTTTCGCCATCCATCTTGCCCGAACCGGGAAACGCATACTCTTGTGGG
>DIFE01000114.1:56022-57073 GCA_002418985.1 Deltaproteobacteria bacterium UBA5756
CTTTCTTCCGGGGTTCAGGCTCGATAACTCGATTGATTATACCAACGATATCAATGATGTGCTGGATTTTGCCGATACCATCGTCATTGCGACTCCTTCCTTTGCCCTTCGTGAAACATTGACGCCTTTTGCTGAAAAGCTTGCGGGCAAGAGATTGCTCATTTTGACCAAAGGTATCGAGCGCTCCACGCTCAAGCTGATGAACGAGGTAATCGAAGAGATAACGGGATCGGCTGGTGAGACGATAGCAACGCTTTCGGGCCCGTCTTTTGCCCGTGAGGTGGCGCAGGGCCTCTTTACTGCGGCCGTTGTGGCATCGAGAAACATGGATTTTTCATTCACCATGCAGCAGCAGATTCACAGCGACTACTTCCGCGTATATCGCGTTGACGACATAATCGGGGTGGAGCTGGGCGGAGCCTTGAAGAACGTAATGGCCATAGGTTCGGGGATCATTGAGGGCCTTCATTTCGGGATGAACACCCAGGCGGCCTTCACCACCCGCGCCATCGCCGAGATCAAGCGCCTCGGCAGGGCCCTCGGCGCCAGCGAGACAACCTTCATGGGCCTGTCCGGCATGGGCGACCTCATCCTTACATCCTATGGAAATCTCAGCAGGAACAGGATTTTCGGAATAGAACTCGCTTCGGGAAGGAAGTCGGCCGACATCATCGCCTCCCGGAAAACCGTCGTGGAGGGCTATTACACCATCAATGCCGTCTACAACCTTGCCCGGAAGCTCGGCGTTGACATGCCCATCACAGAGGAACTCTATCGCATCGCCTACGAAGGCAAAGACATCACCGCATCTCTTCAGGCTATTATCAAGAGAGGATTTAAGAAAGAGGATTGAGAGGACGGGTTATGGGTAATAGGTCATAGGCGATGGGAAAGACCGGGTCTTTTTGTTTTCCCATAACCCCTTACCCACATCTGTCCAAAATAATATAAAGGTCAACCTCTTTCCGGACAGTCACAAACTAACGCATAGTCCCCCATATTCTTCCTCCATCATTCCAACACTGCCTTCCCCCGTCATTCCGGCATCTTC